>CALFSX010000037.1 GCA_937916515.1 uncultured Planctomycetaceae bacterium | reverse complement strand
CGGAAAACTGCTGGATTCTCTACGCTTTTCGTCGGTCAAACTGGTTCCGAAGACCAAAGACGTTTCCTTATGCGTTGCTGATGCTGGCAAAAGCCCCGATTTTTCGGGGCTTTTGCTTTTACCTGGCCTGGAGAATGCGTTGCTCAACCGCAGAGAACGCGCATTAGTGGGGGGATAAGTGGGGGGACTTGATCGGCTCAATACTGCCTTTCAGCTCCCAATCCATTCGACGCAGTGCCCGGAGCACAAGGCATTACACAAGGTTGAATGGTCCATAAGGGACGACCATTGCGGGCTCTGACGGTCACGAAAAACGAGCTTCAAAACGCGACGATTTGGCGGCAAAACAGCTCCAAAATACGGTGCATTTCGGTGTACAACGAATGTGCAGCACCAGCGTTTTTAGCACATTTGACGATACAGCCGATGACCAGACTCTTCCACCCTTTTCTTGCCTCATCCACTGACCGGGAGCTGGCTCGGTATGTCGAATATCTGAAAGCGGAAAACAAGATCCTTCGCGCACGTATTCCGGGGCAAGTTCATACGAAACCAGCGGAACGCAAACAGCTGCTGAAACTGGGCAAGGTGTTGGGAAAAGCGATCGAGGAACTGATCGGCATTGTTACGCCTGCGACGTTCTACCGGTGGGTGCGGGATGAATCCGACGAACCAAGAAAAAGGAAAAAGCCGAAAGGCGGACGAAGGAACGGTGAGCCTGTTGCACACATTATTTGAACCGCGCGGCCGTCATCGTTCGGAATCGCACTGATGTCGACGCATAGGACAGGGATGCGTAAAGCTGCCATTGCAGTTGCGTATGAAATCTATGCGTCAGAGCTATTGGCGGTGTAGACGACCAAGACTGTGTCCAGTATGTCTGTGTCAACATTCGCAATTTTCAAGGCGGACCGTTCGGCACCGCTTAGCCGCAAATCAATGGCTTCCACCTCGAACTTTTTGAAAAAAGCACTATCGCCGTACAGTATTTCGGCAACTGGCCTTAGCAGAATGTGAATCCTTTCAGGGTCGCACAGACCAGTGTCTTCTGCGCGAAGCAGCGTAAAATCCCAAGTAACACTGTTCTCACCAATTCGTCGGCTCTCGGCGTCTGGCTCAACAGCGTTCCACGCATCGTCACCCACTTCTGATACGGCAACAACACGGTATCCGTCGAACTTTTTCTCCAAGTCCTTAATCGCTTGATTCACCAAGTCGCCTATGTGCAATTCAATCAACATGTCCATTAGCTTGTTTTACCATTTCACATTGTTACACGGGGGAGCATCACCGACCAAAAAGATTCTCTGCCAGGCGGGCTCCAATTGCAATTTAGCAGCCGTATAGCCAAGCAGCACACGGTCTAAGGTGCTGGATTGAAGAGCTAATCGGCATTGTCACACCGTCGACATTCTACCGGTGGGTGCGTGCCGAATCCGACGAACCGAGGAAGAAGAGGCGTTCGTTCTTGCCGGAACCGATTGCAAGGTCGGCACGCTTTCGTGCGCGCGTCGCCGCCGAAACTTGCGGCCCCGCTGCGGCCAAAGCTGATCATGAACGGTTCAGAAACGTGTAGATGGCATATGTCAGAACGCGGGCAGTGGCGTGTGGCGGTCATCTTGACCGACTGCCATGACTCCCCTGCTCTCACTGCCTGCAGATGTGTTCTTGTTGTTCAAATCCTTTGTTCACCGTCATACGATCAGTCTGGAATCGCCGGGTGTTCACATACGGATCGGATCTTTGAACGCCATGTCGCATGACTCCCCTCTCGACTCGTTCATTGTCGGTAATCGATGTGTTCCTTTCCGGTTCATGAACAGCGTTCATGGACGAATCGTCGCCATTCATTGAACGGCGGTTGATCCCGCTTGCTGAGCCAAGAATCTGATAGCTGAACGGTTCATTTCTCGTTCTGAACGCCAGTCATGACACCGGGCATGACCGGCGTCATTCAGGTGGTCGTGAATGGGCGCGGTCTGCGGGGAGTCAAAAAACTTGCGTGATTGCGCAACCTGCTCTACAGTGGTTCCGTTACTCCCCTCTCTCCCATGCAGCAATTTCTCAGTGTGAAGGAAGCCACCGAACTGGTTGGCAAATCTGAATCGACCATCAAGCGTCTTCTCCGCGAAGTTGTTAAGAATTCTGATCATCCGGATCGAGTATCAATTCAACCGTCTGCCGAAGAATTAGAGCAGAAGCGTGCCGCCCATGAGCCGTATGCGTGGCGTATGGATAGGCAGTTTCTATTGCGGAGCTTTCCCGTCGATCCGGACGGCAAGGTCACTAAAAAGGGAGGAGGGGAGTTGTCGAATCCGGATGCCGCGATGCCGGTCATTGACGTGCTCCGTGAACAGCTTCAGTCGAAAGACCGACAGCTCGAAGTGTTGGAAAAGCAGCTTGATCGCAAAGATGAGCAGATATCGAACCTGAACGAACGCATGCATGAAAGCAATGTGTTGATGAAGGAACTACAGGAACGTTTAGCAATCGCACCTCCTGCTGCTTCCCAGTCGGTACAAGATGGAAACGTCGTCGATTCGCACCAATCCCCATCAGGGAAGGGGAGTGCTCCGGCTCCTGAAGCGTCGGCAGGAAAGCAGGTGAAACGGCAATCCATCTGGACGCGTCCAATTCGCCTGTTCGGCAGGAATAACTAATATCTTCGCGCAACGATATTCTGTTGCAAATATCTCTTCTGAATGAACTTTGAAACCTCACAGCATCGGCCCCCTGCACACGGCGACACTACGTTTCCCGGATTTGAGCCGTTGACCGCTAACTACGTCTATTGTCCAAACCAGTTTCTGGATCTTTGTCTGCCAAACTGTTCCCGCGGAGCAGTACGGATCGTCGGCTATCTTTTGCGAGAAACGCTGGGCTGGCTCGATCGCGATGGTCAGCCATTGAAGCAGGAGATCACAGTCCGGTATCAGGATTTGATTCAGAAAGCTGGCGTCAGCCGAGGAGCAATCGCTCCGGCAATCGAGGAAGCTATTCGCTCAGGGTTCATTCTCTGCACCCAAACCGCAGCCGAGAAGACCAATAGGAATTCTGGAAAGTCTGCCGTGTATGCGTTGCGCTGGGACCGACGTGGTGAGTACATCAATCGGCTCGATTGCTTTGCGGGTTTCTATAGTGGAGAAGGTTACCGCACACCGGTTCCCAATCGTTTTTTTGACAATGTAATCTGCAAGGAATCTCTCTCGGTTGTGAAGGTCGTCGGTGCGGTCATCCGCCATACGATTGGATACCACAATCAGTTCGGTGGTCGCCGATCATCTGCCCCGCTGTCTTATCGTCGGATTCAAGAGTACAGCAAGCTCAGGGATCGGTCGACGCTCGCTCAGGCGATTAGGCATGCTCAGCAGGCGGGATATATCGAGTGTTTGGAGACTGGGAAGTTCAGTCCGGAAAGTGATCAGCAACGAACGGCGACATACGCCGTTCGATGGCTTCAAACTGCCAAGAGTTCAACCAACGGTTCAAAAACCAGACCAGAGGATCGGTTCAAAAATCCGACCAGCAACGGTTCAAGAACCCGACCAGAAGATCGGTTCAAAAACCAGACCACTAAGAAAGACATAAAACAAAATGACATATACAAACAACAGACTGCTGTAGATCAAAAAGCACTTCAATTGTTGACTTCCGCAGGCATGGATCAGCCAACAGCGATGGTTCTGGTGCAGAAGAGGGGATTAACGGTGGTGAAAAACCAGCTGGAGTGGCTGGACGCGAGAAATCCGACAGAGAATCGTCTTGGAATGCTTCGAAAGGCGATCGACGAGGATTGGGCGAAGCCAGCGACAATTGTCGTCCGTGAAAAACGTGATGAAGAGCGAGTGCGTCAAGAGGAAAGAAACGCTCAGCAGCGAACTGAGGAAGCTGCGATCGCAAAAGAAAAACAACGTCGCGGCGAACGCAAGAGACTCTTGCTGGCGGAGTGGGGGACAGCTTCGTCCGAGCAACGTCGGCAGTGGATTCAGGCGGCGGTTGAACACGAATCAAGCGCCATGATTCGGGACATTATTCGTCGTGATTCACCTTCAGGTGACAACCCACATGTGCAGGTGCTCGATGCTCTGGCAATCGACCGAGATCTTCCACGAGTTGTTACGTCGGTCACGCAAGCTCGACGTGAAAGCAGCGACGTGGAAGTCGCTGCCGTTTAGTTTCAACACCGTCGAACGAAGGCTCGTAATATGCCGCCAGCCGCGTGAATCCACGCCTCAAGAAGAAATCTCTTCACTGATACCCGCCGCAAAAGCTGTCCTGTTCGCAGGTCAGGCAGCGGGACAGTCAACGGGTCAACTGAGTTGAACCCGTTCATCGCTCGGACAAGCCGAGAATGCTCGCCACGATGAGGGCTCCGCGTCGACGGGCTATGCCCGCGACCCGCGGAGCTTTCGACGACGCCGGGACGGCTGCTTCATCTCCGCGGGTCGCGGCCACCGGCTCGTTCCTCGCCCAGCCCCGACGCTGTCGCCGCACACCTCTTCACCATCGCCAGAGGCGGCTCCGCAGATCGGCTATCGCCGATCAACACCTCTTTCTCCGCTCGCCTCACCCGGGTTCTTCGTTCATGACTGCGGACGGTTCGTCCTGAGTCAGTTACGGCACACCTTCGGCGTTGGCGGAAACGTTAC
>CALFSX010000036.1 GCA_937916515.1 uncultured Planctomycetaceae bacterium | reverse complement strand
TAGGGAGTCACCTGATCACTTGATCCGGAGGTGCTTATCGCCGGCATGGCCTCTGTGCGGATAGGGAACGCTTGCCTGCCCAGAGGAACTGTGAGGTAGGAGTCTGTCTGAGATTCCAAATGCAGTGCATGCACTGTTAGCAGTTGTTATTTTTGCTTTCCACATTCTGGCGGGACCCAGGCTGCTGAAGGCGTTGAACGCCTTCAGCAGGTTGTGTGTGAGGCAGACGATCGTCCACTCACCCTGCATCTTATTCAAACTTCGTAAGAAAAACTGACGGAAACCGCGACACGCTTTGATTTGACCGAACACCGGCTCGACCATCCACTTCCGTTTCGCGTATGTCTGCTTTCCTTTCTTCGTCCGCAGCCTGCGAGCCATCAATTGTTTGGGAGTCAGGTCGCCGGCCGGGAGGCCCTTCGCACATTCCAGAATCTGTTCGTTGTGCTTCAAACGCTGCGTCGCGATGGACGGATTCATCCCCGCGTCCGTAATTGTCTTTGTGTCTTCTTCGCTGAAGCAGCCCGCATCGGCAAGGAATTCTTTAACGCCGCATGTCAGTTTCGCGGCAGCAATATTTGATTGAAGCTGATCCACCATCGGTTCGACGTGACGAACGTCGTTCGCCTGATTCGTCACATCGGCCGCAACGATGATCTGATCTTCCGTCGTAACGATCTGAGCTTTGCCGCATTGATCAAAACCGTTGTTCGAAGTCTTCATAATCTTCGATTCCGGGTCGGTGAAGTTCCACTGATCTTTATCTTCCGGAACGGCCGTGTCCGGGGCGGTGCGATGATCGCGTCCTTCCGCTTCCATCTTTGCGGCATGCTCCGCCGCCTTTTGTCGAGCCGCGGCTTCCAGCGCTGCACGAGCTTCGCGAATCTTCGCCAGGCGTGATTCTCCCCGAGCCAGTTCGTCCGGAATTTCATCACCGTGGCGGTCGCCGAACTGTTCGTCATCAGCAGAATCGGCCTGAGCCATCATATCTGCAATTTCCTGCTTTAAACGCTCTTCGTCCTTCAGCATTCGATCGTAGCTCATCACCTTGTGCCGCGAAGCATTGGCTTTCACCTTCGCATCGTCCAGAGTGACTCGCCCAGCTTCATCAGTCCGGCTTCGGCGCACACTTGCAGCGTCTCCACAAACAGCGACTGCATGTGTTCGAGGTTGTCTTTGCGGAAATCGCTGATCGTGCGAAAGTCCGGAATATCTTCGCCCACGATGACTCGAAATGCCAAGTCTTCGCCGCAACGCGACTGAATCTTCCGCGAGGAAAACACGCCTTTGCAATAACTCTAAAGCAGTAGAGTGACCATCATCCGCGGATGAAAGGGCGGCTGACCGGTGATGGAGTTCTTAGTCCGTTCGAAGAACGGCGAGAGATCTATTTCACCCACCACGTCGAGTAGAAAAGCAAACTAGGTGATTCTCATTCAGCCAGTCACGCGGCGAAGGCGGCAACAGCCACGTCTGATCCGGCGCCCAATTCCGAAATTTCTTGCTCATCCCTGACCCGATTCGCTAGCAAAACAAAAACACATCCACAACCAAACCTTCTGTAAAGTATTTCACTAACAACATCCAGGCCATGCCATGTCCGATTCTCCGGCGGGCTCCTTCCTGGCTTGAACATCATTGTTAAGCTG
Organism: uncultured Planctomycetaceae bacterium; assembly: GCA_937916515.1. GTDB lineage: Bacteria > Planctomycetota > Planctomycetia > Planctomycetales > Planctomycetaceae > Fuerstiella. Next base: position 1,363 of record CALFSX010000036.1, on the reverse strand, counting down.
GCTTTGGCACTGCCGTTGCCCTTCGTCTTTCTGTGGCGTAAGCGAATTGTGGCGAACGTGCTTTCAATCGGATTTGTTGTGCGAATGTGGCACTAGCTCTTTGCTGGAAAGTCGAAGAACGTCAACAATTAGTCACGATCTTTTGTGAGTCAATTGGCTCATCCCCTTGAGGCCAGGCACTTTCATCCTTTGAATTTACTGGCTTCAACTTGTAAAGTCCTCAAGTGCGTGGGGCGACATCTCAGTGGGTTCAGCACAAGTGAAATATGGCAAGTCAAACCGACTGTTTGTAATGTTTGGGTACAAAACGTTTTTCTTCGTGGCGGTGCTTGTAGCTCGGAATGAGCAATACTGCGATTTACGTTTTTTTTGACACGAGTTTCTGTATGCAGGATTCTGAATTTAGCTCGAAAATTCGCAGAGCCGTCGCCGGAGACCGTGGTGCTCAGGAAGTACTGTTTATCAATTGTCGTCCGCTGGTGAGGCTGGTGAGGCTGGTGATTCGACGCCAGATTCGAGAGATCTTTCCGTCAAGATTTGATGAGTCGGACATCGTGCAGCAGACTTGCCTGGAGGCCTTCGGAGCGTTTTCTTCGTTCAAAGGCCGCTCGTGCGGTGAATTTTTAAAGTGGCTGCAGACTATTACGCAACGTTGCCTGTGGCAGCAGTTGCAGACTCATCGGGCAGAGAAACGCGACATTCGGCGAGAAGTTACCGACATTCAGGAATCGGGTACACTGTCATTTGTCTGGAAAACCAGACGAGCATCGACGCGAACACCATCGTCAGTAGTGATCGCCGGGGAAACGGCGTTACAGCTTGCTCTAATTATGGAACGACTTCCCGATGACATGCGTGCAGCGATCGAATTACGTTTTCTGGATGGCCTGAAATTGGTGGAAATCGCCAAGCGTCTGGATGTATCGATCGGCTCAGTTGCGGGACTCATCCGACGCGGCCTGGCTCTGCTTCAGAATCACCTGCCATCAGAGTTGAATGCAGAAAGCGAGAAGAGACCGTGATAGACCCGGCGAACGTACGTACAGTCGATGATGTCATCACCATTTACCTGGACCGACTTGACCACGGAGAAGTTCCTGACCCGGCCGAATTCATTCAGCAATGGCCGGAACATGCCACCGTGTTTATGGAGTTCATCAGTCAGCTTCGCTCTCTGGAAGGACTGGTTCAGCAACAGGCAAAAGGGAGTTCTGTCGAATCCACGCAAAATGAAACTCTATTGCCGGCACTGCATTCGCCACGCTCGTCGCACACCACATTTCCGAAAGGCTACTGCGTCGGTTTGCTGCTAGCAGCGTGTCCGGATACCCGTTTCCCCCTGGATATCATTGATGAAATGGTT
>CALFSX010000035.1 GCA_937916515.1 uncultured Planctomycetaceae bacterium | reverse complement strand
ACACTTTTTGATTTTCCAGCACGTTGCACGTTGCACGTTGCACGTTGCACGTTGCGACCGATGCGTCGCGGAGCGACGACAGGTGATAGCCTGGGGTTTTAACCGGAGGTTGGCTGCCGTTAAACGAATGAAAGCCGCGGGGCGGCGACATGTGGCCTTTCCGCATGCCGTCGCTCCGCGACTTTCGTGGAAACCAGCTGGCAACCTCGGACTGAAGTCCGAGGCTATCGTATGTCGTCGCTCCGCGACTATAGAAAACAGAAAGTGCCAAATCGCGATTCCTTCTGGCGAATTGAATTGGCCTTCGTGGAGTTGCGCATTGCTGTCAATCAAGGAAATTAATTCGGGACAATTCCTAAGCCGCTTATACCACGGGCAAAATGATTGGTTCGATCTGAAGACGCGCAGTCACCGGGCGGCCCGATTTGCTTGCCTCGCAGGCGTTATTCGCTCGTATTGAATCAATGACGATGGCAGCGTTAATGTATATTTTGGCGCTTGGGTACCATACTTCTGCAAACGTGTCTTCCGCATTCACCAGCTCGAAAGTGCAATGCTGGTTGTAAGTTCGTCATTGGTGCGATTTGATGATGCGACGCGCATGATGGTATGATGTCTATTCGATAAAACTCGCGATGTTTCCCACAAGGAGGCTGATGATTTGCCAATCCATTTGACCACCCTGAATCGACGGCGTTTCCTTCAAGCTGCCGGAGCTGGCATCCTGTTGTATGGGAACAACGGTCAGGCGTCCGAGGCGGTCGATGTCGACGCCGATCTGGTTTATCTGCTGAACGATACTCACATTGGTGAAAAACAACCGGACGATTCAGCGGTTCCCACTCATTTGCGCCAGGTTGTCACCGAACTGGTGAATCGACCGACCAAGCCGGTCTGCGTGCTCATCAATGGCGATCTGGCTCTGAAGGATGGCCAGCCGGGGGACTATCGGCATTTCGCAAAACTGATTGCTCCACTTCAGAAAGCTGGCGTCGATACCCATCTCACGCTCGGCAACCACGATCACCGCGATGTGTTCTATGAGATACTCACGGAGCAGCGACCGGAGAAGCCTGCTGTCGAGTCACGACATATCGCCGTCGTCGAAGCGCAGTATGCTAACTTCTTTTTGCTCGACTCGTTGCAAAAGACAATGGTGACCCAGGGAACCATCGGTACTCAGCAACTGGCATGGCTCGCATCAGCACTCGATTGTTTGCAAACGAAGCCAGCGATTATCGTGGCTCATCATAATCCGCGACTGGGTGGTGATCCGTTGCACTTTCCCGGCGGACTGATTGACTCGCGGGAACTGTGGAACGTAATTGGGCCGCGCAAGTGGGTCAAAGCCTACATCCACGGACACATCCATGATCGAACCTATGCCGAACATCAGGGTATCCACATTCTGAATACGCCAGCTACCTCGTATGTTGCCGATCCGAAGACATCGACAACCGGCTGGACGACCGCACAACTGACTGCCAACGGAGTCACACTCACCACACATACCACGGATGCTCAGCATCCATGGAATAGTGAATCGAAAACGCTGACATGGCGATCGGCCTAACAAGGAGTCATAAGAACATGAAACAGTTGATGAAGTCTCTATTGCTGGCAGCAGTGTCGCTGTTGCCTGTGTCGGCAAGCGATTCGGCGGAACCAATTCGCCTGCGAATGCTCAGCTACAACATTCACCATGCCGAAGGCGTCGATCGCAAGCTGGATGTGGAGCGGATTGCAGGTGTCATCCTCTCAGTCAAGCCGGACATCGTGGCATTGCAGGAAGTCGACCAGAAGGTCAAGCGAACCAACAGCATTGACCAACCCGCCGAACTGGCTCGGCTGACGGAAATGAATGTCGTCTTCGGTGCCAACATCGAACTGCAAGGGGGCCACTACGGCAACGCCGTGCTTTCTCGGTTTCCAATCACCCGACACAAGAATCATCTTCTGCCCAATATCGACGATGGCGAGCAACGCGGAGTCATCGAAGCGGAAATTGCACTTCCGAAGTCCAATCGGTCGCTGTTGCTGCTGGCCACTCACCTGGACTATCGGGCTGATGAACGCGAACGCCTGGCCTCAGCGAAATTCATCAACAAGCTGATCGCAGACCATCCACAACATCCGGCATTGCTGGCAGGCGATCTGAACGCCACGCCCGACAGTGAAACGCTTCAACTGTTTCACACGAAGTGGACTCGTGTGAATGAACAGCCCATGGCAACGGTGCCGGTGAATCAGCCGACAAAGCAGATCGACTTTATCCTGCACCGTCCGGCGAATCGCTGGAAAGTCGTTGAAGTCAAAGTGCTGGACGAGGCCGTCGCTTCAGACCATCGAGCGATCTTTGCCGTTTGGGAACTTCAGGCGGACCGTGAATAGGTTTCACTGAACGAAATTCAGCGTTCATCCTATCCTTGCAATCTTCCCCAATTATTCACTCACCTAAGGAACTTACCCCGTGAAAGCCCACGCCGTGTTCCGGCTTCTGATCGCATCTCTGGTGTCGTCCTCAGTTGACCTACCTATTTATCGGCTCCTGGCGGCGTTTGTAATCTGCGCTAGCGCACAGACTGCGGCGCTGTCTGAGGAAACTTCACCGATTCGTGTGGCCTGCCTGGGTGACAGCATCACGGCAGGAGCTCGGGTCGATGCAACGTCCGAATCCTACCCGGCTCGCTTGCAGAAAATCCTTGGCGACAACTTTGAAGTCCGCAACTTCGGCATCGGTGGGGCCACACTGATCAAGACTGGTCGGCCGAACATTTGGAGCAATCTGGATGCCGTCCAAAAGTTTGAGCCACACATCGCGATCATTTCCCTGGGAACAAACGATACGGTTGGTGGCAGCCGGAAGAATTGGGAGCAGATCGAACGCTTCGACAACGATTACTCGGAGTTGATCAAGACGCTGGCCGAGTTGCCGTCGAAGCCACGAATCGTACTTTGCACGCCAACTGCGATGGTTCTCAACACACCGGGACTGTCCGAGAAACGCGTGGCTGATCTGTCAGAACGGAAACCTCGCCTGCAAGAACTGTGCAGCCGCGTTCGTAAGCTGGCCACGAAGCACGCTGATCAAGACGTTTCACTGCTGGAACTTAACGTTGTCCTTCAGGATTGTCCAGAACTGCTCAGTGAAGGTGACGGTGTGCATCCCAACGCCGAAGGTTACCTGGCAATCGCGAAGGCTGTCGCGGGTCACATTCGACCGCAAAACAAACAGCCGAACATCGTGCTGTTTCTCGTAGATGATATGGGCTGGCAAGACACCTCGGTGCCGTTCCATACGGAAGTCACTGGCTTCAACCGGCGCTACCGCACGCCGCACATGGAGCAACTTGCCAAGGCTGGAATGAAGTTCACACAGGCGTATGCGTGCAGTGTCTGTTCACCGACGCGTGTCAGTC
>CALFSX010000034.1 GCA_937916515.1 uncultured Planctomycetaceae bacterium | reverse complement strand
GGCAGGGGCAGGGGCGAATTACACAGAACGCTGCCAGCCTGCCTGACGATCACGCCACCATTTCGATGGATGATAAGGAACAGCAATCGTCAGGCTTCGCAATTCTGTCTGGCCAGGCCGATGCGGTCTGGGGAGATGTCGAACTCTCGACTGGCGGCATTGTTCCTCCTGGTGAAGTTCGCCTCCAAAGTGGTCTGGCCCAGTTTGAGTTATTCAGTGGGGTGACGTTGGTTGTTGAAGGCGAAGCCAGATTCTCAATTCTCTCGCCGATGGAGGTCTCCGTTGCGAGCGGTAAAGTCCGTGCCCGAGTGCCAGAGCCGGCTCAGGGATTTCGCCTGTTGACCCAGGCCGGTGAAGTGGTTGATCTGGGGACGGAATTTGCCGTCAACATTTCCGCTGAGCAATTGGAAATCCATGTACTCGATGGTGAAGTTGAATGGCATCCGACAGGGTTGCCTTTGCAACGACTTAAACAGGGAGATGCCACCCGAAGCAGCAGTCAGGGCCAGACGAAGATTTCCGCAGATCCAAGGACGTTTCTCGGATCCCTGGACCTGGAACGCCGCATCCGAAATCAAATGCAGACGCGTCGCGAACAATGGGAACTGGCTTGCAGGGAACTGGCTCAAGATAAGCGCCTGATCGCTCACTATCAACTGAGCCCCAACGCGGATACTGAGCGTCGGTTGCCGAATCTGGCGTCCTCAAGCGTACAACATGCCAGCGAAGGAGCGGTCGTTGCGGCAACAGCCTCGCATAATCGCTGGGGGGAATCGGCCAGTGCACTGGACTTCAGTCCGGCAGGAAGTCGCGTGCGGATGCAGGTGCCGGGCGAGTATCAGAACCTGACTCTCATCTCCTGGGTGCGGATCAACAGTCTCGACCGCTGGTACAACTCACTGTTTCTGACCGATGGACATGAACAGGGAGAGCCGCACTGGCAGATCATGGATGATGGCCGTCTTTTCTTCTCCGTTAAGAAGAATGACGTCTGGAATGCCACGAACGGTGAGAAGGACAAGCACATCTTTTTCTCACCACCATTTTGGGATTCGTCGTTGAGCGGGCGCTGGCTGATGGTTGCAACCGTCTATGACGGGACAAATCTTCAGGTGACTCACTACCTCAACGGCGAAGTGCTCAGTCAGGAAGCGATTCCGGAAGAATATCTGGTGACCAGTATTCGCATCGGCGATGCATCGCTTTGCAATTGGGGGCTTCCCGAAAGAAATCAACCGCGATTTGCGATCCGTAATCTTAATGGCAGTATGGACGAGTTCCTGCTTTTTTCTGCTGCACTGTCGGAGGCGGAGATTCGTGAGCTGTTCGTGGAATCGAGCCCATAATGCCAACCGCCGACTGCCAACTTCAGAGGTACTGCAACGAGGTTTACAATGCGAAATGACGTCACTTCACAAATCTTCAGTCGTCATTCAGTAATCGTCAATCTCGTTTTGATGATGGCAATGCTGGGCGTCGGAACAGCTGTGCGAGGCGACGATGCCACAACCGCCGAGCGGGATTTCACTCTCAGAATTTTGCCGCTGCTCAAACAGAAATGCCTCGGCTGCCATGGCGGTGATCCGAGTGACATCAAAGGCGAGTACAGCGTTGTGGATCGCGCACACCTGCTTGCAGGGGGAGAGTCTGGTGATGCAGCCGTTATACCGTCGAAGACGGACGAAGGCAGTTTGTTACCAGCAATCCGTTGGGAAGGGTTGGAGATGCCTCCCAAAGAAAATGATCGTCTGAATGCGGACCAGATCAACACAATAGAACGCTGGGTTAAGGCCGGGGCTCCCTGGCCGGATGAGGCTGTGCAGGTTCGCATTCGAGATGAAGCGAGCAAGATGGCTCTCACCGACGAAGGTGTCCGGTTTGAAACCAGTGGCGGAACGTCCGCCGAGTGGAGCAATCGCCGCTATCAACCGGATGACTTATGGGCGTTTCAGCCGTTGAAGAGATTGACGAACAAAGAGCTGCAGAAGCTCCTGGCTGAAATGAACGACCAGGCCGTTGACGAACGTCCTTCAACCGCACTCATCGACGCGCTGATTCTCCGCGACCTGAAGGCGGCAGAAATCCAACCAGCACCGCAAGCCGATGCTCGCACGCTGATCCGCCGTGCCACTTTCGATCTTCATGGGCTGCCACCAACACCGGAAGAGGTCGAAGCATTTATGGCGGCGTTTGAGAAGAATTCGACCGTCGCATGGAGCGAACTGATCGATCGGCTGCTTGCCAGTCCGCGCTACGGCGAGCGCTGGGCCAGGCATTGGCTCGACATCACTCGTTACGCCGACACGGGCGGTATGTCCAACGACTATGAACGCTCAAACATGTGGCGGTATCGCGATTACGTCATTCGATCGTTCAACAATGATAAACCCTACAACGAATTCATCATTGAACAACTTGCGGGCGATGAACTGGCGGATCAGTCAGTCCGTAAACGGATCGGAAACACGGACAAGGACGTCTATCAAGCCCAGCAGACCGGGAAGTACAACGATGAAGAAGCAGAACGCATCATCGCCACGGGATTTCTTCGCCTTGGACCATGGGACAATGCCATGATCGAGAAGGCGGAAGCCCGCCAGATGTGGCTCGATGATCTGGTCAATATTACCGGCCAGACGTTTCTCTCAACCACAATGCGGTGCGTGAAGTGCCACGACCACAAGTTTGACCCAATTCCGACGCGCGACTACTACCGGCTCTATGCAGCGTTTTCGACCACACACATGGCCGAACGTCCTGTCCCATTCGTCCCACAGGAGAACGTTCAGGGATTCGATACAGGAAAGGCTCATGTCCAGCGGATGCTCGACTTTGCCGTATCAGAAAAGAACAAGCTGATCGAGAAACGAGAAGCAGCTGCGCGTGCCTGGTTTGAAGAACACAACCTTCCGTACAAGGATGAAGCGGCCCGCAAAGGCCTGCCCGATGACGAAAAGCCGCCGCGAGCAGTTGGGCTGGATCACGTCGATGAAGGTCAACTGAAGGTTCGCGAACAGGACGAATGGATCTGGACGCGACGGCTGGAACGTTATGAACCGCTGGCCCAAAGTGTTTTCAATGCGCCCGACTTTGAACTCGCCTGGAACGGGGCACGCAAGCTCAGGATCAAACGCGGCAAGGGCTCCGAACTTCCGCCGGAATGCCATATTCTGGTTGGTGGCGCGCTGAGCGCGCTCGGCGATGTCGTGTCGCCGGGTGTGTTGAGTGTCGTGCCGGTGTCTGTGAACGAAAACTCGGACGAACCTTTTCTGCTGACAGATGACGTTGACGGGCGTCGCCTGGGCCTGGCGCGCTGGATCACAGACGCTGCCAATCCGCTCACAACGCGTTCGATCGTCAACCGTATCTGGCAAGGACATTTTGGTGTTGGGCTGGCGGCGAACGCCAACAACTTCGGAGCAAAAGGTGGCAAGCCCTCGCATCCGGAATTGCTGGACATGCTGGCAGCGAATTTCGTTGAACACAACTGGACGATCAAACGCATGCATCACCTGATCATGCTGACAGATGCGTATCAGAGGTCTTCTGAACTGCCGGACGATGAATCCTGGAAGATGACTGATCCCAACAACCGGCTGCTGTCACATTTTCCCCGGCGAAGACTAAGCGCTGAAGAGATCCGTGATGCGATTCTGCAGATGACGGGAGATCTTCAGGAACGAACCGGAGGCCCGCCGATCATGCCGGAAATCAACATGGAGGTCGCTCTGCAACCTCGTATGATTCAGTTCTCGCTCGCCCCGGCCTACCAGCCATCCCGAACGCCTCAGGAACGAAATTGCCGGACGATCTATGCCTATCACGTGCGTGGGCAGGCAGACCCTTTTACGGAACTGTTCAATCAACCGAATCCAAACGAATCCTGTGAGGTGCGTGAATCAGCGGCCGTGACACCTCAGGTTTTCACTCTGCTTAACAGCGACCAGATGACGGATCGGTCGATTGCGTTTGCTCTCAGGCTGCAATCGGAATACAACGACTCCGAGGCTCGAATTCATCGAGCGATTCAAGTCGCCTTTGGACGGGATGCAACCGCCAGTGAGGTCAGACGTCTGTCAAAGTACTTTGATGACATGGTGGTTTATCACCGCCAAACACCTGCGACGCCCGTGACTTATCCGATACAGATTACTCGGTCCCTGGTCGAAGAGTTCTCCGGTCAGGTCTTTGAATACCAGGAGATTCTGCCTGTCTTCGAGAAGTACGTTGCGGATAAGAAATCGGCCGATGTCACTCCAGAGACCAGAGCACTGGCGGATGTTTGTTTGCTTCTGCTGAATGCGAATGAGTTCATGTACGTCAACTGAAAAGATAGAACCCCCAAAAGGGATGAAGGTAAAAATGAATAATCATCTGCAACGTCGGAAGCTACTGTACGGGCTTGGCGCAACGTTGGGGTCTGTTGCGTTATCATCACTTCTTCGCGCAGATGACGTTCCGCCTTCTTCCGTCCGCCTGCCACCATTGGCTCCCAGGCAACCAATGATCCCGGCGCGGGCAAAGAACGTGATCATGCTCTTCATGGAAGGCGGGCCAGGGCACATGGATACCTTCGATCCGAAACCCGATCTGAGCCGACTGCACAAGAAGGAATCAAAGCTGACCGGTGGCCAGGAAACGGGTTTCAAGTTCTTCGTCGGCAGCCCGTTCTCGTTCCGAAAAGTCAGCGATACCGGTATCGAAATGTGTGACCAATGGCAGCATCTGGCTGATCCGTACGTCGCGGATGAACTGTGCAACTACCGAGGATGCCAGGCGGAATCCCTCAACCACCCAGAGGCACTGTTCCACATGAACACCGGCAGTCGACTGGGCGGCGACCCCGCGATTGGTGCGTGGGCGACGTATGGGCTTGGCACCGAGAATCAGAATCTTCCCGGTTACGTGGTGATGACGGAACTGGCGCTGCCACAGGGAGGGTCCACCAACTGGAGCAACGGATTCCTGCCACCGTTTTACCAGGGAACCAGGCTGCGCCCGGAAGGCTCACCGCTGCTCGACCTCACTGCACAGCCGAATAAGTCGCGTGAACATCAGCGCCGGGCACTCGATGAACTGGCGTGGATGAACCAGCAGCATCTGGAACGATTGGAAGCTGATGAAAAGCTGTCAGCCCGGATCGAAAGCTACGAACTTGCCTTCCGCATGCAGGCTGAAGTACCAAATGTGATCGACCTGAACCAGGAAACGCTACAAACACAGCAGTTGTACGGTCTGGAAGATCCTGACACCAGAACCTTCGGTCGTCAGTGCCTGATGGCTCGACGTCTGGTGGAGAACGGAGTTCGCTTCGTGCAGGTTTTCAGTGGAGGATGGGACAGCCATGATTATCTTGAACGAGGTCACACGGCCCGGATCAAGAGTGTCGACAAACCGATTGCCGCTTTGATTCGTGATCTCAAACAACGCGACATGCTTAAGGATACGCTTATCATCTGGACTGGTGAGTTTGGCCGCACGCCGGACAATAACAAGCGGGGCGGTGTGTATTCACTCGGTCGTGGCCACAACAACAAGGCGATGACAATGCTGTTTGCCGGAGGGGGTGTGAAGCCAGGCGTCGTGGGAGCAACCGATGATCTTGGGGCATCCGCCGTCGAATGCGTCCATCCGATACAGGACTTGCACGTAACACTGCTCCATCTACTGGGGCTCGATGACAACAAACTGACCTATTTTCACGGTGGCCGTTTCAAGCAGCTAAGCCAGTTCGGCGGTGAAGTGATCAAGGAAATGATCACGTGACGTGAGCCGTGGGCATTGGGCGCAGAATGCTACAAATCGCGGAGAATCACGCCCGGCCGCTTACGCGCCCCGGCTCACAGGAACTATTAACTTTGGATCGCATCAATTCATGAAACTTCAATACAACTCACGTCGGCTGGTACAACTCCCTGCAATTACAGCACTCATCGTACTGCTGGCTTCGATGACGTTCGCTGCTGATCGTCCTAACATTCTATACATCATGTCGGATGATCATGCGGCGCACGCCATTTCTGCCTACGACGGACGTTTGGCGAAGATCGCCCCGACGCCGAACATCGATCGACTCGCCGCCGAAGGTGCTTTGTTCACCAACGCATTTTGCACAAACTCGATCTGTTCGCCATCGAGAGCCTGCGTCCTGACGGGCCAATACGACCACGTGAACGGTGCGTTCGACCTTGCTGGAAGTGTCGCTCCGGGCAAGCAAATGCTGGCCATCCAAATGAAACAGGCTGGCTACCAGACAGCGATGATCGGCAAATGGCACCTGAAAGAAGAGCCAGCCGACTTTGATTACTACTGCGTGCTTCCCGGACAAGGCGAATACCACAACCCAGAGTTTCGCATTCGTGGCGAGAAACCATGGGGCAGGAATCTCATCAAGGCTGAAGGAAAGCACGTCACCGACGCAATAACGGACATTTCACTTAAGTGGCTCAAAGAAGAGCGAGACGAAACCAAACCGTTTTTCTTAATGCATCACTTCAAAGCTCCGCATGACTACTTTGACAATGCACCGCGATACGAATCGTACTTACGAGACGTCGCCATTCCCGAACCAGCAACGCTTTGGAAACGCGATCCCATGTTTGGGTCAATTGCCACACGAGGCGCAAATGACGAACTGATTCCGCACATCGGTACTTCAATTGGCAGCCGGAACCCGCGTCGTTCCTACCTCGGTGATCTTCCCAAACTTTATCCGGCGGAGTTCCCCGAAAATTATGATCCTGCCAATCACAGCGATGAACAGAACACACGTCTGGCGTACAACGCTTACTTGAAAAAGTTTCTTAGATGCGTAAAGGGCATCGATGATAACCTCGGTCGGTTGTTTGCGTACCTTGAAGAATCCGGCCAATTCGACAACACGTTGATTATCTATACGGCCGATCAGGGATTCATGCTGGGAGAGCACGACTATCAGGACAAACGCTGGATGTATGAGCAATCTCAACGGATGCCGTTCTTGATTCGCTATCCGAAGAAAGTCAAGGCAGGTCAACGTTTTGACACGATCATCGAAAACGTCGACTTTGCCCCGACGATGCTGGAATTCGCCGCAGCCGAAATTCCATCCACGGTTCAGGGGGCTTCGTTCAAATCGTTGTTGGAAACCGGCGACGAGCCCGAAGAATGGAAGCAGGAAGCTTACTATCGGTACTGGATGCACATGGCGCATCACGACAACCCTGCGCATCTTGGCATGCGTACAAAGACTCACAAACTGATCTATTACTACGGTTGCAACTACGACGGTGGCTACCAAACTCCGCCGGGCTGGGAGCTTTACGACTTAGTCAATGACCCAATGGAAACTCGCAACGTCATTGATGAAACGGAAAACCTGCAACTGGTAGTGGAACTAAAGAAACGATTTGCGGCATTGCGTAAGCGAGTCGGTGACGACGGAACACACTACCCAAAGTGCGAAGCGATCGTGCAGGAATTTTGGGACGATGATTCGCAGGATCGAGCAAGGGCGATCGAGTTATCGCACGAATATCTCAGTCGACGGCAAGCGGAACTGAAAGCCGGCAAAACCTCCGTGCGTACCTGGATCGGCAAGTAGTTGTCACTTGTGAGCCGCGACACGTCAACGGTCACCCAGATTGGCGAAATCCGATATCGCAATAATTGATATCCGGGAACGAAGGCACACATCATTGATGAATCCACCTGGCATCGTTTTCAGGCCCTGCTCAGCAACTGCCAACAAATGACGCATCCGATGACATACACATCGGATCTCATATAATGTTGGCGCTGCGGCTAAAACTTTACAGAAGAATGGAAGGACAAACAGACCAACTGTGGCCCCGCTACCGCTATGCCAGCTTGTACAAGCTTACCATCAGCAACAAGGAGCACCGCAGCGGAACTCGACCAGCAGGTTCAGGCCTGGTTCGACAAGGTTCGCATTGAAGACAACGTAGTTGGCCACTGGCTTCAGTCAGTCATTGCCTCAAAGACAAAGGACGCCCACGCCGACACTCGAACCCAACAAGCAGAATTGCAGCGTCAGGATGAATCAATCGCCGCTCAACCAGACCAACTGTTGCATCTGCGAATTGAGAGGCAGTTCGAACAGAGGGGTAGATAGTTGATGAAACGTTTGCCCCGATAGCAGGCGAACATTGCGGAAAACCTGGCTTCGATCATGCTTCGGTTGGAGGTTGGAATCTCATCTCGCGACTAAGAATGCCGAAGTGGCTTCCAGGGAGTTTGAACTTTCTCAAACCCTTCGCCCAAATGGCATACAGTCGATTTTACAGTGGAGCGTCAATTTCTTGAAATCGTCTGGTCGCCGCGTTTCATTCTTGCCGGAGCCGCCTCGTCGATACAAGTCCTTGCCCCACAACAAAACAGCCCTCCGACGTACTCGCCGAAGGGCTATCTGTGACAGTAAGTGGAGGCGGGCTCCACGGTGTGACTCTACACACATTTCGCAAGTGCATTTATATCCATTGCTTATGGCCATATTCGCATCAACTGAAACACTGCAATCCCTCCGAAAATAGAAATCATTATCCGCAAGAACAGAAAAGCAGACATCGATAGGATGGCGAACTGCGGCCAAGTTCCTGGTTCGTAATCAGTAAGTCCCTAGCCGGTCGTGACTCGGAGCGCAAGCGTGTCTCACCGATCTTTTAAGGTGATGCGAGCGTACGACAAAACTCCGTCGCAATCCGACTCCGGCGGGACTGCTTTTCTCAGACCATTGCGACACATCAGCGTGACCCTTGGCATGCAAAAGCAGAGTCTCCCGCGAAAGGCTTTCGGATTCGCTGTAAAGGCTTCGCAGCACAGGGCTACCCCAACACAATACAAGATTACCTTCCAGTTGCTGACCAGCCTCTCCCAAAAGGGATTTCCATCCGCAATGTTCCAATGAAACGTTTCAAAAGCTGTAATCTATATCTCATTCCCCTTTCGCAAACTTTGCTTGGCGGAATTGCATCGGCCGAGGCGAATTCTAAGAACGGCCAACTCGCTTCGGTCTCTTCGACCGCCACGCCGAACTGAAAATGCTTCCTGAAAGAGGTTGTTCCAACTTCGTTCATGTTGAAAACTTGCGAACTGCGTTCGGTCGAAGTGCCCCAAGCAGGCTGGCAACTTGGTCGTGAATGACTCAGGACGGTTCGACATTGGTCACAAACAAGATCCGCGCAACTGACTCAGGACGGTTAGTCGAATGGCACTTTGTTCTCGGTAAGTCCTTTGAGGATATCACGTTTAATTTCGTGCCTGGGCTTCATCATGCGATCGTACTTCTTTGGTCTATATTTCCTCAATCGAGGTTTGAACCTGTTGGGGCGATCGGCAACGCGATGAGTTGCGATGGCGTTGAGAATGTGTTCATAGAGAATTTGGCAACGCATGGAGTCACGGTCAGCTTGAATTGCGATCAATGGTTGAAATGCTTCCAGGAATTGAATCGCTCCTTTGAAACTGATCGATCGTGGTTCGATATCGTGTTGGCTGGCCGCTTGGGCGATGATGGTGCGTCCGTTACGGTTGAGGCAGGGCAAACATTTCTCGCGAGATCGCCGGCAAATGGGCAAACTTGAGATGAGCTGACTTAGCCAGGCGTGTACCGTAAAACTTCTGACAGAAACATCGGACTGAGATCCTGTTCGTTATCAACGCCTGGCCGAACTCCCTCTGACGTCATCGACGACGAAAGGGATGGAGCAATTGCAGCAGCCAGTTGGATGGAACATCCTTCATTCCGCACAGACCGCATTCGCGAGGCCAGCGTTTGGGGACGTAGATCGTTCCAAACAGCCAGTCCCATAGTGGAGTATGCACGACAAAATTCCTGTCGATCGCCTCAGGCTCTGCCGCATGATCCCAGTGGTGAAAGTGCGGCGTCGTGAGCAGTCATCGAAAGCCTGGGAATTCCCAACGAATGTTGGCATGGGTACAGGTGGACTGCACAACCACAATTGCAACGTAGGCGTAAAGAGCTGTGCCGTATTCAATCAAAGCGTTTTTTCTCTGAAACGCTACGTGTCAAAACAGTCAAGTGGACTCAATCGATTTTAATACACTTTTGACTGAGTGGCATGCCGCCACAAGTCCATTCGCACTGTTGTGTCATCAAGCAGTGACGGGGGACAGCGTGAGTTTGCTGGATCTGAGCTGCAGCAGAAAGACGACAATCCCTACTGCCATTAGTCCGGCACACACCAGGAATATCCTTTCCGGATGCTGAACCAATTCGCTTTTTGAGAACGCCGGTCGCATGACGGGATACAGCACTGCAGAGGCGGACAGAAACGCAAAAGCGATTGCGTTTGAGGTTCCCAAAAATCGACCTCGCTCTGCACGGGGGGCAAGTTGCTGCAGAAGCGCCTGCAACGGAATAATATAGAAACCAGCAGAGAAACCCGCTCCCAGAATAAATGCTGAGTGGGAACAAAACAGGATTCGCCACATCGGCGGCAGATCGGGCAATGTCGCGGGCATGGTACCCAGCAGGATGAAGAACGCGGTAATGCCAAATGCACCACACGGAATGAGTCTCGGTCGAATCCCCTGACCCGATACGAAGCCTGCAACTGCACTACCCAGCCCAATTGCGATTCCTAAAACTCCGAGCAATACGCTGACTTCTGCTCGCGAGACATCGTACGCCTTAAGAACAATGGTATATTCCGGGATAATCAACAGAGCCAGGCCAGCCAGGAAGTAGAAGTAGCCGCTGGCCAGAGCGATCAGCAATAGCGGAGACTCTGCCATCTTCCTGATCGACCACACATACGCCGAGAATGGATTGCGAGTGTAGGTCACCAGGCGATTGCCGCTGGGTAGCGGTGTCAGAAACATAACGGACGCAACCCCGGCCAGTGCGACAAGCAGAATCACGACGCCAGGTAGCAATAGATTTGGTTCGGCCAAAATCCCCGCTGACGGCAACGGGCTATAGGCGTCTGAGATCTGCCCGGCAGCCAGCGTTCCCACAATGACAGCGACATTCGTCATCATGTTGATCAAGCCGTTGGCGCGGCTTAACTGGGCAGTCGACACCAGTTCAGGGATCATGCCATACTTCGCCGGACCAAAAATCGCACTCTGGCTGGACAACGCGACCAGGGCGGCCAGCGTAAGCGACAGACTACCAGTCCAGAAGCCAATCAAAGCAAGCAGGGCGATGGGGATTTCGGCAAACTTCATCAGCACGCTGATGTTCCGCTTACTGTGTCTGTCTGCAACTTGCCCGCCGAAGCCAGACAGCAAAAGAAAGGGCAGTGTCAGACAAAGACTGACAACCCCCTGACCTCCCACCCCCAATTGCCCGGTCCACGAACCGTCGATCACCATATAGATCAGCACTCCTTTCAGAATGTTGTCATTGGTGGCACCGAAGAACTGCGTAAGAACGAGCGCCATGAATCCTCGAACAGATTGACTCTCCGAGGTCAGCGGTGTCTGAACTTCTCCGGGCAAGGCAGATGCTATTTCTAACTGATCACTCATGATGTTTCTTCTCTATTGTGATTTGCTGTGAACACGATCAAGTCGAGTGCTGACCTGCGATTCCAGACTAACGCTGGATTTCCTGAGAGCGATGTACTGAATCAGCCCTACCAGACAGAGTGCCAGCAGCGTCGGAATGCCAACGAGGGGAGTCACTGTTTCCTGCGTTGCTCGGGCTGAATAGGCCCACAGTGAGACGTAGCCAACGACTGACAGCGTCGTGACGTAGCCGATCAGCATCGGACGACAACGAAGGCCAGACGCTGCGACAAGTACGAAATACGCGGGAATCAGGCCACTACTGGCTCCGTCACCTGCGAGCAGCAGACATGTCAGCAGCGCAACTTCGCCGGTCGTCCATGCATAAAGAGTCCACGCTGCACCCTGCGTGCGTCTTAGCCAGTGTTGCCAGAACCATGCGTTGAACACCGTCAGCAGCACAACGATGCTTACCGTCGTTTTGAAGAAGTCGTCGTTGGGAAGCAACCCGGCCGAGTCCACAATCAGGTGATAAACATAAAAGACGCCCACCGTGACAAGTGTCACGGCAAGTCCCGGACGATGACGCGTCCACCGGTGAATTTTTCGAAACAGGCCACGCGATCGAGCACTGATCGCTTCTCCGTCAAGGCAGCGTTGCAGGTCATCACCAAATTCGCCGGCATGTGAGTAACGAAGAGCCGGATCTGTCTCAAGTGCCTTAATACATACGGTGTTCAGCTCATGGGAGACCGCGCGACTCAACTCTCGCGGTGCAACAACATCATGTTCACGAATCAGTTCGATCGTTTTCGCGATATCGCCGTCAACGGATTGAATAGGGGGACGTCCTGTCAGTATCACATACAGGATGGCTCCCAACCCATACACATCCGCCGATGGCGAAGCTGTTTTTGACTGTCCGAATGCCTGCTCGGGAGCCATGTATCCCGGCGTGCCCATGATGTCTCCGGCCGAAGTCAGACTGGCATCGGTATCAAGGTTTTTCGCCAGACCAAAGTCCGTCACCCAGGGCTTCCCCGAGTTTCGATCGATCAGAATGTTGGACGGTTTCAAGTCTCGGTGAATGATGCCATGTTCGTGTGCGTCGGCGATGGCCTGTGAGACCACACACAGTTTTTGAATTGCCTCCGTTGTGCTGATCTCGCCGCGTTTGAGAACACGGGAAAACGTTTCGCCATCGATGAACTTCATGACAATGAATGGCTCACCCAGGAACTCTCCGACTTCATAGATCGGAACCACAGCCGCATGATCCAAACTTGAAGCCGCATTCGCTTCGTTCAGAAAACGCTCAACATCAGTTTCCGAAGAAAACGCCCCCATTTTCATCATCTTGATGGCAACCATTCGGTCAGGTCGGTGCTGCCTCGCCCGATAAACAACTCCCATTCCGCCCCGATCGATCTCTTCAATGATTTCGTAGTTGGGGATTGGGGGAAACACTCGGCTGCGGCTTTTTTGTGTTTTTCCCTGGTTCCCATGAACAGTCTCCGCCAGTGCTGGAGCCTGACCGTCAGACTCCTCACTGTTGGCTCCACACGCTGCATCTGCTTTTAACGCAGCCAAAACCTGCTTCACGATCAGTGGATGAATATCAGTCAGAGATTCAACCCACGAAAATTGACTTTCCACTGGCAACTCAACGGCCGCCATGAACAACCGCTGCACCTGCTCATACGCAGCGACATCGTCGAAGTTTTCGTCCGACAATTGGTGTTGGTGCTCCATCGCTTCCTACTTCTGCTCAGGGTTTAGCTGCGAGGCAAGCCAGGCTCTGGCAAAACGCCAGTCGTTCTTTATGGTGGCTACAGATACTTCGAGGACCGATGCCGTTTCACTAACGTCCAGTCCCCCAAAACATCGCAGTTCAAAGACGCGGGCATGGCGAGGATTCAATTCCGCCAGTCGTTCCAACAGATCGTCCACGATGACCATATCGACGGGATCCCCAGAAATGTCAGGTATTACCGTTTCCTCGTATTTCACTCGTTGCAAATTTCCGTGGCGTTTGCCAGCGTTTTTTTCCGAGCGTGATCGACCAGCACCCGACGCATCATCGTCGCTGCAACTGCACAGAAATGGGCCTTCCCCTGCCAGTTGACTTGTGTCTGGTCGGCGAGGCGCAGAAATGCTTCATTAACCAGAGCCGTTGGCTGCAGCGTATGATCAGCCCTTTCGCCCTGAAGCCTGCGTGCAGCAATAGCACGCAGCTGATCATAGACCAGCGGCAGCAGGGCATCAGCAGCCTGGCGGTCACCTTGGGAGGCGTCAAGAATGAGTTGTGTTGTCGGGTCCAGTGGAGTGCTCCGGTGAGATCGTTCTGATGAGACACCTCTGGGAGTCGTCAGAAGTGCCAGCAACTGCACATGTTGTCCTACTGACAAAAGGAAATGAGCTCTTGAGTCAGCTGATGCAGAAAACAATTCGTTGAACAAGAGAGCCGTTCGAACAGCATGTTAATGCACAGTACGAAAGAAACAGCACCAATCGCAACCAAGGCTGCAGCGGTGAAGCTCTGAGGATGGAATTTCAGTGAAGGTTCCTGCATTTGTTCACCCCTAATCGCGTGGTTGAATTGTCTTTCGATTAGAACCGCGTGGAAACAAGAGAAGTGAGCTAAACAATTCCGGAAATTTCTTCTGGAATGTTTCACATCTGTTCATACCTGACATGTCGATCAATGGTCAGCCCTCGCGTTGACCACGCGTTCAGGCCGAAGCTCAGGGCACATTCTCAGTTGCCCCATTCATTTCCGGCTTGTCATACTGGTCTGCCTCGGCTTTCTGTAACACACGTTGTGAGAGTTCCGTTCCCATCCGGGCTGAATGTCAGTCCCATGACCCGCTCGGTGTGCTCTTTCAGCGATTATTCCTGAGAAGCTCGCTCGTCCAGTCATTCTGAAAGAGCCCGTCAGGATCAAAGGTTTGACAACATTCCTGAAAGACTTCGAACTGCGGATACAACGCACGAAGCTTGTCGGGCTGCAGGTAGCCGAGCTTTCCCCAATGGGGACGCGCTGCAAACAGGGCGGCCATGCTGTGAGTCAGAAAGCTCCCAAGCTTGTGAAATGCTGCTTGATCGCGGCTTCCCGAGTAGCAGGTGAAAGTGATGGCATACCACGCCTGAGCTGAGTCTTCTTGCGACTCGCTTTCAGCAGGGCTGGCCATCGAGATGAGCGTGTCATCCTGAAGCACCTTTCTGATGCAGATTGGAAAGTGATGGCAGTAAATTCCCGAGACTTCATTCAACTGCGTTTCAAGCCCGACGGAAACAAGTTGCTCGCGATAGGATTCATCGATCGCATTGTCAGTCCCAGCGGCGATACAAAGGGTTTGCCGAACAAACGACATTGCTGATTCGAGATCCGATTTCTGAACGAATACTTCCAGTTCGATATGCCGAAACTGTTCGTGCTCCATTACCAGCTGTGAGCTGGATGAGCTGACAACGTGCCAGTCGCGAATGACGAATGCCGGAATGATTCGACGGAACATAAACCGAATGACCGCATCGATTCCCAGCACTCGCACGATCAGAAGTATCGCCAGCAGCATCGAGATATCGATGGTTAAGTAGCGATACCAATGATACAGCCATGCCGTTTTTGATGCAGGGCGTTCCGTCTCTCGGCGATATTGCGACATATAAGTCCATCGCCATGGCACCAGAAAGAATTGTTGCAACGGATATCGATCCTCGGCAGCAATCACGTCCGCAAGCCGCTCATGTTCATGGAAGGCTTCTTCGACGTTGTAACAGGGTCGACACTTCATTTTCACGCTCAGAATCACACCGAGGCAACCCAGCGAACATCGTGCCGCACGCAGAGCGTCGCCGCTACTGATTTCCGTGACTGTCGCCTTACCCGATGCTGAGTCGTAGTGCGCGATGCGAACGCTGACAACATATTGAGACATGGAATTTTTGCCAGACCCGTGCGTCCCGGTCGAGACAGCACCTGCAACGGTCTGTTCGGTGATCAGCCCGAGTGACGGCAAAGTCCAGTTCCTCAGCCGCTCCAGCTCCGAGAGCAGGTGTTTGATCTGACATCCGGCTCCAGCGGAAGCCAACAGCGACTCACCGTCGGCGATCGGATCCACCTGATTCAACCGGCGAAGATCGAGCAGCACATCGTTGCATTCTACGGCTCTGCTCCAGGAGTGAAGGCGTCCGACGCATCGGATTCGCTGGCCGTGGTGTCGGTCCAGAATCTCCAGAACTTCCTGTTCACTCGCAGGCGTATACATCGACTGCGGATGAACCCGAATATTGCCACCGAAGTTGTTTCGTTGCATGTTGATCGTTCCCTCAATACGGGTTTGGTATTCTGTTACTGAAGTAAAAGCGAGATCTGCACCGCGTTTGTGCGCGGCCAATATGAAAAAATCTCAAATTTCAGCGCATAGCGGCGAGCACAAAGTCGCTTGTTAGATTGGGAGCCCTGCATGGAGGAATCTGGAACGGATGTTGCGAAGAGCCTGGACCACTTTCGCCCCGTGCTTTTAACACTGGCCGAGGCGATGATTTCTTCGACGCTGCGAGGAGATCTGGAGGCGTCTGATATTGTGCAGCAGACGCTTCTGGAGGCTCATTGCAACGCCGAACAGTTGGCACTGATGAGCCACGGCGCATTCTTCTCATGGCTACGCAGTGCACTGAATCACAATGTGCTGGACGCAGTGAAACATCTGAAGGCTCAAAAGAATGACGTCCGAAGGCGAGTTCGTGCGTCGGACCTTGAAGCATCGTTTATCAGACTGGAGCAGGTTCTTGTTGCGGACGAAACATCACCCAGCGAAGTCATGCAACGAAATGAACAAGTTTGCATCATGCTCAGCGCATTGCAGACGCTGTCGGACAATCAAAGAAAAGCCGTCATTATGAAACATCTCAACGGCCGTTCGCTCAGAGACATTGCTGGGGAACTCGGCCTGTCAGAACCGGCTGCGGCTGGAGTTCTGCATCGAGGCCGGCAGCAACTGGCGAAATGTCTTAAGGAACAATGTGATGACTGACAGCAATGCATTAGGACATGAAGACGAAGCCCCGACAGATGAGTTGCTGGCAGATCTGGAACGTTTGGCTGAGACTCGGAATTCTTCGCGGCGCACCGGCTCACAGGATGCGCCCTCTATCAGTGATTCCGCCGCCTCTTCGGAACATCAACGTCTTTATATGTTTGTCGATGAACTTGCATCGCCAATTCGTGCGGCGTTGGTCGCTGATGAGGCACCTCCGATTCTGCCCGAATATGGGGAACTCGAAGAAGTCGGTCGCGGGGGAATGGGGATTGTCTACCGCAGCACCCATCAGAAAATGCAGCGAGTCGATGCGATCAAAGTGATTCGACCTGATCGACTGACGGGCGTTTCCTTCGACGCCGTCAAACAGATGCAGAATCGATTCGAGCGGGAAGTGCGACTGGCAGCGTACGTCGCCCATGAACACATCGTGCCCGTTTATCAGGTCGGCGAGATCGACGGTTGCCCCTGGTTTTCAATGCAGTTTGTGATAGGGACAACACTCAATGAGCTCAGCAAGCCTGATGTATCCAACACTTCACAAGTGCCCAGCCCTTTGGAAGTGCTCAAGTCAGAAGTGCCAGTCCCCGAACGCATGGCAGGCTACATCGAGAAAATCGCGAGGGCCGTTGACGCCGTTCATCGACATGGAATACTTCACGGTGACATCAAGCCACACAATATTCTGATCGAGACCGAAACCGATCGTCCATTGCTCAGCGATTTCGGGCTTGCGGAGTTTGATGCCTGCGACGCGAGCATGACATCAACCGGCGTCGCTGGAACTCTGGCCTACATGGCGCCAGAACTGGCACAAGCCGCGAAGCGAAATGCATCACCGGATGAAATTGCCGCGAACAGGTCAGTCTCTTCAGACGTCTATTCACTGGGAGCGACGCTGTGGGCCGCGTTGACGGGGCGTTCGCCGCGCGAGGCCGATGGTTTTCCGAGCACGCTGCCAGTCGAGCTGCTCCGAATTTGTCAGAAGTCGATGGCCGAAGATCCCTCGTCGCGACATGCATCAGCGAAGGAGTTTGCCGATGATCTTGCCACATGGCTGAACCGGCCTCGCTGGAATCGTTTCTTTCCTGGACTTCGACACTTGTTGTGGATGGTCGTCGCGCCGCTGTTGTTCGCCAACGGTGCAGTCGTCTGGTTTCTGTTGCGTCTTCGTGCGTCTGAACCCTGGGTCTGGCTGGCAATCTTTGTTGGATACGCTCCCTTGTTCGCTACATTCGGCGCGAGCCAGCAATTCAATCGCGCATCCGAATCAGCACGTCGAGGGTTATGGTCGATCTGGATCGGGCACGCCGTCGGATCTCTCGCCTGTCTCACGAGTCTGAGCATCATGTTTCATGCGGACCCTTATCGTGCGATTGCCGTCTTCTACCCCTGTTGGGCCGTTATCTCTTCAGTGGCTTTGTTTGCCAAAAGCGGCAACTTCTGGACCGCCTATCGCTGGATTGGAGTCGCATGGTCGGTGATCGCGGTTCTGCTTGCAGCCATTCCGACGGTTAGCCCGATCGCCTTTGGCTTCTTCGCCGCCTTGACGTGTATCATCATTGCACGAGGTGATCGCGAATTTTGGAATGCTTAATCACCGTTCGCCTCGATACAAGGAGCGATCTTTTGAGAGCTGGCGTGCCAGCGGTGCCACCCTTGCTGAAGTTAAGTCGTATGAAACGGCTCTGGTCACATCACCCGACTCGGGACACAACAAATTCCCAACACGCTTTGGTCGGACGTACCGATGCAGCAATCATGTGATGCACGATGTCTCGTAAACATCATCACACTCATCGGTCGAAACGACGACATTCCAGATCTCTCGTGCCAACTCAGAAGGATTGGTCCTGAGAGAGCAACAACAAGCGAGTTTCAGTCCCCAAACCGACCATCTCGCGTGCTCAAATCGATAACGCAAATCGGCAGGCCTCGGCTGCGATGCACCGTTCCTCAGTTGCTGAGCGATATGTGTGTCCGGTCGCTCGCCCGTCGCGGCTCACCATTGCAGAAACTTGCCGGGCGGTTCCCTGGCCGAATGCAGGATTGCATCGTAACGGACACAAAATTTTGCGACGAAATTCCCACGCGGCCCCCTTGCTCTCTCTCTAACAAATCGGGAACCGTTCTTGTGTTGCGGCACAAGACTAAAGCATCGCGGAATCAAGTGCTTGAATGCGGGTTTCGAATTGCAAGGCGATATTTTCAAGTTCGTTACCGTCGTTAACGCTGTGGCCAGAATCATGACCGGGCAGCATCACGGCGTCAACCACTTCATTTGTTGTGAAAACTACGCTATTGATGGGCAGGCGACGCCGGAGACAATTTTCAAAAATAATCCGCTGTGGATGGTTTCCGGACACTTTTGTCCAGATATAGTTCCGAGATAGAAATCGGCCTATGCCTGACGTCTCTCACATCCTGTAAGCCATCGCCGCTGGTGACCCCAGCGCAGAGGAAGTGCTTTTACCGCTGGTCTATGAAGAGTTAAGACAGATGGCAGCCGTCAGGTTGGCCCGCGAGAAGCCGGGGCAAACTTTGCAGGCATCGGCGCTGGTGCATGAGGTCTGGCTGCAGTTCGCCGATCGGGAGATGCCACAGCAGTGGGAAAATAGGCGGCACTTTTTTGCCGCCGCGTCAGAAGCCATGAGGAGAATCCTTGTGGACAACGCGGTGGCGACCTGAAGCGGGTGGATCTCGACCAGGTCGATATTGCTGGCGGATGCGCGCCCGATGAAGTCCTACAGATTCACGAAGTTCTGGATCTTCTTGCGGGCGAAGACGCGACGGCGGCGGAGCTCACAAAGCTCTGTTATTTCGGTGGGCTGGACCTTGAACAGGCTGCAGAAATCCGGGGCGTGTCCCGCGCAACTGCTTATCGCCATTGGGCTTACGCCAAAGCCTGGCTGCATCGAGAAATCCGCAGAGACAATCGTTCCGATGAAATTTGAAATTTCGTTACATGCCATGAGATTCAGCCC
Source organism: uncultured Planctomycetaceae bacterium (assembly GCA_937916515.1). Taxonomy (GTDB): domain Bacteria; phylum Planctomycetota; class Planctomycetia; order Planctomycetales; family Planctomycetaceae; genus Fuerstiella. Next base: position 2,684 of record CALFSX010000034.1, on the reverse strand, counting down.
CGTCGAAAAACGCTTGTGTTTGTGGACACAAATTTGAATTCAGCCAATGACTGAGCGTTTTCTGATGACCAACGCCTCCGATCACAATCAACGAGCCCGAGCGATCTTTATGCAGGCGCTGGAGCAGGAATCAACGGATCTTCGGGCTCAGTTCATCGACGATGCCTGCGCTGGTGATCAGGAACTTCGGACCGAAGTTGGTGAACTCATCGCCTCGCTCCAGAAGGCCGGCAGTTTTATGGAGCGAAAGCCAGCGGCAGACATCGAACAAACGTTTGTCTAGGGAAGCACTCCGAAGCCCCTTGAGGCCACGTTTATCTCAGCGCACGATGAAGTGAGTTCCGGGGCCAATGCATTCGAAGCTCCCGGCAGCATGATCGGCCCTTACAAATTGCTGGAAGCCATTGGTGAAGGCGGGATGGGCACCGTCTGGGTGGCCCAGCAATCCGAGCCGATCAAACGCAAAGTTGCGATCAAACTGATCAAGGCCGGGATGGATTCGCAACAGGTGCTGGCTCGGTTTGAAGCCGAACGCCAGGCACTCGCCCTGATGGATCATCCGAATATTGCTCGGGTGCTGGATGGCGGGATGACCGAGCAGGGCCGCCCGTATTTTGCGATGGAGTACGTCAAAGGTGTGCCGCTCACAGAGTACTGTGACGAGGCGCGACTCTCCGTCCGTGAACGGCTGGAGCTGTTCATTCCGATCTGTCAGGCAGTTCAGCACGCGCATCAGAAGGGCATCATTCACCGCGACCTGAAACCGGCCAACGTTCTGGTCTGCCTGTACGATGGCAAGCCGGTGCCCAAGGTGATTGACTTTGGGCTCGCCAAGGCGATGCACCAGTCTCTGACGGATCAATCCCTGTACACGGCTCACGGCATGATGCTGGGGACGCCGTTGTACATGAGTCCCGAACAGGCCGAGTCCAATAACCTGGACATCGACACCCCGCACTGACGTGTATTCACTGGGAGTGATTCTGTATGAATTGCAGACGGGGACAACTCCGTTGGAAAAAGACCAGTTCAAGGCAGCCGCCTTCGCGGAAATCCTGCGGCTGATCAAGGAAGTGGATCCACCGATCCCCAGTTCACGATTGAGCGGCAGCGGCAGTCTGCCCAGCGTAGCAGCGCACCGCCGGATCGATCCGGTTCGATTGACTCGCAGCATCGCGGGCGATCTGGACTGGGTGATCATGAAGGCGCTGGAAAAAGATCGTGGTCGCCGTTACGAATCAGCCAATGGTCTGGCAGAAGATATCCAGCGACATCTGTGTGATGAGCCCGTCAGCGCCAGTCCGCCCTCGGTGCGGTATCGGATGCAGAAGTTTGTCAAACGCAACCGCGCCGGCGTGATTGCAGTTGGCACTCTGGCAGCCGCCATGTTGCTGGGGATTGTCGGCACAACGTACGGCATGTTGTGGGCGATCGACGAGAAGCAGCAAGCTGAGAATCGACTGGTGCAAATCGGCAAGTCCAACGAGATCCTGGGATCGATCTTTGAAAACCTCGATCCAGAGGTCCTGGTGGATAAAGATTCCCGGTTGCGACTGGCACTGGTGGACAATCTGAAACTGGCTGTCGAGCAACTGGATGGAGAATCGATCGGTGATCCGGAGATGGTGGCCAAACTGCAACTGACCGTGGGCTGGTCGCTCTACAGGCTCGCCGAATTCGAAAAAGCCTTCGAATTGACAAAGCAGGCAAGTGAGACGCTGACAGAACTCGACAGGAAAGCGGGACGCCCACCCAGCCGCGAGACGCTTGCGAGCAAAAGAAATCTTTGCTGGTGCATGGGGCGGGTTGATCGTTATCAAATTGACGAGGCGATCACGCTCGCCAGAGAAACGTTCGAACTGAGCGAGCAGCATCTCGGGGCCAGGGATCCTGACACGGTGATCAGCTTGTCTAACCTCGGTCATCTGCTTTTGGACAGGGACAATGACGTCGCGCTGCCACTCCTGGAAAAGACACTTCCGCTGGCCATGGAAGTGCTCGGGCCGAAAGACCAAACCACCCTGGAGACCATGGCGGCCGTTGGTGATGTCTTTCATCTCACCGGTCAATCGGATAAAGCCCTGCCGCTTCTTGAGCGAGTGGTCGAGCTTGTGACGGAAGTGCATGGCGAAGAGCACCCCGCGACGCTTCGTCATTCGGGCAACCTTGCCGTTTTCTATATGAATACGGGCCGCATTGATCAGGTAGTACGCCTCCTTGAAAAGCTACTCTCTCTCACCGAGCGGACACTCGGGCCGCAGCATACGCAAACCAACGATTGCAAGTTCCGGCTCGCCGTTGCTTATAAAATGAACGGCAAACAGGAGCAGCTCGCTGATCATTACTTAAAAGATGTGATTACTTTCTGGGAAGACAGATCACAACCCGAAAACGCGATGGAAGTGTATCGAATCCTGGGTAGCGGCTACATGAGGGCTGGCAAGCCGGAGCTCGGCCTTCCCCACCTCATAAATGCGTATAAGTATCAAATGTCAGAAAACATCTTATCGAGTGGTGGAGTCACTTATGCAGCTGACCTGGCCTTATGTTACCTGAGTCTCAAAAGCTATCCGGAAGCTGAAGAGGCGATCCTTGGATTTATGAAAGCGAACATGCATGCGGAGCATGGTGGACACGATGAATCGGGTGACGCGCATGACCATGGCGAGCACACCGACCATGGC
>CALFSX010000033.1 GCA_937916515.1 uncultured Planctomycetaceae bacterium | reverse complement strand
AGACAGCAGATTGCAGTGTGCCAGTCAAAGAGAACGTGGCCGTGCCATCATCGCCAAGGATCGTGTTGCTACCGCCGTCCACCGTGATTGCATCCGCACCAGAACCGGCCATCACAACATTTGTGCCAGCTTTCAATAAGAATGAGTTGGGAGCTGCCGCATTGACATCGGTGGATTCAATGGTCAGCGTTCCATCGTTCGCGACTTCAATGCGTCCGGCATCGCCAACAACAGCATTCACGCCTCCTGAAAGTTCGATTTCCTCGTTGCCAGCTCCGGCTACCACCCGGTTGAAACCGTTCCCAAGTGAGAATGTATCGGCAGCTCCAATTTCTGCGTCGAGGCTTTCAGCAAGCGTCAATTGCGTTGAGGAATTGAAAACGGCCAACCCATTGTCGCCGAAAATTGTGTTTGTGCCATTACCGACGGTAATGCTATCCGCACCTGCTCCGCCGAAAATCACTTGAGTGCCATCGGAAGCGACGATGACGTCATTGGCATCATACTCACTGTTCAGTGTTTGAATTTCATGAACCTTATTGTCCATGAATGCGACAGTGGCCCCGTCGCCGACAATGACGTTATGCGATGAAAATGCGGTCAACGCATCCTCATCAGCGCCGCCGACAAGGATCGAAAACTCGCTGCTCGAAACGATCGTGTCCATCCCGTCGGTAGCGGAATTGATTGACGTGACGCTCGCAACGAGTGATTGAACAGGGTCAAAGGATACGCCAGCAGAATCGCCGAACAACAGAATGGGATTCTCAGTCGAGTTATGAGCGTAACTGATTAGCGTGTCGTCCCCGCCTTGACCTTCAAAAATCGTGATTCCACGGAATGAAGATGTCGATTCGGCGGTCAATCGATCGTTGTTTTCACTGCCCCGGATTCGAATCAGCGGAGCGAAGAAGGTGCCAGAGAGAGTGATGGTTGATTTGATTGCATCAACATCCTGGTAGCCTGAGGCAAGAATAATTTCTCCGAATGCAGTTAGCGCTGCATCCTCTTCTATCGTGATATCGTCTCCGGCATACAGATAAATGCTCCCCTTGGTCGAGGATAGTGATCCGGTTGACAGAATTGTAATGTCATCACCCGAACCGGTGCTGTCCGTTGCGATGTAAGTAATGTCAGATTCGGCAGTAACCGGCGCCGCAATGATAATCGGGCTGTGAGTTTGAATTTTTACTGTGTTGGCTTGAACCCCAAGTCCACCAATTGTCATTCCACCAAAGTTATCCAGCCAGACGTTTCCAGCGGTTGAGATGGCTTGCAGGAATCCCATTTCTGTCGAAATGGGGCGGTCCTCCGTTCCAATATCTTTGCTGGCGAATAGATACGTAGCTCCAGATAAAATGTTTCTCTCATCTTCTGATGTTAGTGCATTGAGGATGCGACCATCGAGTGCGGAGATGAAAGCCGTTGAGTCATCACCCGTAGCAACGCTCAGTAAGTTGAGGTCACCGAGGATTTCGGTCAGATTAATGTCCGCAAGCAACGAACTCACACGAACCACACCGTGGCCACTGTAAGAACTATCGATCTCAAGTTCGTTTGCGGCGGCGCCAATTCCGCCCACCGACGCAGTCAAGTCGATGGTATTGCCACGAACATCAACGTCGTCAACCAACGAGTCGGCATCAACAATGGAGAGGTTGGCTTTGAGCGTGACGTCTCCGTTATTGGACCGGATACTGGAGACTCGCATGTCTCCAGATTCTTCTTGCAAAAAGATGCTGCCATCTGCGGTAGCCGATAAAGACCCCGTGACTCCCTCGTCAATGTCCAGCATATTTCCAGAGACACCAATGGTGCCGCCTGCAATCAAAGTGACATTGGTAGCCACTTTGATATTGGTTAGATCATTTCCGATTCCGTCTAAAATCGAACCAGTATTCGCCCGCAGTACGAGCTCACCCTGTTCCGAGTAGATCGTCCCGATGGATAGATTGCCGTCAAGTTCGGTGACATAAATGGAATCACTTGCTCGAGCTGCAAATTGAGCGTTTTGATCCAGATCGAGTCGAAGAGGGGCACTAATCGTACCGATCGTCCCAGCGGATCCTTCCAGTACCAGATCTCCGGCGATGATATTAGCAGACCCAGTCTGTATCGCACTAAAGATGGCTGCGGACGTCTTGATTGAGACTTGCCCCGGCGTTGAGACATGGGCAATGAACAGTTCCATTTCTGACCCCAGGAAGACGTTGCCTGTGGAGGAAACTGTTATTGCATCAGAAGCGGTGAGGTCAATGTCCTCGCGTTGTGCGATCTCAATTCCTGTCAGGGGAGCCAAAGCACTGCGTGGGTTCAATGCAACCTGGGTTAAGTGCGCAGTCTTTGTGCGGGAGGCAACGACGTTTGATTCCTGGAGACGCAGTGTCGATTGTGTGACTTCTGCAATCGTCCAGAACTCACCCTCGTTTGTCCCGCCTGCACCGTTTAACTGAACACGAAGTGACATTCCCGCTACATACTGATCCGTGATAAAGCTGCCTCCATCGGATCGCGTGATCGTGTCACCCGCGGCAGATGTTTGGAATTGAAACTTGCCGGTCACTTGTTTGCCGGAAATAAACAGGACATCCGAGCGCTCAGCACCGGACAAAGCGACCCGTTGATCCGCTGTCATCACAAAAGGACTGGCTGTGAGGTCAATAAAGATCGAGTCTCCAAAACTACCAACCCCGCCACCGCTTGTTGTGATGAAGACGGCTCGACCATAGATGTTGTCATTCTCAATGGTAGCCTGTGTGTCGGTCACTTCGTTAAGCAGCCCAGCGCTAAATCCGTAAAGCAACTCTTCCTCCGTCCAGATCTTGATGCTGCCTCGGATAGCGGCATCCTCCTGGGCTGACAACGTGTACGCAAAATCGGCAACAAAAGAATTGGTCAGATCCCCGGCTTCGTACTCACCACGAGCGTAGGTAGACCAATATGGAAAGAGTGTGCTTTGGTATTGCTCAGTCCGCTTGTTCTCAAGCGTCTGAATCGTGTCAAGCACGTAATCGTCCAAATCCTCTGGATTAAGCTCTTGGCGTAATCCTTCTGCGCGATAGAAGTCCTCGTAGTAGCTGTATTCCTCAGGCGTGAGACTAACACGAAAATTCGTGTCATGAAACGAAGCATCCGACTGTTGGTTGCGCCACTGCCAATAGGTGGAATATTCCAGTTCTTTTCCAGTTGCAAAACCCAAAAGCGTGTCTTCAATTTTTTGGTTTGCACCTGTATCTGCGGTCAAGCTCAGGCTCGTCCAAACACCTAACAGTTGTTCATACGTACGTTCATCGCGTTGTTGGATGCTATTCCCATCGATCAATGTGCCCGAATCAATCGTCAGGAATACATCCCCATTCTCGGAACGGATTGAATTGACCTGAAGATTACCGGCGGTTTCTGTCAGATGGATACTCTGGATTGCGACTGCTGTCAGCAGATCGGTTGCCTTGTCCCCAGTATTGATCCGAATCGGACTGCCGACCGATCCAACCGAGCCATTACCAGCATCCAGTGTTAATGCTCCACCGGATATAAGATTGGCAGCGTTGTATCCCTGCGCGGCGACAATTCCGCCGGTTGCAGAAAGCGTGATCGCACTATGGGTTGTGGAGATAATTGAGGCCACAGGCATTGCACCGCTGACTTCATAAATATCGATGGTCCCGGCAGCGGTGGCACTTAACCTCGCCGAATCTGATTCGGACACATTGGTGCGAAGACCGGTGATAGAACCATTCGCTGAAGACAGCACGATCCTTTGGCCTGATACCGTTGCAATTTCAGATGTTTGCACGATGCCCGCAGAGGAGGTGATCGTGGTTGTCCCTGCTGGATTCAGGATGGGCCCTGATAGATAGACTCGGCCACCATTGTTTGAGGTGACGTCAACCGACCCTACTGCGTTTCCAATGAATTCAATGGAAATCGGCATGTCAGCCTTGAATGAATGCGTGCTGACAGTGCCGGCAGTCGTTTCAGTAACCACTTCTCTATAATAGTAAGTCGGGGCCAAAAACCATGATTGTGTTTCCCAACTATTGCCAGCGTATGATCTGGAAGCGGAAATGTCCGTCTTCGTTGAATATTGATAACCATTTGGACGCAATATGCTTTCAAATAAACCATAGTTAAAGGGATCCCGGAAAAAATACGTACCAGCGGGTGTCAACGTTGGTACAGAGAGTGGTTCAACGATCGGTGAGCCGTAAATGTTGCTAGGGTCTTTAGCCAAAGCGTTGATACCCAGCCAACTTGCAGTCCGATAGGTTGTCGTGGTTTTTGTCGATGTCTGTTGTGCCACGGAGAAGCCATAACGCCAACCGGACATTGGCTCGTATGTGCTGTCCACAGGAGGCAGCGCGCCATCCGTATGGCCGTAGAGGGTCGCAATCGGTGTTCCATTGCTGTCCGTTTTTGCCAGATCGTTCAGCAAAAGTGTACCAGCGCCTCGTTGACTGGCATCGATTCGTTCAATCTCGACATCGTATCCAGACTGATTGTCGATCGTAATATTTCCATAGCCGTCAAGGACCTTAATCGCCCCGCCACCCGTGCTGAGGATATTGGCAGTGATCTGGACATTGCCGCCAGACACACGAACCTCTTTCACGATAATTCGATTTTCGAGCCGATCGAAAACAATCGAGAAGTCCTTGTTGGGTGAATTGAGCGGGACAAATCTCGGACCAGCGGTACGTTTAATATTATTAATGGCAGTCCCTAAGCTGTTGCCAAGTACCAATTCGTAATCCGACTTGCCACTCTGAATGACACCATTGATGTTCAGATACTGGGCATTGATGACGATCGTGTCACCTTGCAGATTCACGGTGTTCGATGCTGTATTCAGCAATGCAACTGCCTGGGAGGAATCGTACTTATTAATTCCATCCCCGATCGTCTTCAGTTTCCCATAAGGATCACCGCCCACGCTATATTTAGACACACCATCAATGAAAACCGATGCACCTGAAACTGTGGTAAAGCTTTCTGAAAGAACACTTTGCTGGTAAACGATGTCCCCTGACGCGTTAGTGACAGTGACGGCCCCGGTGTAGTTCGTGATACCGATTCCGCCATCCTGTTCGGACATCAAAACGATGGCTGGATTTGCATAGCGACCTTCGCCCTCATACGTTTTGTTATCGAAAAAGCTTGAAATCTCGATGACAGGTGGCGTCGCCGCGTCACTTCCCGAAATAATCGTTGCGAAGTTTGCAGCGTATTCATCTGTATTCGCGCTATTAAGATCATTATTGGACGAAACCTGAACTCCGTTCAGGAACAGTCCACCATTCTGCTCAGGGATTTCGATGCCAATGAGATTCAATTGAGCAGGCGTGTAGTTGGCGATGATGACGCTAGTGTCACCCGGCGAATTGATACTGCCATGCCCGGATAGACCATCCGCACGGATGTCAATCACACCGGACTGAGCAAGAATCGCATCCACGGTAATGGTCTGCACCTCTGTTTCGATGAATAACAGACTGCCATCTGGCATTCGCTCGGCTTGATTATCAACAATCAGTTCCGCGGAAATGCGATCGATTTCGGACTGATAAAATGCCTCAAGCAGCGGGTCCGTGCCGTAGTACTGATTCAAATTGTCTTGGGCATTTTGCAACTCGCTCCGCAAACCTGATGCGAGATAGGTAAAACCCTGACTAGTCTGAATTCCTTGCGAAGCGGTCACTTGTAGGTTGGGGTCCAAACCTGTTGGATCCCAACCGATAGGCTGATCCTGATCATCCAGTGCTCCAATCGTCACGTAACGTTGACGCTGGGTGCCGGTGATCAATGAGCCTTCAACGGATACAGAACCCTTCGCAGAGACTGTAATCGTTCCTGAATACTGCTCCTGCGCCTGCTGTGCCAGTGGAGTCGCACCGACCGCGTCGTTATTCGCCTCATCAACGGCGTCAGCAATCTCACTCATCCACGTGACGGCCTTCGCTTTACTGAACATATCTGCAAAGCCATCTTTTTCAGCGTGCAGTTTGATGTCACCTGCAGATTGCAACGTCGCGCCATCAGCGACGGTAATCTTATTGGTCTGTTCTAATGTCGCCTGGGAATCGATAACGTTGATGGCAATGAGACTGCCTGCAAGTACGTCTGTCACAGCAGAGATGGTATAGGAATCTCGATTAAAATTCGTGTCGGTTCCAGCGGAAATCAACAGGTCACCGGCCCCGATGACGTTGGCTCCTGTTTCGATTTTAATCTCATTTACCGGTTTCAATTCGGATATCGCATTGGAAACCCCCACGGTGCCCAGACCAAAAACATCTTCATTTGTTTTGGTTGTCACCGTCCCGTTGCCACGTGCAGATATGACAACGCGTCCAACGCTCTTCAGTTCTGAGTTTTCCCCCAGAGTGATTGTGGCCCGATCCTGGGTTGACTTGATTTCAGAATCGGCACGGGCTCCTGAAATAGCACCTCCGGTTGCAAAGGTTACGGTATCGTGGGCGTCGATCGTGTTCAGTGCTCGGAGTATTAAAAGATCTTCGTTCGATTCTGAACCGACAACGTCAAGCGACGCATTCGTTTTAATTACAACGTCTGTCGTCATATCCAGAATGGTCGACGAGGTCGCACTAGCGCCGCTCACAAGCCCTCCGGTGGCGCCAAGGATATTATCATCGACCTCAGGCTTCCTAAACACGTTGCCTGCACCGATTTCGATGCTGGATGCGGTGATCTGCGCGTCTTCACCGACCGTTGACGATACGTGGGATTGATGATTATTGTCAATGTAAGCGCCTCCTCCGGACAGAATACCGCCGGCATAGGACACGACGCTGCCATTGAGTGTGGTGTCGGCAGTCGACGACTGCTGAAATACATCGGTCAGAACAATGGTTGTCTGGTTGCCGAGAATTGCGGTCACGTCGCCGGATTGACTTGTTTCTGCGCTTGCAGATGCTCCGGCAATTCCGAGCCCGCCAGCCCCTGCCAGAGTGTCCGACAACTGATCGTGAACACGCTGTGAATAAATACCAAGAGTTCCGCCATCAACATGTGTTCCGTCACCAACTTCCGCCCCGACCTCCATCGTGGATTTTGCAATCGCCTTGCTGACCCCAATGGCTAACGCGCCTCCCGCATAACTGTCTGCTATCGCTTCATTTGTCGCAAAACTGTCTGCAGAGACCGTTGTTTCCCGAACCGTGAGGTTCGACATCGGTAGGATTTTGCTGGTAACGGATCCGCCAGTCTGCACGTTGGCATGGGTTGAGGTCGTGCCAATCAGGGCACCTGCGGACCCGATTGCTTCGGCTTTGGCTGACTTCCGAGGAGTGTCGGGATGTTCGTATAAGTTGGTGCGTGACTCCACCAGCAGTGAGTCCGCATTGATGATGCCACTGCCTCCTGCCGTACTCTTCACTTGAGGTGTTAAGATGACTTCGGCCTCGCTGACCCCGACTGCCGCTCCTGGTCCTGCACTTAAACCATTGGCTTCCGCCAACCCTGTCGGAGTAGTAACGGAACTTACCGTGATACCAGAAGCGGTCACTGTCGAATTCGTCAGCAAAGCTTTAATGTCTGGCTTTAGTTCTACATTTGCGATGGAGCCTCCGGCGGCTAATGAATTCAAACCACTGGTGATACTCTTAGACCCGCTGGTACTATCAACGTTAACATCCTGCGTCGCCGAAACGATCAGATTCCCGATCGGAAGAGTTACGGTTGAGTTTGTAATCGAAGCTTCAGTGTTTCCGCCCGCTATCGCATCTGCCTGAGCCCCACCTCCAGAGACAGAAACACTTGGTGCGAATATTGAGAATCCAGCGGCGATCGCAGCTGCCTCGGAACTGCTATTTAAAGTCGCACTGTCTTTGGCCTGCAATGTCAAATCGCCCTTGTCGAGCGTAATCGTCGACAGATCAATTCCCGCTTCCACCCGGTTGGCAACTTCCACATAACTCAAGGCGACGCCTACTGATGCGGCGCCGGCAAATGCTCCAGCACTCGCAGAAATCGATGATGCAAGTCCTTGCCCTTTGGCATTTGTCGTATCTTTAGCCTGGATTTCAACGTCGCCTGAGGTCACATGAACGGTCGACTGCCCCTCAATCTTCGCCGACACGTTTGCGCCGACGATATTGTGGATTTCCACGCCGGCGCCGGCGGCCGAAATTGCAGCCGAACCTATTGCCAGTGCAACCGCAAAGGAATCAACGTTCGCTGTATTCGTTACAGATTCCGTCGCCAATACGTGAATCGATTGGGACACAGAGATGTCGGATAAGCTTTCGATGCCGGCCTTCACTTTCAGTCGGTCGACGGAATCGGGATCGATGGACCCGATATAATTTGATGCCGTCGATGAACCAATTGCCGCACTCGCAGCAAATGCTCCGGCCGCTGCTGCGGAAGCGGCCGCACTTATGATGTTAGCAGTGATCGTCGATGTGTCTTCGGCCACCAGATCCAGATCGCCAGCGCTGTGCACGGAACTCGAAGCGATGTACGAACTGACATTTTGGATACCGTCCCTGCCAATAATTCGGTTTTCGGCATGCGCACCGGCCCCGCTTACAGCAAATGAATCTGCAGCCCCAAAACTGACTGCCAATCCGGCTGCCGCGGCGTCTGCGTTGACATTCGCATTCTCCGTGGCTGTCAGGCTGATATTGAGCTTGGGACCAGTGAGTGCTATCAGGGGATTGTCCGGATTCTCATCCGTCACAACGCTCCAGAGTTCAGCATTCATGTAGTCTTGAGAGTTTAGATCGAAAGTTGCTTCTTCACCCAGGTACTTGTAAAGCGTCAGGCCGTCAACTTCCACATACGCATTGGAAATGACATGCTGCCAGTTGACAGCATTCTCGGCCAGGACCTCCGTCCATGACGTCTGGTCCCCGTAATCTTGATTCTTAAGATTGACAGACGCGGATGAAACAGGTCCGCGGTATTCGAACACACTGGTGGAGTTTTCACCCACAATCTTCACGCGAGTGCCGGGCTTCAGGATTACTAATTCTTCCTGAAGCGAATTTAGGGTAACTTCAGTCGATACCCCTGGCTTCCCAGCAATGGTTGAGTATCCGGAAATGAAGGTGCCAACTTCGTTTGATATCGTGTTGAAAGCGGTGGCAGCTGCAATGGTGACTGCTCCACTGACGGTGCCAAAACTACCGGCGATGGATGCTGTGCCAGCCCAGGCTGTGATGGAAGAATTATCGTGCGCATCAAGGCTGATCGCTCCAGCGTGAATGCCTTCGCTGCGTTCAAAACTGGAGTCACCGCTTGTTCCGTCAAGGTAAGCCTGGACCTGCGTACTGATCTTGTTTTCAACGCCTGAACCAGCAGCGGCTACATTCCCGCTGAGCGAGCCGCCCGATACGGCGACCGAACCGGCTGCCACTGTCGCATCAATCACAGCAGACATATCGGCCAGAAGGGCGAGGTTTCCAAGGACATCCAGTGCCGAGTTTTTCACGTACGCGCTAACCCGGAATGCCTCGATCTGTTCGCCGTCATCAGAGAAACCGACATAGTTTGAAGCAGTCGCAGTGCCGATCGCTAATCCCAGAGAAGTGGATGCAGACGCCGAAAACGAACCTGCCGCGGCCCAGATGGTTGAGTCGATTTCGGAACTCTGGGTTGACTTGACCGAAACGTCTCCCTCGACGACCAGATGACTGTCCAGGATGTAGGCGTCCACATTTCCTCGAATCACGTTCAAGGCATCTGCACCGGCGCCGGAAATACTGAGCCCAGCAGCCCCACTTGTCGCGCTTATGCTTGCCGCCCAGGCATGAGCTGTGATGACGGCGTCACTCTCTGCAAGGACGGTCAGGTTGTTACTAATTGGACTGCTGTCCTGGTCAATATTGGCAACATAAGCTGAAACATCATTTGAGATCGTGTTCCAGGCAAGTCCAGTGCCAATCGTCACTGCGATACTTGACTGGCCAACGCTCGCGGCAAGTGCTGCTGCTCCTGTGAATGCGGTAATCTTCGATTGATCTTTCGCATGTAAATCGATGTTCTCTGCTCGAATGACTCCGGTCGATACGTATGCTGAGTTCTCGGCATCGCCATCCAAGTAAGCTCGTACCTTCGAGTTGACGATGTTTTCAGAACTGGCCCCCGCACCACTTCCGACACCACCCGCGATCGGGGTTGAAGAATACGCCACGGCCGCGGAGACAACCGTGGATTCGATCGTGGAGTTCAATTGGGCCCATAGGTTCAAGTCACCCGACGTTGTGATGCTGGAATTCTTTACATAGGCTTCAACCTCTAAAGGCGCAGGAGTCTCACCATCTTCCTGAAACCCTACATAATTCCGGGCCATTGCCGAACCAATCGAAATTCCTGCGCCGGCCCCCCCCCCAGCGGCCAATGAGACTGCGGCTCCCCAAACGGTCGCATCCAGATGGGCATCCTCGGTTGTCGCGGTTAAGTTGGTTCTCCCCGAGGCGTCCAGCACACTGTCAACAATAAATGCCTTGGTGCTGCCTAAGATAACATTGACAGCTTCCGCACCCGCGCCACTGAGACTGACGGCAGCTCCGCCTCCGGAAGCAAAACCGACAGTCGCAGCCCAGGCATGCGCGGTAATGGATGGATTGCTGGTCGCGGTCAACGTGACAAAGCCGTCAGTATCGGCGGGCGTCGTTAATTGATGCTGATGGACGTTCTTGATGCTCGTTTCAACAGTATTATTGATGACGTTGCGTGCTAATCCGACGCTAATCGTCAAGTTGCCGCTGTTGCCGCCAAATGACAATGCCAAAGCAGCCGCACCGGCATGCGCAGTGATGACGGATGTGTCGGTTGCGGTCAGTGCAACGCTGCCGGCCTCAATTCCTGAGGCCAAAGGCGCGGATGATTGGGCATCACCGTCCAGAGAAGCTTTAACATCCTGAGCCACGCGGTTTGTCGTACTGACCCCCGAGCCGGACCCCGATAGGGCAGTACCGGAACCTTTAGCCACAGCAATCGAAGCTGCAATCACATTCGCCGTGATGGTGGCCGAACTCTCGGCATCAACCTCGAGTGCTCCGACGGCGTTCATCGTCGAATTCAGGCTGGAGGCCTCGATCTTGTTGCCGATCCGTTCCCCATCGGAGTCGTAACCAATGGAGTTATCCGAAACGGAGGCTCCGATCGATCCAGCACCAATTGAGGCAGCGACAACTGTCGCACTGATAGAGGACTTATCATTCGCTTGCAGCTGAATGCCCGCATCGCTGAGCAGATTGCTGTCGACTACAGATGCTGTCGTATCCCCCAGGATCACGTTGCTCGATTCCGCTCCCGCCCCGGCGAGAGAGACTTCTTGAGAAGATCCGGAGGCCAGGGAAACCGAAGCCGCTACAGAAATCGCAGAAATCGCCCGGTTCGCTTCCCGCGTTCCATCGGCTTCGAACTCTTGTCCGGCGCGGACCACTGTGTCCAGATGAGAAGACACGTCGGCATCGCTGATCATCGCGGTGACATCACTGTTGATTTCATTTCGTGCGATGGATGCAGAGATGCTCACACTGACGGCAGTGGCTCCTGAGGAGATCGCGACCGACGCACCAATAGCCAGCGACTGGATCTTTGAGTCGTCCTCAGAAATGACACTGATTGCGCCCTGCGTGCTACGGATGGGAATCGAGTGTGACGCTTGTGTTCGTCTCCTGTTCCGGATGCCTGAATTCGTCCGACTGGTAATGACGTTTCGGCTGATGGCACCTGTCGCAGCCGCACCGACGGCTGTTGAGGAGTTACTGAGGCTGAGAGCACCCGCCAGCGAAATGGCCTTAATCACACTCTCTGAGACAGCGGATACAGTGATATCCCCTGCGGACGTGATACTGACTCCTTCAACCTGATCGAGCCCGATATCCGCCGTTGTTTCAAAATCAATTTCATTTCTGGAATATGACAGACCGGCAGAGACCGTCGCACGTCTACCCCAGGCGAAGCTGAACGCACCGGCATCGGAAATGATTTCGCCTGTATTTGAGGCGGATATCTCTATCCCGGAGGGGCCTGCATCCACGTGCCCTGTCCCGGTGACATATGCCTTTGTGGTCATCTGAATCTCATTCAACGAGACGGCACCACCAATCGACAGGGTCCCACCCCCAGAACCCGCAATTGTCACATTCAGAATCGAGCCTGTGTAGGTCGCATCAACCTCAATCTCGAATGCGGTGACCTGCCCGCTGATGTTTTCCATCGCGGCAATCACACGACTGTCTTCTGGTTCATTCCAGGTCGAAGACGTATCCCCCAGATAGGTGTAGGAAAGTGAAGCACCAAAGCCTGCTTTACCGCCATAGGCCAGTGCTCCGGCAATGGAATTACTGGTGGATGAATCTACCGCCAAAACACGAATGGCACGGCCGGCATGGATATCAGCACCACCGTACCGGTTTGCGTTCTGATTCAGATCACCAATGTTGGAAATCTTCGCTTCAACCTGATTGCTGATAAGATTAATGGTAAAAGATCCAGCGAATGCAACTTTATCATTAGTCGCTCCGCTGATTGCCAGAGCTGCGATCTGGGAATTTAGGCCCGGCGGCAACGAGGATGGCTCCCGGAACGAGGCATCAACGCGGATGTCACCGGAGTTTGCCAGGACTGTCGAATTATCGATGATTGCAAAAACGGAATCGTAAACCTCGTTTACGGCAATCGCAGCTCCCACCGCAGCAGATCCGCCCCGCGCCGCGGCGCCGGCGAGGGTTGCAATCGAGGCCGTATCTTCGGCCAGCACAAGAACTGAGCCACCGGCTTCGACATCAGCACTCATGGAGATGTGCGCATCAATTGTGTTCTGGATCTTATTCGCCACGACGGTACCGGCGAATCCAAATCCTGTACTGCCGCTGGTGACCGCCACTCCGACGGCAGCGTTGATAATCCGGGCTTCCTCAGCAGCTCGGACGCTCACATCACCAGCCTGAGAAGTCACTTTGACTCCCTGGATGGCGGCGGTTACCGAGTTCTGAATGTCTGCAACTCCGATTGCGGCTCCAACGCCCGACCCACCGGAACCCGCCTTGCTGACCATTCCCGTTCCCGTATTGATATGGGAAGTGTCTCTGGCAATCACATGAATGTCGCCGAGAGCCTCGACAGCCCCGGTTCCACTGTTAGCGACTGAAAGACCGGACCTGGAACTCTGTGAGTCGATCAACGCGACGACATCCGCTCGGACGTAATTCAACGACATGGCCCCAGCGCCAGAGATGCTGCTGCCATTTCCTTTGGCTCCGGCCAGAGTCACTGTCGTCATCTGGCCGGAAATGGGGCCTGGCAAATCAATGATTTCTCCATCAAGCTCCACAGTGCGACGTAAAACGTGCAACTGATGACTGTCGCCGGTAATCGATGTCAGGATGACAGGTTTAATTGTGTCAATCTCGGCGTCTGCGGTCACCTGAATGTCCGACAGGCGAATATGCGATTCATCGACGTCAATCACATAGTAGATCGCCCCACTTTCTAACCCACCGATGCCGTTTGCCTCTGAGCCAGCTCGGTAAACAATCGCGTCACCAGTATTCAGCCCGTGGTTTACTAATTCAATCGTATTCGCTAGCGCAACATGGTAGACGATGTCAGCATCCGGATCGAATGCCTGCCGACTCGCTTCGTCGATCGGCAAGAAAACATGATTGTCACCACTGCCACCAGAAATCGCCAATGTCGCTCCACCAGGTGAGGCTGCTAATTGAAGCGATGTTGCGTCGGCATTTATGACCCAGTAGGCATGGCCGTCGACGAGTCCAGCGATGCTGTCCCCATCTCCATTGGAATAAATAACCAGTTGACCATTCGTTAAGCCATGTTCTGTGCCGTACACGATTCGATTCTCTGACACAGTATCGCTCGATGCGGCGAACTTTAATCCTGCATTCTGATCCAGAAGGCTAATGCCATGGTTAACCCCGGTTGATCCTGAAGTCAACGTAACCGCATGCCCCGCAGGAATATCTTCCAGCGAATCGGCAAGCTGAATCGTGTCTTCATCTACAACCATAACGTAATAGGAACGGTCGGGAGTTAGCCCACCGACGGCGGCTGAGGCACCACTGTCGTAGACGACCTCGTCACCAGTGGTAAACCCGTGGCTCTGCAACTTGATCAGATCACTTCCAAGCGTCACGCTGGCGGATTCGAACGCCTTTGTGGATTCAACCAGCGATGATCCCTCCGAAAGTTCAGGCTGATCGAAACCAGAGATAACAAACACCTCACCTAACGGCGCGGAAACCTGCGCATTCCTGATCTGGGCAGACAGACTGCTTTGGGTTGGGATACCGGCAGAATCGTCATACTCTGCGGAATACATTGTCTGTTGATCAGGGTCGCTGTTTTCATCCGTCTCGGTTCCAGCGATCGCAGCGTCGTTGGTGGTCAACAGATTTGGATCTTCAACGTTATAACTTCCTCCAAGGAAGTTATAGGCCAGCGATAAACCAATGCCGCCCTGCTTGTCGGACCCTGCATATCCGATCGCTGCGGAGTAAAGCGCGGCGGATTCAAACGCATTGACCAGGACATCACCCAGTGTTGCGATCACGGTGGAATTTTCAATCGACGCCTGCACGGTATTGGCAATGGAGTTGATGACGGCATTGCCGGCCAGCGCTTCACCGGAGTCAGAAATCGCAGCAGCAAGACCAATGCCAATCAACAGCGGACTGGAGTTGGCAAGAACGCTGACGCCTTGCTGCCCTCCCGCAGTGACCGTGGATTCCCGAATGAACGCTGTCACCGCATTGCTGATTCGGTGATAGGCAATCACGGCGCCCGCCGCATATTCTCCCGCTATTCCGACGCCTCCAGCGGCAGAGATCAGAAAGGAATTGTCTTCGGCGTGGAGAGACACATCACCATCGGTCGTGATCGCAGAATCGCCTGAAATGTGGGCATCGATGGAGTTCGAGATGATGGCGATTGCGACCGACCCGGCTAAGCCGGTCCCGCTTGTCCCTTTTCCGGACGCAACGCCCAGCGTCCCCGCGCCAATGATCGATTTATTATCAGCGGTGATGGTTACGTCACCCGAAACGTCGATTGTCGACGCATCGATGTATGCCTGAGTCGTGCCTGCAACTTCGTTATAACTTAATGCAGCACCAAATCCACTGCCCTTGCTGGAACTGGCCCAACCGCCGGTATAGGCAACAATTCCATAACTATCATTTGCAGACACGTTGACTGCGACTGCCGCGTCGTCACGATCATGCTCATCAATCGTTGCATTTTGCAAGTACGCTTTTGTTTCGCTGGCAATCAGGTTGACACTTACAGTTCCCGCGATTGCAGTTCCCTGCATACTGTCGGTACCACCATAACTTTGTGCCAGAGAATAGATGCGAGGGTCAGACCCGGGTTGCGCATTTGAGGCCGAAACGGTGAGTTGGCCTGTCGACATCGTCAGTGTCGAATCCTGAATATAGGCCGTGGTGATCACTGGGCTCGCACTTGTTCCAATCAGATTCACGGACAGAGCTAAGCCGACACCTTTGCTCCCCACACCCGTTGACTTCTTGTCGGAAGTGTTCGTTGCCGACGTCCCTGCAATGGACACAATGAGGGATTTGTCGACGGCGTTGACAAAGACGTTCGAGTCAATATCGACGACCGAATCAACGATATGGGCATCGACGTTATGGGCAATTTCATTGACAGAGATTGATCCTGCGATCGCTGTCCCAGCTGTGTCGCCACCGGTTGCGCCCCCGAAACCGGCGGTGATGGAACCGATATAGCCAGCCTGGTCAGCCTCAACACGTAATTCACCGTTGACGTCCAGGTCCTGGGCCGCATCAATGTACGCCGTGGTGTCTCCTCCCACTTTGTTGTAGCTAACCGCGCCGGACAACGCGGAGTTTTTCGTGGAGCCACTTGCATTTGCACTGGTCGCAGCCAGCGATGCAAGGATTGTTTCGTTACCACTTAGAACCGAAAGATCCTGGGTTCGGAATGATTCTATAGACCGAACGTAGGACTTCACGTTATCGTCCACAACACTGACGGCCAAAACTCCCGCCCCACTAAAACTGTTGCCTGCTCTTGGAAGTGGATCCTGCACAGGTGCAGAAGTTCGCTTGAGTAAACCCGCGGAAGGATCGTCGTTTTCGATCATCGACATTCTCCACGTTTCCCATTCCTCCTCAGCCTTCTGCACGTCCTTCAGTTTATTGTCCTTGTCAACCTTCGCTGTTGACTTGGCAATGGAGCTGATCACAAATACGCCAGTATTTTTTGACGCGACTGTGACGCTGCCGCCGGCGTCAACCAGAGTCTCTGCAGGGGTGTCATCGTGCCCGTGTTCTGCCCCTATAAAGGCTTGGGTGTCACGGTTAATAACATTGACGCCAACCGTAAATCCAAGCCCGGTTCCTCCGCCCGTTGAAGTGGAAAATGCACCTAGACCGTTGGCGCCCACGCTATCGTCCTGCGCAATAACCAGCAGGCTCTGATTTGTTGTGAACGTGCCGTCAGTAGATGCTGTGATTGCATCATCATCATCAGTGAGCTTTCCGTCACCGTTACTGTCCAAAGCCAACGGATAAACCTCAACTGTAGCGCCACGAAGATAATCCGGTTTCATCAGCAGGTGGTTTGTGCCTTCTCCTCGCGTCCAGGGATCGATGTTGATCGATATTCCCAGTTCCGCATTGGCCTTGGAAGTTGCGAGTCCAATACCGCGTTTAGGAATCAGAGTCCCATCCGATACATCCAGAGTCAGTGGTATTCCGTCGAAAGCGTCGTCAGGACTGCTGGCCAACTGCAGTTTGTGTGGAGCAGACTCGTCGACGATCGCATACGCAAACGCGCCCGACCATACAAACACATCCCCG
This sequence comes from uncultured Planctomycetaceae bacterium, assembly GCA_937916515.1. GTDB lineage: Bacteria > Planctomycetota > Planctomycetia > Planctomycetales > Planctomycetaceae > Fuerstiella. Next base: position 5,289 of record CALFSX010000033.1, on the reverse strand, counting down.
GTAACGAAATCATGTTCGTACCCGAGGTCGAGTGTGTTCGTTAAGGGATCAACTTGAGTGGCCTGATAATCGAGGTCTGGCTCGACAATGACGTAGTACGTCGTGGAGTCTGTAAGTCCGCCAGCGGGATAGTCGCCGTCCTGAATATAAAACACCTGCTGACCCGGTTCAAAAGTCGTATCCGGATTTACAAACAAAAGATCCAGATCGGCCCTGCTGTCATTCGGATCAAAACTCGCCAACGAGCCGTAAGGCTTACGAATCAAATCTGCCACGTCTTTGATCAAGCCATCGTTGTTCTCACCGAAGAGTGCACGAATATCACGTTTTAATACAATGTTATCGACGCCGGTGGTCACTCTTGCACCGTCCGCAATCGATGCTGTCGTGGTGTTGTTAACGTTGATTACAGAACCAGTGCCAGCAAATCCCTTTGTTTCCCCAGCGCCGCTTGCTACAGCAAAAGAAACGTCGACTAGCCCCGTGTCGGCCCTGACCATAAGTGTCGACGTGTGAACCACGGCTCCACTCTGGATAGTGGCGCTCACATTGTTTTCAAAATTCGCAATCAGCAGTGCACCACCAGCACCACTCTCTTTCCCGATGCTACCTGACTTCTTATGGATGGAGGTAAAGTCAGGCAATGTCCCAGCAAGGTTGGCTGTCTGCGACTCTGCTTCTGCCCAAACGACGACGTCCTGTGTACTTGCCGGGGCTCTCAGGCGAATCGTAAAGACTTCAGCGGGATCCACGCTTGTTGTCAGGTCGACGACGGCCCCATCGAGCGTCTTCACGCGAATTTTGTCGGCTTTATCATCAACCAAACTGACTCGATACTGGGTATTACTGCTGAGCCCGATTGTGGACGTGTCTTGAGGAAACTGAAAGACAATTATGTCGCCCTCTTCGAAATAATGTGGCCCACCCAGCAGTATCACGTTGTCATCTGAATCAATGCCACTCGCGCCATTGACGACGTATTCGTTGACATGAGCATTTTCAGCAATAAACGCCTGAGCGTCGTTTGCAATTCCGAAGTAACCGATCGACCCTCCACCGCTCTTCTTCGCCCCCTCCGAACTGGCATTCGTCCACGATGAGAAAAAGCCCTGCTCAAACCCAGCACTGCCGGCAAACTTGTCTGTAATGCCATTCAGGCCGTCCAATTGAAGCCACGAGATCTCATAGGGTTGCAGTGTCTTGCCAGTCACTTCCACTGGTCCCGCTGCGGTCACCTGAGCTGAACTGCCTATTGATGCGTAAGCATCGTTGTCATAGACGCCCACGTTGATTGCCACGCTGATTCCATAGTTCACATCATCCTGCTTTTTCGGGTCTTCCTTTTTGTCGGCACTGACATTTATTTTGGTCGTGGACTTGGCCGAAATCTCGGGTTTGTCCATGTTGAGTGATGCGACAAAGACTCCGCCATCTGCAAAGACTTTTGTGTCGGATGCAACTTTGGCTTCCGTTTTCGTTTGGTGATCAGCAATCGCCAGCGCGCCTGAAAAGACGAATTCCTTGACCTCAGGCGTCTTTGCTTCTTTCACCAATCCGAGCTTTTTCAGGATAAAGGCACTTGGGGCTTTGAGTCCATTCGCCGCGCTTGCATTCTTATCCTTAATGCCCTGACGGAAGTCTTGGACTTTCTCTCCTCCCGTTTTGCCAACGGCAGATACGCCAATTTCGGATGTCGCGAGTACAATGTTATCCAGCGTATCGATGCCGGCATCGATAACGACATCACCACCAGCGACGATCAATCCGCCAGCCGTGGCCGTTACGCTGTCATCCATCAAAGAAATCGCAAGAGAGATGCCAACGGTTCCGTCGTCGAATCCTCCAGCTGCGGCTTCCACAACGTTTGCTCGGATCAGGCTGGAACGAATATCAACATCCCCACCGGCAATGATTTGGGAGTCTGTGCTAACAGTGCCCCCGATTTCCGTTACGCTCTCAGCGACAGCCACGGTAATGTTCGCCTTCGCGTCGCTTTGTGTTGCACCCAGGGAACTGGACGCCGCACTTGAACCCACGTCATTCAATGCTGTGGAACTAATCGTCACATCTGAAGTCGCTTCCAGTTTTACGCCACTTGCGATGTTCACTTTTGAATAGATTTCTGAACGCGCGTATGACAGAGCAAATAATTCATTTGCCGAGTTCGATTTAGGATTACTTGCTGCATGCGTAGCGACAGTAATATTACGCCCCGCGATATCGGTGTCCGCATTGAGATTGATTTGCGCGTTTGCTTCAGATGTAGAAACAGAGAAGAAGATCAACCCTGTTCCCATAACGAGTTCATTCAGAATCGTCTCACCGCCCAGTTCGGTGATATCGATGTCTGCACCGCTGAGCTGGGTCTCGAAAAACGAATCACTCAAACTGTCTGCGGTGATAGTAATGTCACGACCGCGTACCGTTGCGTCATTCAAATTGATTGTCGCAGAGGTGTCGACAAGAAGAACGAAGTAGGGCAGAAAGGGTTTTGCATATTGCCGTGCCGTCAGCAGAATGTCGCCAGATTCGTGTGTCGCATCGCTCGGCGTTGCAAGTAGCTGAGAACCCGTTCCAAGCGTGATTGAGACGGCGTCCACATCCAGCTCGTTCTGTGCATTTGCCCGCATGGTGATATCACCCGAGTCTCCAGTCGGATTGTTAGTGGAGATCACCACATTCTCTGCAACTGTGATTTCCGTCCCCTCAAGGATCAGGTCATCGCCCACGAGAAAGACATCTGTCTCAACAAAGATCTCCGTTTTTGCAGCTTCGGGGGCAATCTCGAAGTCGTAATCCACCGTGAGATCTGTGAACTGGCCATACGGATTGGCCTTGATTGTAAAGGTCTGGCTTGAGCCGGCAGAAGGATCACCGATGACGGTCAGTTTTTGCGTAGGTTCCGGCACGATCTGGCGGTCGATATACAAATGCGTGGCATCTGCACGGTAGATATCAACATTAGTGTAATTTGCGACCACAGTCATGTTTGACGCGGCAGCTCCAGATGCCATTTCGATCGTTTCAGCGGCGTACCCCAGATGCTGAAACTGCCCCTTCAGGACCTTCAATGTGTCACCGCCAACCTGACCATCAATGAATAGTTCAGGCGCAAACTCCCACGCAGCTTCTGCACCCTCCGTATCGGTGCCAAAATTGACAGTTACCTGGTCATCGCCCGTGGAACCATGAATACGCAACTGGTTTTGGGGTGCCGGCACGACAAGGTTTGTGAAGGTGGAGTTAGTACTCGAGATAAGAACCCGCTCTGCTGCTTCAGTGGCGAGCGTAACGGTGATTTCGTCGTTGAACTCGGTTGCCGTAAAAGCTAACAGTCCGATTTGTGCCGGGCTTTGCTCGACCGATTCGATGGTGCTATTGATATGTAATTCTGCGATACTGGGACTATCGGATCCAAAGTTAAGACGGTCCGTTCCCACGCCCCCATCAAGAAAGAGCGGTGCTGTCAGTTCTGTCGTAGACAACTGGATATTGTCATCTCCGTTGCCTAGGTTGATGCTAAGAGCACCTCCAGGTGAATCAAAGAGAACGGGATAGAAACCACTAGGAGAGCCCCAATCAGCAGTCGAAAGCGACAGACGTGATTCTCCCTCGTTTTGTAAAACCAAGGTGTCATCACCCGAGGTTCCACTGATGATCAGATTCTCTGAATTTTCAATGCCGTAGTACTGAACTGTCGCGGAACTGACGGTCAGGGTGCCTGCGACTCTGTCTTCTTCGGTTTCGTTCCAGGTGACCGAACGTTCGGCGGTGCCCGCGTCGAGTTCCAGAATTAACCGGTCTGCATCGCCTGCGACGTCATCGATCGTGACGGGGCCAGACAACGCAGAATCGTGGATTGTGACTGTGTCATCGCCTGCTCCGGGCCAGATGAGCAGTGAGCCCTGGGGAGAGTAAAACGTTACCGCTCCAAAGATGACTTCGGAATTTCCACCCTCGACCTCGATTTTCGACTGGTTCGTGCTGACTTTCAGTTCGTCCGACAGTTCTGTGCCAAAAACTACAATATTCTGTGTGTCCGTCACGTCATGGAAAGAAGTGATCACTGAATCGTTTCGCGAGACTGTCCCAGTTCCTCCTGCAGTGTTCCACATCAAGTCCTGCGTATCCGGGCCCATGCTAAGTTGGAAAACAAGACTGTCCTGATCAACGCTTTGCCCATAAAGTTCACCGCTCAACACCGCGCCTGGCTCAAACGTAAACAAATCGGTGATGCCTGTAGCGCCAGTGAGATTTTCTACTTCACTGAAGCCGATTGTCTTGGTTACTGACCCTTTATCAATGTCCGAAATAAAGACCCTGTTCGTCTCTCCGTCTTCAGGGTCTTGAGGAACTACAAGAGTGTCGGCCCCATCTCCACCAACGACTTCCATCAGAAGCGAAGCGGTCGAAACACCAGTGCCGAATTCCATTGAGTCGGCCCCCGCCCCAAGGAACAGGGTGATTTCCTTGTATGGCTGTCGGAATTCAATCGGCTGGAATGTCGCATTTGTGTCGCTGCTGGTTAGCTTCAGATAATTCTGTGTATCTGAACTCAAAACTGCGTTGTGCCCCAATACCCCACTCGGTACTTCAGGTAAGCGGATCAGAAGCTCATCAGTCGTTGCTAAATCCAGGTAGGTCGCCACAACGACACCATCAACCAGTGTTGAGTAATCCGTCGTGATCGGGACCCCATCTTCATCTTGGGCCGGTTCTACAAAGTCAAACGTGCGAGCAGTTGTGTTGTCGGATGACCCAGCGAGAATTTCAAACGTAAGTCGATCAAAATCACCATCTGGTGCATTCCCTTGAATCAGCCCACTGATGCTGCCGCCATCGCGGATGGTGAAATGGTCACTTGCCCCTGCGTTGCCTGTCAGATTCTCAACTTCTGAAAACACCAACGATTCATTCAGTGTTCCCTGATCTGCTCCGATGACGGTCCAAATGTTATCGGAATCGCCAGCTGTTAAAGTGTCTGCGCCGGCGCCGGCGCTGAATGTGATTTGGAAATCTGAGGCTGCAGCAGACACTCGCAATGAGTCGTCAAATCCAGAGCCTGTAATTGAAATGTTAACCGGCTCAGCATCGCCAGAGGTGACTTGAGATGTCCATGGCACAACAGCCTGCGTCGAGGCATCACGCAATTCCGGCGTGCCATCCTCAGCAGAGGTAAGGTCGTACGCGAAACCAGACTCAAGGCCTGCTGTCTCCGCGTCGAAGATATAGTCCGCAGTCAGCAGAACACGATTTTCCAGGACTTCCATGTGGTTCACCACAACCAGA
>CALFSX010000032.1 GCA_937916515.1 uncultured Planctomycetaceae bacterium | reverse complement strand
GGGCAAGCCGATCACACCACTCGAAATCCGGCATCTGTGCGGAACCCCGAATTCCGGCGCTTCATGTTCGCTGGAATGTTTGCGAGATACGAAAAATTTGGGATCGGCCAGCCTTCATTTTGAAAAACTGCCGCAAAACAGCAAAAAGGTGGCGTTAATCTGGATCAACCGGATCGACTGTAATGGTCGGGTAACTTGACACGAGAGATTCAAATGAGAAGCTGGAACGCTAACGGCGTTATGCATTAGCTGCCGAACACTGACTTCAAAGAAACACAGTTAGAAACCCTGCCAAATCACCTTAACCTTTTTCTGGAGAGACAATCGGTATGCCTCAATCGAGTCGTCGTAAATTTATCAAGACAACCGGCGCTGCGGCGCTAACGGTTGGAGCCATTCCATGGTTTGCTCCACAATCATCAGCAGCCACTTTTCGAAGTGCCAACGATCGTCCGGTTGTTGGTTGCATCGGAACAGGAAGCCGCTGGGGAGCTGTCGGTCCCAACGCATTAAAGTTTGGTGACTGTGCAGCCGTGGCCGACGCTGATGCAAATCATGCAGGTGCGGCCCAGAAGCGAGTGAAAGATATTCATGGCAAGGCCAACATCAACCGCGAAGTTGATGTGTATGAAGACTATCGCAAAATCCTTGATCGTTCGGATATCGACATTGTTACGATTGTAACTCCGGATCACTGGCACACCAAAATCGCGATTGAAGCGATGAAGGCCGGCAAAGATGTTTACTGCGAGAAGCCACTAACGCTGACAATTGACGAAGGCAAACAGATTCGTCAGGTGCTGAAAGAAACCGGCAAGGTGTTTCAGGTGGGAACTCAGCAACGCAGCGAAATGGGACTGAAGTTCCTGCATGCGGTTGCCATCGTTAGAGAAGGCCGCATCGGCGAATTGAAGAAGGCCACAGTGGCAATTGGTGGAGCACCGACCAGCGGCGAAATTCCAGTGGCCGACATTCCAGCTGGACTGAACTGGGACCTGTGGCTCGGCCAGGCTCCGAAGGTTGACTACCGCTTTAAGAAATCTGGAAGGAACAGCAACACTCGCTGTCACTACGAATTCCGTTGGTGGTACGAATACTCAGGCGGCAAAATGACCGACTGGGGCGCTCATCACGTTGATATTGCCTCATGGGCCCTGGACCTGTGCCATACAGCTCCGACAAAGGTTGAGCCGTTGATGGCCGTTCATCCGGTCGAACTGGTCGAAGGCGTTCCTCAGGATGCCACGCAGTACAACACGGCGACCAGGTTCCACGTGCAGGCGACTTACGCCAATGGAGCAACTCTGGATATTCGCGAGCGCGCGGACGACCTGGGCTTCGACAATGGAATTCTTCTGGAAGGCAGCGAAGGCAAAATCTTCGTCAACCGTGGCAAACTGACAGGGGCCGCTGTTGAAGGTTTGAAGGGCAATCCACTGAAGGAAGAAACACTGCTGACTCTGTACAAGGGCAAGCAGCCGGGCGACCACATGCGAAACTTCTTCGAATGTGTGGTTGATCGTACGCAACCGATCAGCGACGTGGACACTCATCATCGAGCGATGACGACCTGTCACCTGGCGAATATTGCAATTCGGCTGAACCGAACTCTGAATTACAACCCCGAAACCGAACAGATCGTTGGCGACGAAAAAGCTGCTATGTGGCAGGCTCGCGAACAGCGTAAGGGTTACGAAATTCAGGTTTGATCGACTCTGGAACATCATTCCATTGTTGAGGCAATTACAAGGCCACGAACGATTTCGTACCGTTCGTGGCCTTTTTTGCACCTCAGGCGGCAGCCGGCACTGCCTGTCTGATTCCGTAGGCCGGCTCTATTTAAATGGGGCTGTACAGGCGTTTCGGTGTTCGGACTGCTTGCATCGGTCGAATTCCATGATCAAAATGGCCAACTTGCGTGGAATGAGTTGCCTGTAGTACGTAACGTGTTACGCGCAGCCAACTTTGATTGTGCCAGTGCTGTTTTTTCAGCTGCTGGCTTTCGTCTGGAATTGATCTTTAAGTATTTATTTTTGTAACAGTGGAATCGCATTCCATTCGTTGTTGTATCTTTTTCAGACGGCATCAAAGCATAACCGGTGCATCAGCTCCACTTTGGGTCAAGGGCGTTATGCCCTTGGTAGTTCGAAAACTTAAGATTCGAAGCATTAAGGCCAGCAAATGAAGTTTCTTGAAGGCAGAACGGTCGGAATTGACCTGGGTACCACGTATTCGGCGATTGCTTATCTGGACGACGACGGCAACCCGGTCGTTGCCAACAATGCTGACGGACGACCAATTACTCCATCGGTTGTGCTTCTGGACGAGGACCGTGTTGTTGTTGGGCCGTCCTTTGAGCGAATTTCAGTCGCGTCTCCTGACCAGATCATCGAAGCCGTTAAGCGAGAGATGGGCAACAAGGACTATCATGTTGAATATCAGGGTAAGAAACTGACTCCGGAATTCATTTCTGCCTTGATCCTGAAAAAGATGAAGCAGGATGCAGAAGAGGAAATTGGCCCGATTTCCAACGCCGTCATTACAGTTCCTTATTACTTCAACGATGTACGCCGCAAAGCAACTCAGGACGCAGGACGTATTGCCGGCCTGAACGTCATTGACATTATCAACGAGCCAACCGCCGCTACATTGGCCTATGCGTGGCAAAAAGGCGAACTGGGTCGGACCGACCTAAGTAACGAAGAAAAGACGATTCTGGTCTACGACCTCGGCGGCGGTACATTCGACGTGACCGTGGTTCGGTATACACCAACCAACTTCCGCGTTCTGGCAACAGACGGCGACGTCATGCTGGGCGGACTCGACTGGAGTAAGCGACTGGCTGACCACCTGGTTGAACAGTTCAAGCAGAAATTCGGCGAAGACCCATCCACCGATCCGGAAACCATGATGGGTTTCAACCAGGAATCAGAAGACGCAAAACGAGACCTGTCAGAAAAGTCTCAGGTGCCAATCAGCGTCTACTTCAAAGGCAAAACGCTGTCGGTCTCATTAAGTCGCGGCGAATTTGAACGCATGACGGCAGACCTGCTGCAAAGAACCAAAGATACCACCGAACTGGTAATGGCTCAGGCAGGCGTGCGAGCCGGTACTCTGGACGAAGTCATTCTGGTTGGCGGTTCAACATTGATGCCCGTGGTTGAGCAAATGCTTCGCGAAGTCACTGGTCGAGAGCCTTCTCGCGAACTGATGCCGGAACGAGCCGTTGCTGAAGGAGCCGCGATTCACGCCGCAATTCTGGAAGCTCGACACAACACCGGTAACAGCAAGGTTGCTGCCTCCGTCCAAAAACGCTTGAATTCTGTTCGCACCAGCGACGTGAATTCGCACTCATTGGGTATCAAGATTTCAGACCCAAGTGATCGGTCTCGCAAGATCAATCACATCATGATCCCGAAAAACACGCCAGTACCGCACAATGTTAAGCAGCGGTTTGGAACGAACACAGCCGGCCAGTCTCGCGTGCACGTGGAGATTCTGGAAGGTGATGCGGTCGATCCAGCAGCATGCGAACTGATCGGTGACTTCCGAGTCTTCAACCTGCCAGCAAGTCTGCCGAAAGGTTCACCGATTGAAATCACCTACGCGTACGACAGTTCGGGCCGCATCAGCGCAACGGCAAAAGAACTGACCGGCAACGTTGAAGCCACTGCCGAAATTATTCGTGATTCCGGAATGGACGACAAGGCCATCGTCGATGCTCTGGAAGTGCTGACCGCAGACTACGATATCGAGTAGGCCTTCCGCAAAGACCAGTTCACAAAATCACCTGACGGCAGACGCCGATTCAGGTACAATCCCAAACACCGCGTTGACATGTTCAACGCGGTGTTTTTTTGTAGGCCAAAGTGCATCTCTGATTTTCGATTCGCGAGCATTCTTATCAACTCCGACATGATTCAACCAGCCGCCGATTTGATTCGTCAATGCGCGAACGGCGAGTTCATACTGTCTAAGTTTCGCACCGCCGTTATTCTGGGATCCGGGCTGGGTGCTGCCGGTCAGCTGGCGCTGGATGCGGGAGGCGTGGTGATTGGGTACGAACAGATTCCAGGAATGCCGCAGCCCGCGGTCGCTGGGCATGCTGGCCGCCTGATCATCGGAAAAGGCGAATTTGACGGCGTTCTGTTTTTGCAGGGTCGAGTGCACTATTACGAAGGTCATTCGTTGGATCGCATGTTGTTCGCCGTAAAACTGCTTCATGAATTGGGCGTGAAACGACTGATAGTCACTAACGCAGCTGGAGGAATCACCAGTGGATTTCAGCCCGGCGATCTGATGCTGATTAATGGACACTGGACCTTCTTAAAAGTCAGCGAAGACGCCCACAACTCCGGACGAACACCAGCCGCTGCCCACCTTTGGAATCAGAGTCTGGTTGACATCGCCAAACAGGTTGACACCAGCCTGAACGTGCATCAAGGCGTTTACGCGATGATGTCCGGCCCCAATTACGAAACTCCCGCAGAAGTGCGCATGCTGCACCATCTGGGTGTCGACGCTGTCGGCATGAGCACCGTGCCTGAAGCTCTGGCGGCGGCCAGGCGGGGCATCGACGTGCTGGGCGTTTCGTGTATCACCAATATCGCCAGCGGTCTATCCGACAAACCGCTTGATCATGCGGAAGTAAGTGAAACCGCGGCCAACGTCGAACACGAATTCACCAGTTGGCTGACCCAAGTGCTGCACCAACTGGCATAGCCATAGGGCGACCAACTGGTGCTACGTCGCAAACTTCACAGGCGTGAAGTCTCGCAGCCGGTTCAGAATTTCATCAGAATCATCCGTCAACGCCAGAAGTTCGCCGTAAGGCAGACCTGTGGCCACAGACTTCAATAACGGCCACACCGGGCGAACGTTCGTCCAATGGTCGACTCCAAACAAAATCATAGGCGAAACAACCCCAACAGTTCCGTAGTGGTTCTGAGCTGCGTCCTGAAATATTTCCTGCGTTGTGCCAGCACTGCCAGGAGCGAACACAATTCCGTGGCGAGCGATCTCAAGAAGTCCGTCTTCACGAATGCTGTTGGCAAAATATTTGGCGATGTGAGTCGAAAAGGCGGCCGGCGGTTCGTGACCGTAAAACCAGGTCGGAACTCCCACACTGGTGCAGCTGCGCAATTCGTTTTCGGGTATTGGGTACAGACTCCGAACTTTCATCGCTCTATGCAGCCAATCGGCGTCGGCGTACTCTTTGCCAGTCGGAGCCCCGGCCGGTCGCACTTTCAAAATCTCTATCGCTTCCAGCAGTTCAGACTCGTCGCGAGTTGCAAAGTAGGCTCCCAAATGAGCGGCTTCCATTGCACCCGGGCCGCCCCCCGTCGCCACCAGAAACTTTTCCTGAGTCAGCGTTCTCGTCATCAGAGCGATCTTTTTATAGAACGCTTCACCGCGTTCCATGCCGTGACCTCCCATCACCGCCACAACTTTGCGTCCCTTGATCAATTCGTCCAGTGCATCGGTGATGGAATGGTCGTGCAGAGCTCTTGCAAGGCTGATGTTGATTCGCGTGCTTCGTTTTCCCTGTTTGATGTACTGTTCATACACTTGGTAGTCGAACGTGTTTTGATACCCGTTGCAGCCTGAAGGATCGAAACCTGCGAAGATTTCGTCGGGCGAATACAAGTGAGTTCGATGCAGCTGAAACCGAAATTCGTTCAGGTTGGGAATCACGATTCCACCGGTGGATGCGATAAGTCCCGCGACGTCGGCTTCCAGCGTACACCCCAGAAAGACGGAGCCCGCATAAGTGTGCCTCCGCATTTGTTCCGACCATTCGCCAAGATCAAGATTCTGAATCGCCGCGGGACAGCGAGCCGGCATTGACCCGAGCCAGCCGTAAAAACAGTCAATTGAGTCAATTTCCAACATTGTGCGAATATCTTAGCAGCTGTCGAGAAGCATGAATCACAAACAAATGGCAAGGATATCAAAGAAGTCTGCAGCAGGTAAATGCGGTTGAGTTTCCAAAGTCGGTAAGAAGACCTACACTCCAATGTACGGGAAGTTGCGGAATATCTGTCACTTTCACCACTGTTCCCACTTCTATTGACCGCCCCATCTTCAGGTTCCGCAAGACTTGGAACCCTTTCGTCATTCGACTTTAAGATCAACGGAATGCAAAAGGTCGTCTTTGACGAAAAATACACGTTTATTCCGCCTTATCGCGGCACGTTCTGGTCGTGGGCGGTGGGGAAATATTTGCCGACTTTGGTGCGAAAGCGATGCGGCGTCAATAGCTGGACAACCATCGGGCTGGACCATCTTCGAGACTCGTTGCGGCAGAAGAACGGCATCATCCTCTGCCCCAATCATAGTCGAGCATCGGATCCACTGATGTGCGGGGCGATTGTTACCGACACGCCCGTGCATTCGTACGCCATGGCCAGCTGGCACGTGTTCAAGCAAAGCTGGCTGGAAACCTTTGTCAGTCGCCGCATTGGAGCGTTCAGCGTTTATCGCGAAGGCATGGACCGTAAAGCTCTGGACACCGCCGTTGATATTGTGGCCACTGCCGAACGTCCGCTGATGATCTTTTCTGAAGGCGTCATCTCCGGAGCGAACGATCGCCTGATGCAGCTAATGGATGGCACTGCATTTATCGCCAGAACTGCCGCAAAGCATCGAGCAAAAACTCACCCGGATTCCAGCGTCGTCGTGCATCCCGTGATTTTGAAGTATCAACATCAGGGTGATCCGGAAGTTTTGCTGGCCCCGGTAATGGAACGCCTGGAAGATCGCATCTTCAGGATCTCACAAGCCGGTCGCCCCATGCTTCAACGCATCAAGACACTGCAGGCGGCGTTACAGTGTGCTCGCGAAATTCAGTGGCTGGGAGAATCGCTAACTGGCAGGATTGAAGATCGAGTTCAGCAACTGGTGAATTTGATTCTACAGAAACACGAACAGGAATGGCTTGGCCGCAAACGTACGGGAGACACGATTGGGCGAGTCAAAGACCTAAGAATCGCAATTCTGACTGACATGGTTGCTAACAAAGTCGATGCGAAAGAAAGACACCGTCGCTGGCAGCATCTGGCAGACGTGTATTACGCTCAATCGTTTTCTCTGCAGGTTCCCGGATATCTGGATGAAGATCTGCCACCCGATCGTCTCAAGCATCACATGTTTGAAGCAGTCGAACGTATTGAGGAAGATCTGACCGACAACATGACGGTTTATCACGATCTTCATGTTGACATTATGGTCGACGAGGCCATCCCCGTTCCGCCGGAACGCGTGAAGTCGCGAGAAGGTGATCCAATTATGAAAGAACTTCGCAGCCGTATGCTGAAAATGCTGGGCGTGGAAGACCGCTGGCCTACGCAGCCAATTACGAATTGCCCTGCCCCGCCACAGCCTGCTGATTGACTTCCCACCGATGGCGATTAACGCAACCAACTGCAACTCCTCAATTTCTGTTCGGAACCTGCCCCATGCAACGCCGCTCTTTTCTTGCTGCATCATCCGCACTGCTTGCCTCAGGTTTCGCCCAGGCCGATGAAGTAAAACCGCGTCGAAAAGTCGCCGTCATAGGGCACACTGGAAGAGGAAACTTTGGACACGGATTAGACACCGTCTGGTTGAAACTTCCTGAAACGGAAATCGTGGCCGTATCAGACGGCAATCCCGAAGGGCTAGCGAAACAGAAGAAGATTCTGAAGATCGACCGCGGCTATACTGACTATCGCCAAATGCTGCAGGAAGTCCGACCGGAATTTGTTTCCGTGTGCCCTCGCCACATCGACCAGCATCACGACATGGCCATGGCAGCCATCGAAGCCGGTGTAAAAGGGCTTTACGTTGAAAAACCATTCTGCCGCACGCCCGCCGAAGCAGATTCGTTGCTGGCCGCTGCAGAAAAGAGCGGTGCAAGAATCGCCGTCGCTCACCGCAATCGGTACCACCCAGCGCTGAAGCAGATTGATACCCTGATTGAATCCGGCCAACTGGGAAAGCTGCTGCAGATTCGTGGTCGAGGAAAAGGCGATCGCCGTGGAGGTGACGAAGATGCATGGGTGCTTGGCACTCATGTCTTCAACCTGTTTGAATACTTCGCAGGCAGCATCACTTCGTGTTCCGCCGTCATGCTCAAAGATGGTCAGCATGTGACAGCCAAAGATATCAAGCCCGGTGCCGAAGGTCTGGGCCTGCTGGCAGCCAACGAAGTCCACGCTCGGTACGAAACAACCAGTGGTGTCGTCGCGTACTATGATTCCATCGCCAACGACGGAACCGCAGGCAACGCCTATTGCCTGCAGCTTATTGGCAGCATGGGCATGGTCACATTGCATATTGACCGAAGACCCGTCGCTCACTTCACTGCCGGCAATCCGTATGATCCGGCCAACTCGCCACGCACCTGGCAACCGATTACCACAAGTGGAGTCGGCGAACCGGAAACCCGCAGTCAACTGGTGGAAGAAGTCTACAATCACGTCGTTGCCGTTCGAGATCTGATCGACGCCTGCGACAACAATCGCCCCCCACTATGCAACGGCCACGCAGCTGCTGCCACCGTTGAAATGACGTGCGCGATCTTCGAATCACATCGTCTTGGCGGAAAGACGGTGAACCTGCCACTAAAACAACGCCAGCACCCACTGGAATTGATGCTGGCTGAAAAATGATCCAGCGTCGGAACTCTTCGACAGGACGCATCCACCTGACTGAACGTTGCTGCAACATCATTCGCAAAGCAAACTGCAACAGCCATACACGCAGCCGCCAAAAACGCGACATGGTGGATTCGCTTTGTTCCTGCCGTTAAGCTAACTCCGCTAAACAACGTCATTTGCTCACCAGTACGAGAAACGTCCGAAAGCTTGCAGTAAAATAGCTCCGCACCAAAATGAAAACGTAGTTTTTACGCGGTTGGCCTTTCATACCATCTGCGGTTGGACTGAGCTTGCAAAGGAAACCCCGGGGGCGCTGGCGTCTGGCTCCAACCCCGGCCGCCCGTCGCGTTCCCATTTTGCCAATGATCTATTCGAACGCAGCTCACATGCCACCGATGCTTGAACTCTGAAACAATGATCCGGTTGCAAAAATCGACCTCGATACTTCCCCCAACATATCCCTCCCGAATTCAATCCTGGAAGTTGCTCATGCCCAGAACCTGTCGTGTGATTTTCTTTTCAATGCTGATGCTGATCGCAACAGCCGGTTATACGTCGGCTCAGGAAACAGATTGGAAGCTGCTGCCGCTGCAGTACAACAATCCCGGATTGAAGGTTGATTTGGGAGTCGGGCTATGGGCGTGGCCATTACCGATGGATTACGATGGCGACGGAGACATGGACCTGCTGGTTTCGTGCCCCGACAAACCTTCCAACGGAGTCTACTTTTTCGAAAACCCGACTCAGGATACCAGCGTGAAACTGCCGGTGTTCAAAGCGGGAATCCGGATCGGAAAGACTTCATCCAATATGCAGGTCAGCTATGTAAATGGCGAACCCCGCATTTTACGAACCTGCTTCGAACACAAACGAGATCCCCAAAGTGGCAAGTTTGACTTCGACCACGGAACTCGCATCTACCCCAAAGATAACGTCCACGAAAATCGTGTGCGAGCCGACATGTGGCGCTATGTCGACTACGATGGTGATGGCGATCAGGACATCATTTCAGGCACAGGCGACTGGACAGAATACGGCTGGGACCACGCCTACGATAACCATGGCCGCTGGCGAAACGGTCGACTGCACGGCAACGTGTATCTGATTGTGAACGACGGTTCCGACAACCAGCCAAAGTATTCTGCAAGTCCCACAAAGCTGCAGGCCGCCGGTGGAGATATCGATGTTTACGGCTGGCCGTCTCCCAACTTTGCCGACTTCGACGGCGACGGCGACCTTGACCTGTTGTGCGGTGAATTCATGGACGGCTTCACGTACTTCGAAAACGTGGGCAGCCGCAATAACCCGGAATACGCCGCTGGCCAAAAGCTGAACAACGACGCGGGACAGCCGTTGGTGATGGATCTGCAAATGATCACGCCCACCGCCATCGACTGGGACGGCGACAACGACCTTGACCTGATTGTGGGCGACGAAGATGGGCGAGTCGCCTTTGTGGAAAACACGGGAAAACTTCGTGCTCGACAGCCGGTCTTTAAAACGCCAGTTTACTTTCAACAGGAAGCCGACACTCTGAAATTTGGAGCACTGGCGACACCGTATGCTTACGACTGGGACAACGACGGCGACGAGGACATTCTTTGTGGAAATACGGCAGGATACATCGGGTATTTTCAGAACCTCGGTACTGCCGCCAACGGACTTCCCAAATGGGACGCACCTAAACTGCTGGAAGTGAGTGGCACCGGTTCCGATGGCTCGTCATCTCCCTTCCGAATTCTGGCGGGAGAAAACGGTTCAATCCAGGGCCCGTGTGAAGCCAAGTGGGGCTACACCACATTGACAGTCGCCGACTGGGACGGCGACAAAGATCCGGACATCATCTACAACTCAATTCTTTCCAGAGTAGGCGTTCTACGTAACGACAACGGCGCGCTGGTTGACACTTCGCTGGATACAGGGCTAACCGAAGCTCCTCCCAAATGGTACTGGTGGGAAACTGAAGCCTCCTCCGCGTTGACTCAGTGGAGAACAACGCCCGTAGCGACGGACTTCGATGCCGACGGCAAGCTTGATCTTGTGATGCTGGACCAGGAAGGTTACTTGACTCTGCGATCAGCGGGCAAAGCTGCTGCAAGAATTTTCGTGGACGAAAACAATCAGCCGTTACAGCTGAACACAAAGTCGTGCGGTAGTTCCGGGCGAGTCAAACTGGAAGTCGTTGATTGGGACGGAGATTCACGTCTGGATGTACTCACCAATTCAGAAAATGCCACATGGTACCGCAATTGCGAAGACCGCGACGGAAAAATTGTGTTGAAGAAAATCGGTAATCTGGCCAAACGCAACGTGGCCGGCCATACGTCCAGCCCCGCCGCCTGCGATTTCAACAACGACGGCAAGCCAGACCTGCTGGTGGGCGCGGAAAATGGTCGCCTGTATTTCGCAGTTCACGATGACTGCATTACCTACCCGGCAGACCAACTGGTGGCCGCCCAGCCAAAGCCTGCACCGAAACCGAAGTTCCCCGGCTTCGTCAGCGAAGACTTCGTCTATACAAAAGCCAGCTTCCCAGAATGCCACGCCTCCACAATCTGCGAAACCAGTCGAGGACTTGTGACGGCGTGGTTCGGCGGTACAAAAGAAGGCAAGACTGACGTGGGTATCTGGACCAGCTATCATGACGGATCTGGCTGGACGTCGCCCCGGCAGGTTGCCGATGGCGTACAACACGACAAGCTGCGATATCCCTGCTGGAACCCCGTGCTGTATCAGCCACCAGGAGACGGCCCGACATTGCTGTTCTTTAAGGTTGGCCCCAATCCTCGCGAATGGTGGGGAGAAATGATGGTCAGCTACGATCGAGGACGCACGTTCACAGATCGCCGCCGATTGCCGGAAGGTATCGACGGTCCGGTGCGATGTAAGCCGCTGTTTCTGGCCGACGGAAAGACTCTGCTGTGCGGTTCATCCACAGAATACGACGGCTGGAGAATTCACTTCGAACTCACTCAGCTGGAAAACGGCGAACCTCGCGGCATCTGGCAGCGAATTGGGCCAATCAACGATGGAAAAGAATTCAACGCCATTCAGCCAACGATTTTGACTCACGCAGACGGTCGTTTGCAGGTGCTGTGTCGCACCAAAGAAAGCGTCATTGTCAGCAGTTTTTCAGCAGACAGCGGTAAAACCTGGAGCAAGCTGGAACCGATAGACCTGCCGAATCCGAACTCCGGAATCGAAGTCGTCACGCTAAAAGACGGCCGCCATCTGCTGATTTACAACCACCTTGGCAGCGGCAAAACTGGTTGGGGTCGTCGAGGACTGTTGAATCTTGCCATTTCTGATGACGGTTTGACATGGCGAAAAGTCGCCACGCTGGAACAGCAGGAAGGCGGCGAATTCAGTTATCCGGCCATCATTCAAACCAACGATGGATTGGTGCACATGAGCTACACGTGGAAGCGTCAGCGAGTGAAACATGTCGTCATCGATCCAGCAAGCATCGAAGTCGGCGACGTCCTGACCAAAGACAGCTGGCAGGCGGAGTAGTTTAACGTTGCTGACCTTAGCTTTCAAAGTAATAAGCCATCTTCACGCTGAAGCTATCTGGCCGGTTGGCCACTTGAAAACTGAATTGAACAGCGGCAAGTTGCATGAAACATGAGTATCTCTGTCAGCCACAGGGCGTTCGCACCGGTTTGTGAATATCACATAAAAAACAAGGACTAAGGCCCTGCCGCTGATTGAAACCTGGCACTGTACCGTTATCACCAAAGCTACTTGATCGCAGCCAATTCGCGTTCTGCAGCTGCCCCTTGCAGTCTGTTGTTCGCACCTTTAAAATTCTAAAACTGATTCCGACGCTTTCCAGCGACATGCCGGGTATCACTCATTCTAAACTGACAAGTTTGTAAAATTTATGCGACACCATATGACAATATTCCGTTGTGCACT
This sequence comes from uncultured Planctomycetaceae bacterium, assembly GCA_937916515.1. Taxonomy (GTDB): domain Bacteria; phylum Planctomycetota; class Planctomycetia; order Planctomycetales; family Planctomycetaceae; genus Fuerstiella. The sequence goes on along the minus strand of CALFSX010000032.1, from coordinate 20,245 downwards.
GCTGATGCTTCTATCGTTTGGGGCCACGCAATTTCTGACGGCTGCAGACGCTCCACCAAACATCGTCATGCTGATCAGCGACGATCAAACGTGGACAGACTACAGCTTTATGGGGCATCCGGATATCAAGACGCCCCATCTGGACAAGCTGGTTGCCCGCAGTGCCGTGTTTCGACGCGGTTATGTCCCTGTGGCTTTGTGCCGCCCTTCGCTGGCCACTATGATCACGGGACTGTACCCGCATCAGCACGGAATCATCGGCAACGACCCGTGGAAGGACAGCTCAAAGTCGCCCAAACAGTATAACGATGAATGCGAACAGCTGATTTCGAAGCTTGACAAATTGGATACTGCTCCGGAACTGCTGGCGCAGAAGGGCTACATCAGTCATCAAAGCGGAAAATGGTGGGAAGGCAGCTTCGCGCGAGGCGGGTTTACTCACGGAATGACACGAGGTTTCCCAGAACGCGGCGGGCGTCATGGAGACGACGGACTGGACATCGGTCGCAAGGGGATGAAAGCAGTCACCGACTTCATTCACACGGCGGCCGCAGAAAAGAAGCCGTTCTTTATGTGGTACGCTCCGTTTCTGCCTCACACGCCCCACAATCCCCCTGCCGAAATTCTGGCAAAGTACACAAAAGAAGGACGCCCGGAAGCATTGGCCAAATATTACGCCATGTGTGAATGGTTCGACCAAACCTGCGGTCAGTTGATGGATGAACTGGAAAAGGAAGGCGTCGCTGACAATACCGTGATTTTTTACGTCACAGACAACGGCTGGATTCAACGAACGCCGGATATGAAGCTGGCAGCCGGATGGAATTCCTCCTTCGCTCCGAAGTCGAAGCAATCTCCTTACGATGGCGGAACACGAACACCAATTATGATTTCCTGGCCAGGTCATATTCAACCAGCCGACCGTCCGGAACTTGTCAGCAGCATTGACCTGCTCCCAACCATGCTGGCGGCCGCAGGAATCAAGGCTTCTGAAAAGCTTCCGGGAGTAAACCTGTTGCCGGTGGTGACAAACGAGACCGAACTGCAGCGGACAGAAATCTTCGGCGAAAGCTTTGCTCACGATGTCGCCGATCTGGACAACGTCCAGGAAACTTTGCTGTACCGCTGGGTTATTCAGGACAAGTGGAAACTGTTGCTAACCTATGACGGCAAAGTCAATCGCTACAAGTCTGTGCATCCACGTACAGATCCGCGACCACAGTTATTCGACCTGATTGCCGACCCTCTGGAAGAACACAACCTGGCAAAAGATAATCCAGAAGTTGTCGCACGTCTGGCCGCCAAACTTGATGGCTGGTGGAAAGTCACGGAACGCAAAGTTGTGACAACGTTTGAATAGTGCATTCGTTGTCGTGCGGCGTTAAGGAACTGTCTCGAATTAACCTGCCGATCTGCGTCCAATGTAGGGCCGGTTCCTACCGGCCACTGTTCGCGGTGTCGGCCGGTGGGAACCGGCCCTACGGAGGTTGTTTCAGGACCGTTCCTAAGTGACTGAATCGAAACTTCACGTGAGCCGTCGTTCAAAGCAAACCGAACGGCGGCAAACGTTGACGGCACAGCCTGACTTGTGACAATGGAACAGTCTTCCAAACCGATCTGTTTCTGGCAGACCATCGACCAACCGTCATGTTCCTTGCGGCCCAATAGTTCGCAAACAATCCAGACCACCCAATGGATCTTGAACCAACCGCCAACAGGCCAGCAACTACGCCCCCGCACTGAATTCCCCATCGTCCCGTTCCTCTGCCGTCGCAGGACCGTTTCTGCGACGACATGTCAGACAATCCCGATGTTGGGGGACCCAGCGTGACCGATGATCCCAACCCATACCGATCACCGGAGTCGACTGGGGACGTCAGCGCAACATCGCCACGCCGAGATGGCATTCCAATGTCGATACTCATGATCGTAGTTGGCGCGTTCTTCTGTGTCGCCAGCCTCTACGCGGTGTTTGGCCACGGCGTTACCATACTGTTGTCAAACTACAGCACCGTTGGCTGGTTTTCGTTTGCGTTCATGATCTTCTACGGCGTTGCTGGTGGATTCACCTCCGTTTTTCACTTCACTTACATCGCACGTGGTTGGCCATCACAAGGTGTCGCCGGCCTCTATGCGTTGGCTGTCGGTTTGCTCGCCTCTGCACTAGCCGTCGCAACTATGGAACTTATCACGTAGCGGCGGACAAATCGGGATAGAGGACCGGATTTCTTCGGTTTCCCTCCCACACATCCTGAGATGCGGGACCGCATCTGGCGGTTCGACGAACAGAAGCCAGATCTCCTCACAGGTATCTGAGGAAAACAAGTCCTTCAGAACGCAACCATTGTGTCGTCATGCCGCAGTGGCCGCCCGGCGTTTTGGATAAACGCCAGTGTAAGTAGGCCGGACCAGGCGAACCGTCATTCTGGCGGAGCCGCGAATGCGGCCGACATTGCTTCGAAGCATTCACCGATCCAAAAGTTCCAGTCAAGGTTTGCGCCGTTCCGGCATGCGTCGCCCGCTTGATCCGGCCTGTTTTATAAAACCCGATGCGGTCATTCGCAAGTTTGGGGGAATAAAACTTGTTCGACCAACGCTAAACCTGGGTGATGTTCCGTTACAATGGTCCCGCAGGATCATACTGATATTGCGCTATCTGGTCTCGCTTCGCCTCAGCTGCCAACTTCCATGCGAACGGTGTACCCATGAAAATTGTGCTTTCCATACTGGCTGTTGCTTTGGGCTGCTGCCATGTTTTCGCAGACGATCCAACTACCGATCCAATCACCGGCACTCAACGTCCGAACGTTTTGTTCATCTCAATGGATGACCTGAACGACTGGATCGGCTGCATGAGTGGGCATCCGCAAACGATCACGCCGAACCTGGATCGACTGGCGGCCAGCGGAATTTTGTTTACGAACGCTCACTGTCCGGCACCGGCCTGCAATCCGTGTCGATCAGCCATCTTTACGGGGCGTGCTCCCAACAGATCCGGGCTGTACGACAATCGCCAGCAAATGCGTGAGCTCATGCCGAATGATGTCATCATTCCTCAGTACTTCCGCAATCACGGCTATCACGCGGCGGGATCGGGAAAACTGTTGCACTATTTCATTGACGCAAAGTCGTGGGATGAATACTTCCCCAAAGCGGAATCTGAAAATCCGTTTCCTCAAACTTTTTATCCCGCCAATCGCCCTGTCAACCTGAAGCGCGGCGGGCCGTGGCAGTACGTTGAAACGGACTGGGCAGCGCTGGATGTGACGGACGAAGAATTCGGTGGAGACTGGGCGGTTAGCAAGTGGATTGGTGAACAGCTTGGACGCAAACACAACAAGCCGTTCTTTCTGGGATGCGGCATCTATCGACCGCACGAACCATGGTTTGTGCCGAAGAAATACTTCGAACCATTTCCGCTGGAAAGTATCCAGCTGCCACCAGGCTACCACCCCAACGATCTGGACGATGTTCCGCAAGCGGGGCAGCAAGTGGCTCGTAATCGCTACTTCGATCACATCAAACAGCAGGACCAGTGGAAGCGGGGAATTCAGGGCTATCTGGCATCGATTCACTTTGCTGATGCGATGTTAGGCCGAGTGCTCACCGCGTTGGAATCTGGCCCTAATGCAAACAACACCATTGTCGTGCTATGGTCTGATCACGGCTGGCAGCTGGGCGAAAAAGAGCACTGGCAAAAGTTCACTCCATGGCGAGCCGTCACGCGAATTCCATTGATGGTGCGAGTTCCCAGCGGCATCAGTGCGGCACTGCCGGAAGGCACATCAGCCGGAAGTGTCTGCGAAGCGCCCGTGAACCTGCTGAGTCTGTTTCCGACATTGCTGGACCTTTGTCAACTGCCCGCCAAGCCTGACAACGATGGACCAAGCCTGCTGCCGTTGCTGAACGATGCGGGTGCGAAAGACTGGAACCACGAATCGGTCACCTTTCTGTCGAAGCCTGACACTTATGCAATCAGCGGGCGCAATCATCGTTACATTCATTACGCGGATGGCACTGAAGAACTGTACGACATTCGCACGGATCCCTACGAATGGACCAACCTGGCCGCTGTTTCCGAATCACAGCCACAGCTGGCAGATTTTCGCAGCACCGCACCGCGCGAATTTGCCGAACGAATTGAACCATCTGTTAAGTCTCTGGCAAAATTGACGTGGCATCCGGCGACAGATGGCAACAAAGTGCCCACTTCCAGGCCGGATGGAAATCCTTTTCCGGTTCATTTTATCAACAAGCAACGCCAGGCGGTGGAACTGTTCTGGATAGACTCAAACGGGCAGCCGAAGTCTTACGGTTCCATCGACGCTGGGCGAACGAAGACTCAAAAAACTCGCCCGGGAGCCGTCTGGGCAGTCAGCAAAGTGGAATCAGATAAAATACTGGGACACTTTGTCATTGGCGATCGAACTGCTCAGGCTGTCATCCCCGCAAATCAACCAAACGTGGTTGTGATTCTAACGGACGATCAAGGCTTCAGCGACTTAAGCTGTCAGGGACAGAATTCCGACGTGAAGACTCCCCACATTGACGCGTTGGCTGAACGAGGCGTCCGATGTACGGCGGGATACGTGACTTCGCCGCAGTGCAGTCCTTCGCGCGCTGGATTGATGACGGGGCGGCATCAGCAGCGATTCGGAATTGATACCATTCCCGACATGCCGCTGTCGGTGGACGCTGTCACCATCGCTGAACGTCTGCAACCGCTGGGCTATCGCACAGGCTTTGTCGGCAAATGGCATCTGGAACCGAACGTCACCTGCATTGACTGGATAGCACGCGAATTGCCCGCGATGGCCAACAAGCCACGAGCTCAGGTGCGGATTCCGTGGGACAGGATTCGCCCGTATTCTCCGGCGGCTCAGGGCTTTGACGAATACTTTTGGGGCGAACTGAGAAGCTATCGAGTCAACTATGAGCTTAGCAGCAGCGATTCCGTTCAACCGACTACGCTGCCGCAGATGAAGCAGATTCAGAACAACGATTTCCGAATTGACGTGCAAACCGAAGCCGCTGTGAGCTTTATTGATCGCAACCACGCAACTCCTTTTTATCTGCAACTGAATTACTATGGGCCGCATACGCCTCTCGAAGCAACTCAGAAATACCTCGACCGCTTCCCTGCTGACATGCCCGTTCGGCGGCGTTACGCTTTGGCGATGATTTCCGCGATCGACGACGGAGTTGGACAAGTTGTTGAGACACTGACCAAACACGGATTGCTGGACAACACCTTGATCGTCATGACCAGCGACAACGGTGCTCCTTTGAAAATGACAAAGCCGGACACGCCCATCAATGGTGACCCGTGCGGTTGGGATGGTTCGCTGAATGATCCGTGGGTCGGCGAAAAAGGAATGTTAAGCGAAGGTGGTATTCGAGTACCGATGATCTGGAGTCTGCCCAGTCAATTGCCCAGTGGCAAGACCTATCATTGGCCCGTCAGCACATTGGACATTGCTCCCAGCATGCTGCAACTTGCCGGTGGCGACCTGGCGGCAGCCATGCTGGACGAAGCCAATCGGTTTGATGGCGTGGATCAGATTACACTGATGAATGACATTCAGAATCCGTCCACCAGAACGCTGTTCTTTCGCTTCTGGGATCAGGCCGCGATTCGAAAAGGAAAATGGAAACACATTTTCGTGGGCGACGGTCGGCGTTATCTGTTCGATCTGGAAGGCGACCAGCACGAACACCAGAATCTTGCGTCGGAACATCCCGAACTGACCAATAAGATGCACGACTCGTTAAAAAGCTGGTGTGCCGAACTGAAGCCCGCCGGACTTCCAACCGGCAACAAAATGCGCGAACGCAAGTGGTACGACTTCTATTTCGACGACGCAACAGAATAGCAAAAGTTCTGCGGAGAGAATCTTTGCCCGGCGGTTGACATCGCAGCAGATCGGTGCGGTTGCCGACGTGTACATTAATCCGATCACAACCGGAGACTTTGGTTTCGGCGAATGTTCCGCTAGAGTTTGCTGATACACAAACTACATCGCCGACCTTGCGCGTTGGACTTCATAGACGAACGGAACTTGTCTAAATTCAGGTAATGCCTTCAAAGCGACAGTGGAGCGTATCCAGGCATCAGTTTCACTTTTGGTGAAGTGACCTATTGATTTAGTCGCGGAGCGACGGAATGTGTCAGCATTGGGTTTTAACCCGAGGTTATGCTGTGAAGTGATGGAAAGCCGCAGAGCGGAGAAATGTGGCATCTTCACATGTCGTCGCTCCGCGACTTTTAATAAAACCGGTTTAGCACCTCGGAATAAAGTCCGAGGCTATCACATGCCGTCGCTCCGCGACTAATACAAACATCGCAGGGCACGGCCGTTGTTGACTTCTTAAAGCAGCGAAATTTGTTCATGTTGAGTCAAGTTTTCAGAGCGACGTAGTCGCGTTTCTGAGCGGAAGCTCAAAGTTGTCTGAGGCACGGCCTTGTTGGAATCTTACTGAAACTGATGCTCGCACGGTGCGCGCATGTTGGTCGTAGCGACAGCGGAGCGGTTCGGCGATTCGAACGTTCCACGTATTTCTGCGTGCCACGCCACTGGGTCAAGGGCGAAGCCCTTGTTGGGAAATAATAGTATGAAATTGCTGAGCCACTTGATGTCACGTCCGGTGACGACTCCCGTTTACTGTAACCACGGAAGAAATCTTTGTTTCATGCGACTTGCCCTGTTTGCCGTCGCAGCGTTGATACTACCAAGCATGACTCTTGCGGACGATCGTCCCAACATTGTCATGGTGTTTATTGACGACATGGGCTGGGGCGATTTTTCGTGCTTTGGCAACCACGACGCACAAACGCCGAATATCGACCGCCTTGCCGCCGAAGGTGTTCGTTTCGAACAGTTTTATGTGAACTCTCCCATTTGTTCGCCATCACGAACAGCGTTGTCCACCGGACAGTATCCTCAGCGCTGGCGGATCACATCATTCCTGAACAATCGCAAAAACAACACAGACCGCGGCATGGCTCAGTGGCTGGACCCCAAGGCGCCGATGCTGGCACGCTCTCTGCAATCAGCCGGCTATGCCACTGGACATTTTGGGAAGTGGCACATGGGCGGACAACGCGATGTGAATGATGCTCCGCCAATTACTGATTATGGCTTTGATGAATCGTTGACGAACTTTGAAGGCATGGGGCCAAAACTGCTGCCGGAAACACTTCGCCCTGGTCAACCGCTTCCGGGACGCATCTGGGAAGACGCCGTCAATCTTGGTGACGGCTATCGATGGATGCAGCGTTCAGAGATCACAACCGGTTTTGTGGATGCCGCGCTTCCGTTTATCGACAAGTCCGTAGCTGCCAGGAAGCCATTCTACATCAACCTGTGGCCGGACGACGTCCATTCGCCATTCTGGCCGCCCGTGGCCAAGTGGGGCGATGGTTCCAAAAGACGGCTGTATTTGTCCGTGCTGGAAGCGATGGACAAGCAGTTTGGCAAACTTTTCGACCGAATCCGCAACGACCCAACACTGAAAGACAACACGTTAGTGCTTGTGTGTTCAGACAATGGCCCAGAACCCGGAGCGGGCGAAGCGGGCCCATTTCGTGGCTATAAGACTCACCTGTACGAAGGCGGGCTTCGTTCACCTTTGATTGCCTGGGGCCCGAAACTGGTCCACAAAAGCGGTCACGTGGATACAGAATCAGTCTTCTCCGCCATCGATCTGGCTCCCACATTGCTGACGTTAACCGGCACTCCGTTTCCGGAAGGAGTCACATTCGACGGCGAAGCACTGGTTGGCACCTTACTCGGCGACGGTGGTTCTCGCAAAGCCCCCATCTGTTTCAGGCGTCCACCAGACCGAGATTCGTTTTACGAAATTGACGACCTACCGGACCTGGCAGTGCGGAAGAGCGAGTGGAAACTGTTATGCGAATACGATGGTTCTGACGCTCAGCTTTACAACCTGAACACAGATCGTGCGGAAACAACCGACGTCGCAGCAGACAATCCGAAGATCGTGGCAGAGTTAACAGAATTGGTGGTCACCTGGCACAACAGTCTGCCACCGGATAACGGAGCCACATATAAGCAACCGCCCAAAAAGCGGAAGGCAAAATAGGTTGGCTCAGAATCTGAAGGCGGAAGACGTGATTCGCAGAAAACCTGCGACTCGCGTCCCACTTCAGTCAAATTAAAGTTGGTCGTGCCGCCCGACAACGTGTGAACCATGGGGCAAAGGCCGTCAGCGAACGACGCGGCCAGACTGGGATCCTTGCATCAGAGCGTCAACTTCGGCACGGTTGCTGAAGTTGAAGTCTCCGTGAACGGAATGAGCAAGGCAGGACGCGGCGGTCGCGAACTTCAAGGCCTGTTCAGCGGTCGAGTAGTCTTCGTGATTCAGAGCAAACAGCAATCCCGCCGCAAACGCGTCGCCTCCGCCAACTCGATCCACGATGTTTTTGATTTCGTACGGCTGATATTCGCCGTTCACTTCCGGAGCGAAGCAGGCTTTGTCTGCGGCCACGTCAAACAACATGGCTCCCCAGTTGTTGTGACTTGCCGAATAGCTTTCTCGCAGAGTTGTCGCGATCAGCTTCAGGTTTGGAAATCGGTGTGCAACTTGCCGAGCAACATCGGGATAAGCAGCGACGTCGACATTTCCGGATTCCACGTTGCTGCCGCCGGCGTGAATATCAAGTACGTCGCCGCAATCGGCTTCATTGGCAATCAGAATATCAACAAACGGCAGCACCTGGTTCATGATCTCCGCTGCCAGATGCTTTCGATCCGTTTCCGGACGCCAGTTCCATAGTTTGGCGCGATAGTTCAAATCGCACGACACTTGCACACCCAGCGAATGCGCACTGCTGACAGCGGCGATGGTGGACGCCGCCGCTTCGTGGGACAACGCGGGAGTAATTCCCGTAACGTGCAGTGAATGAGCGCCGTGCAGAATGGCCCGCCAGTCGTAGGCGTCCGGTTGAGTCATGCTGATTGCAGAAGCGGCTCGATCGTAAATCACTCGACTGGGGCGTTGGTTGGCACCTGTCTCCACAAAGTAGATCCCCAATCGACCGTGTTCAGACTTCAACACGCGCGACGTATCAACGCCAAGTCCTCGCAGCGTGTGAATGCAGGTTTCGCCAAGCGTGTTGTGAGGCAACGCCGTCACAAAACCGACGTCCGCTCCCAAAACAGCCAGCGACGCAGCAACGTTCGCTTCGGCTCCCGCAAACGTAACGTCCAATGCTCCAGGCAATGCCTGCTGAATCCGCAGAAACCCGGGAGGGGCCATCCGCATCATAATTTCGCCGAAGGTGATGAATTTTGGCATAGCTGTTCTTTGTGACTAAAAATCAGGACTTTGAAGTGGTTGCGTTCATTAGTGAGTGCCGCTGCATCATCGCAAATAATATGGGTAATCTGATAGTGGATCTTATTAAAGATCCCGGCGTCGCAGGATCTTTAACAAGATCCATTACTTGAAGATTGAACTGTGAGCCAGCAGCAGCTTGAATTCGCAACCGTGATGTAGCGGAACAGCGAACGTTCGCACATCTACCGTCGTGCCTATTGCTCGTCAAAGTAATCTCGCAGCCGGGGAGCCTTCTCTTCGCCTTTCATTCGCGAAACAAAATTGGCCAGCCGCGATGGGCGCAACGAAGCCACTTTCTGATCGTTGCTGAATTTCAGCAGGTCTGTCAGCAATGCTTCAGCGTGGGGATATCGGTGCATCGGGTTGGGCGAGATACAATTCAGAACGATCGTTTCCAGCCCTTTGGGAATCTGCTTTTCGATTTCTCGCGGAGGAACGGGCGTTTTGTCCAGAATCTGCGACATCATGTCGTCTTCGTTTCCGGCAGCAAACGCGGGCCTCAAGGTCAGCAATTCGTACAAAGTGATGCCCAGAGAATAGATGTCGCTGCGAGCATCGTGGGATCCCAGCAGTCTTTCGGGAGCCATATAGCGCAACGTTCCCATAACGCGAGCGGTTTCACTGCCGTTGGAATTGATCGGTTGCGACAAGCCAAAGTCAGTAATCCAAACTCGCCCGCCACCGTCTAACAACACATTGCCGGGCTTGATGTCGTTGTGCAGAATTCCTTCATTGTGAGCGTGTCGTAATGCCTGAGCGGTTTGAATGGCAATTTGCGTGAAGCTTTTCCACGAAGTGCGAGTTAACCGTTTTCGTCGAGGCTCCTCAATGTTGTCGATGTCTGTTTCCGGTCGAATCGCGGTCATCGCGACGCTGGAAACAAAGCCGGCCGGCTTTGCAGATTCCATGCGTTCAATTTCGTCCTGATACAGCACGCCGTCAACTTCTCGCAGGCGGCGGATAATGACATCCAGGCCAATGCCGTTAACAAACTGCATAACGAAGTAGCAAAAGCCATGTTCCTGTCCGAACCGGAACACGGGCACGATGTTCCGATGTCGCAGCTTCGCAGTTGTGCGAGCTTCTTCTTCAAATCGCTTTTGCCATTCCGGCACCACGGATACTCGCCACGGCAGAAGTTTGACGGCGACAATATGGTTCGAATCAACTTCCCTGGCCTGAAAGACAACCCCCATTCCTCCACGACCAATTTCGCACAACAGTTCGCAGCGTCCCAGTTTTTTGAAGGGAAACTTTTCCGGCATGTTGGTTCGAAACGCAGCGGCTTCGGTTTGAATTCGAGTTTGTTCCAGAAGAGCAAGCACGGGAAACGATTCGCGAATGGTGGCGGCATGCACCGGAAACTTCTGAGCATAACTTTCCACAGATGGCCGCTTGCCAGCTCTTAGCTCTTCCACAAACTGCGTCGCCAGAATTTCAACCGGCTGCCGAGCGCGAAGGTCCACATCATCACTGTGCTGAGGAAATCCCTGCAAAACGAAATCTGTTTCTTCGTCGCTCATGAAGTTAAGTTCAATTCAGTCGCCGGAACTTAGCGCGTGTTGTCGCATTAGAATGATGGTTCACAAACGTGGCTCACCGCTACGCAAATCAGGAAGCAGGACATCAATGTCGAAACGTTTTCCCAATGGCCTGGTCCGGCTACATTTCAGAAAAGCCAGGCAACGCCTGCAGAACGCCCTTCAGTCTGGCAAGCGCTCGCATGTATCGATCGCTGGATGCCTGATCGGAAATTCCGAGTATCTGAGCTGTCTCGCGATTCGAAAGCTGTTCAAAATGCCGCAGTGCCAGAACTTCACGGTCGATTTCGTTCATTGAAGACAGAGCGGCCTTTAACTGCTGGGAAAGTTCTTCTCGCAAAGCGGCCTGCGTTGGCGAAGTTAAGTGTCCCAGCAGGTGAAACGACAGCGAGAACGATGTCGATTCAGAACTCCAGCCTTTGTGAATGGAAAACTCCATCCCCGCGTTGCGTTTTTGAGTCCCAAGGTGACGGCGGTGAATATCAATCAACGTCTGGCTGGTGATGAGTCGGAACCAGACAAAAATGGAACGCGACGCATCAGACAGAAAATGGCTGATGCGCTGAACCATAGAAAGCCACGCTTCCTGAAGCACGTCGTCCGCATCGACTCGACCGTGCAAACGGGGATCCATGCGAAAGTTGACCATGCGCCACAGACGATCACGGTGTTGAGAAAACAGCTCTGCCAGAGCGTTTTCGTCGCCATTAATCACGCGGTCAATCAATTCCTGATCGTGTTCAGTATGTGACACGCTGCCTCTCTTACTATTTGAACGCCCCTCTGGCTTTAAGACTTTCACTTCACAAATCATACCGAAACCCGCGGTGCCTGAGAACGCAATCCCACAGAATTGTCGCCGTTCGGACTCAGCCCACTTTGGCTTCTGGTGCCGCCGCGTCGTCAATCAGCGGCCTCCGTTATTTGGATATTGAAAGCATCCTGCACAGAAATCGGAATTCTCGGCCTGAATCGTTCTCAAAGCTGCCTTGCCCTGTTTTTCCGAACAGATAACGTTGTTGCAGACTACATTCTGAAGCTCGCCTGTCTAAACTGTATGAAACCATCAAAACGTGGCGACTGCGGCAGCACTCACGCAACTGGGCAAACCGGTTCGAGCTGAAACAGCGTCACGGGCTTGCTTAAAATGATGCGTGCACGGTGCGCGCGTCATTTTGGCCGTAGCGACAACGGAGCGACTCGGCAATTCGAGCGTTCCATGTCCTTCTGAACGCCACGCCACTCGGTCAAGGGCGAAGCCCCTGTTGGGATGGCAAATTTCTAAATACTCCCAAAATCTTTATAATAAGTAATCAGCAACATGGAACGCGTGATTGGTACTGACGAGCTTGAGCCGGGCGGGCGAGCTTCTGTTTTTGTAGACGATATTCCCGCCCTGGTCGTCCGCATTGGTGATTCCTATTACGTTATCGAAGACGTCTGTTCTCACGATGGACAGCCTTTAGCCGACGGCCCGATCGTCGATTGTTCAATCGCGTGCCCTCGACATGGCGCCAAGTTCGACCTGAACACCGGTGCCGCACTGTGCATGCCCGCCACTCAGGCGATCCGAACCTTCGAAACAGAAATCAAAGATGGCGCTGTCTGGGCAAAGCCCGTTTAAAGGCGACCCCACTTTAAAGACCATCTGACGAGCATCTAAATACGATGCTCAAAAAGAATTCAAAAGCTCAATCACCCGGACGCCGCGTGTACTCGCGCTGAGTGCCGGAATATTCAGGAGTAACAAAATGTCGAGCGAAGAAAACACAACCGACAAGGTTGAACAGCCACAGGATTCACCAGCAGCAGAAGTTGCGGCATCGGAAAACCCGGCCGGCGAAGTTGAGGCTGCCGCAGATTCAGCCAGCACCGATGAAAAAGCGGCGAGCACAGAACTGGACTATATCGAAGCACTGAAACAGGTGATCGACCCGGAACTGTTCGTCAACATCGTTGACCTTGGCCTGATCTACTCAATCGAACAGGACGAAGAAAACGACCGGAAGGTCAAGGTCGACATGACGCTCACCAGCCCGTCGTGCCCCGCCGGACCGCAGTTGGTTCAGCAGGCCAAAATGGCATTGGAACGACTTCACGATGTCGATACAGCAGCCATTAACATCGTGATGTCGCCTCCGTGGTCGCCGGAACGCATGACAGATGACGCCCGCGATGAACTGGGCATTTTTTAGTTCACGTCTCGCACCTGAACAGAGCGTGTTCTGCCCAACTTCACCATCGCAAACCTGAAATCAACCAATCCTGTCCGCCGCCAGACATTCGGCCGCGCGGCATTCTTGTCTTCACTTGAAAACTGGTACCTATCGATATGCCTCACCCAATTCTGATTAACGGTCAATGGATTGCTTCGTCAGCCACAAAGACATTTCAAGCAGTCAATCCTGCCACCGAAGAAACACTGCCCGGCGAATACCCCGTCAGTCCGTGGTCTGAAATTGACGAAATGCTGCAGGTTGCGGCTGATACCGCTAAAGAAATGCGAGGCTGGTCAGGAAGTCGTTTCGCCGAATTTCTGGAAGCTTACGCCACCGAAATTGAAGCCAGAGCCGACGCTTTGGTCGCCGCCGCTCACGAAGAAACCGGACTTCCTGTTTCGCCGCGACTGAAAGACGGCGAACTGCCTCGCACGACCAATCAGCTGCGACAGGCTGCCGAAGCGGCTCGCACAGAATCGTGGCGGAATCCTGTCATCGATACGGCCACCGGTATTCGTTCTATTCTGGGACCGATTGGCCCGGTCGTTGTGTTTGGCCCAAACAACTTTCCGTTCGCCTTCAACGGTATTGCGGGAGGCGACTTTGCGGCTGCCATCGCTGCCGGAAATCCAGTGATCGCCAAAGGTCATTCCAGCCACCCCAAGACAACTCGAATCTTTGCAGAAGCGGCGCTTGCCGCAATTACCGCAACCAACATGCCTGCTGGTCTGGTACAACTGGTTTACCGAACCAGCCACGAAGACGGCTACAAGCTGGTTTCGGATTCACGCATCGGTGCGGCGGGCTATACGGGAGCTCGACATACCGGCCTGAAGCTGAAGGCTGCTGCCGATGCCGTCGGCAAGCCGATCTACATGGAACTATCCAGTATCAATCCAGTGTTCGTATTAGACGGAGCATTGGCCGAACGATCAGAAGCATTGGCGGATGAGTTTTCCGGAAGCTGCCTGATGGGAACCGGTCAGTTCTGCACTAATCCAGGCTTGGTCATTGTCCCCAACACAGGTGCCGGTCAGCAATTTGTGGAAGCAGTCGCCGCACGTTTCGGAAAAGCGTCTGTCGGAACGATGTTGAGTGCCAGTGTTCAGCAAAGCTTCGCGGCTGGTGTCGCCACGATTCAGAAAGCCGGTGCGAAAGTGCTTGCTGGAGGCACCGCTGGTGGTGGCAAAGGAGTCAGCTTCAGCAACACACTGATGACAGTCAGCGGAACACAGTTCCTGAGCGATCCCGAAATCTTCCAAACGGAAGCCTTTGGAAACGGATCGTTGATTGTGTTAGCAGACAGCGTCGAACAAATGGCAGCCATCGCCGAATCGTTGGAAGGCAATTTGACCGGCTGTATCTACTCGGACACCACCGGCAACGACGACGAAGCTTACAACGTCATTGAACCTGCCTTGCGAACAAAGGTTGGGCGTCTGCTGAACGACAAGATGCCAACCGGCGTCGCAGTATCGCCAGCAATGAACCACGGCGGCCCGTTTCCGGCAACCTGTCATCCAGGCTTTACGGCCGTGGGGCTTCCTGGTTCCGCCGCTCGCTTCGCCATGCTGCAATGCTATGACAACGTTCGCCCAGCTCGACTGCCCGCCACTTTGCAGGACAGCAATCCAGCCGGAATCTGGCGTCGAGTTGACGGGAAGTGGACGACGGAAAACGTCTGAACAACATGAATTCTGTAGGGCCGGTTCCTACCGGCCGCCCGTGGTCGACGTGGCCGGTGGGAACCGGCCCTACATTCGCTTTGCAGGACAGCAATCCAGCCGGAATCTGGCGCCGAGTTGACTGGCAGTGGACGACGGAAAACGCCTGAACGACATGAATCCTGTAGGGCCGCTTCCTACCGGCCGTCCGTGTTCGGCGTGGCCGGTGGGAACCGGCCCTACATTTGATTTGCAGGACAGCAATCCAGCCGGAATCTGGCGTCGAGTTGACGGGAAGTGGACGACGGAAAACGTCTGAACGACATGAATCCTGTTGGGCCGGTCCCTACCGGCCGCCCGTGGTCGACGTGGCCGGTGGGAACCGGGCCTACGTTGGTTACGACAGAATTGGCAGGATGCCGGACGATCCGTGTTGGACTTCTTTAGTGACGATGGAACCAATCAAGGTGGTTCCTGTGCAATCGTGAACTTCAACTTCGCACGTTGAACCGGCCAACCGGGGATTTCCGTCGAATACCACAATGCGATCGCACTCAGAACGGCCCATCAACTGAGTTGCCAAAGGGTCTCCGGGAGCGGAAGCGTCTTCTCCTCGAGCCGCCTTGCGTTCTGCGGTTTTGCTTTGACCTTCCACCAACACAGAAACTCGGCGACCAATGAATTCCGCGTTGTCTTCTTCGCTGATTTCATTCTGAACGGCCAGCATTTCGTTGTTGCGGCGTTTCTTAACGTCTTCCGGAATATCGTCCTTCATCAGCGATGCGGCTTTGGTGCCACCTCGTTCGCTGTACTTGAAAATGAAGCTGTTCTTGAATCGAAATTCGCGAATGGAAGCAATGCTAAGCTGATGCGATTCTTCCGACTCGCCACAGAAGCCGACGATAAAGTCGCTGCTGACGCTGCAGCCGGGAATGGTCTCCCAGATACGATGCATCATTTCTCTGTAATCTTCAACCGTATAGCCGCGTTTCATCAGCTTCAGTTGATCGTTGCAACCGTGCTGCAATGGAGCGTGCAGGTATTTCACAGCCTTCGGCAGGTCTCGCACAGCGTGCAGCAGATCATCCGTCATGTCTTTCGGATAGCTGGTCACGAAGCGAATTCGTTCGATGCCCGGCACTTCGTTGATCGCGTACATCAAATCAGAAAGCCGATGAGTGCGACCATCTTCTGTATGCTTATAGCTGTTAACGGTCTGCCCCAGCATGCAGATTTCTTTAACGCCCTGATCCGCCAGCACTTTGACTTCGCTTAAGATGTGCGACGGTGGACGACTTTGTTCGGGGCCGCGAGTAGCGGGAACCACGCAATACGTGCAGAACTTGTCGCAGCCAATCATGATGCGAACAAAGGCCTGAAACGGGGTCGGGCGCATTTCCGGGTCACGCAGTGGGTCGTAACTTTGGAAGCTGCTGGAAATTTCCAGAACAGAACCATCGCGTCGGCCCAGACTGACGGCTTTTTGCTGCTGGCGAGCTTCAGCGCTACGAGTTTCTTTGATTAGCCGAGGAATCTCAGCCAGCTGACCGGTTCCGACGACAATGTCGACATGTGGAGCACGCTCAAAAATCAGATCCTGATCCTTTTGAGCCATGCAGCCCAGAACTCCTATCACTTTCTGAGGAGCCGTGCGTTTGGCGTACTTCAAACGCCCCAATGAGCTATAGATTTTATGTTCAGCATGTTCGCGAACACTGCAGGTATTAAACAGCAGCGTGTCGGCAGCTTTGGGGTCATCTGTCAGTTCGTAACCATCTTTGCGTAGCGCGGCAACGACCAGTTCGCTGTCCAGCACATTCATCTGGCAGCCGACGGTTTCGATATACAATTTGCCGTTGTGGCCGTCTGGAGACGAAGACATGATTTCGTTTACTTAAGATCGCAACAAAACTGTTGGCTGAAAAATGGCTGAACGTTTTTGAGGATGGGGCGAAACTTCAATTTCACTGATGCAGTCGTGGATCTTGTTAAAGATCCACTACGGGGTGTTGCAGGTTGTTTAACGGATCAACAAGCAGTAGCGAAGGTCGTGATGACCTTCGCTACAAAACAATACCGGTACCTACGACGCAACTCGTTCAGAGTAGCTGCCGGATTCGACGTCAATTTTGATTTTGTCGCCGACTCGAATAAACGACGGTACCTGCACCTCAGCACCGCATTCCAACTGAGCTGCCTTGGTGACGTTGGTGGCGGTGTCGCCCTTGGCCGCTGGTTCTGTGTAGGTGACTTCCATTACCACGTACTGCGGTGGAGTGATGCTGATCAGCTGACCATTCCAAAACAGTAACTGAACGGGCGAACCTTCCATCAGAAAGGTCATTTGATCGGCAACCACGTCAGCCGCCATGCCAAACTGCTCAAAGGAGTCGTTGTCCAGAAAGTAGAAGTTCTCGCCGTCGCGGTACGAATACGCTCCGTCGCTGCGATGAACGTTGGCTTCTTCCAGACTGTCGCCGCTGCGGAATGTTCGATCCAGCATGCCACCTTTTAGCAGGTTGCGAAGCCGGCATTTGTAAAGAGCCTGGCCTTTGCCGGGCTTCACGAAGTTAACTTCCACAATTTCGTAGGGATCCTCATTCAAAAGGATTTTGCTGCCCTTCTTGTGCTTCTCAATGGGTAAGGCCATTGGTGGTCTTCTCTGCTTCTGATATTCTGAAGGTTGCCCAAAGCGGCAAAGTTGCCGGAGCTTGAGTCATAGGTAAATGCGTAAGCCGCGGCGAAGTCTAACACAACCCCATTGCCGAGTGAAACCAGATGTCGATTGTTCCGGCAGCAAATTTGCTGAGAACCGCAGTTCCCCAGGCGTCGTCCGAAGAACCGGAACGCGACGTTGTGCCTGAGAATCCGCCAACGGAATCGTGGCAACGACAGCTTGCCGCCGCAATTCGCGACCCGGCTGAACTGCGAAAACGCCTGGGCTTGCCCGCAATTGAGGCCGAATTGACTGGCAGCGAAGGCTTTCCGACTCTGGTTCCGGAAAGTTTTTTGCGAAGAATGCAGCCAGCGAATCCACATGATCCGCTGCTGCTGCAGGTGCTGACCGGCCCCGAAGAATCAAATTCCGTAGCCGGTTTTGTGGCTGACCCGGTGGGCGATACGGCGGCACGCAAAGCCCCCGGAATGCTGCAAAAGTACGCCGGTCGAGCCCTGCTGGTGGCAACCGGAGCGTGTGCCGTTCACTGCCGTTATTGCTTTCGCAGAGAATACCCCTACCAAAACGAACCTCGCCGGATGGATGACTGGCAGCCCGCCATCGACGCCCTTGCTGAAGATTCGTCAATAACAGAAGTCATCCTTAGCGGCGGCGATCCGCTGATGCTGACCGATATCCGCCTTACAGAACTCTGCCAGAAGCTGGACGCCATTCCGCATATCGAACGCATCCGCTTCCACACTCGACTGCCAATTGTGCTGCCGTCACGAGTCACCGACAACTTTATCAGGCTGTTGAAAGAACTTAGAGCTCAACCGCTGGTGATTGTTCACGCCAATCACGGCAACGAAATCGCGGACGACTGCCAACAGGCGTTGCAACGAATCGTGCGGGCGGGCGTTCCCGTGCTGAACCAGGCAGTGCTGTTGCGGAACATCAACAATTGTGCAGATGCTCTGGAAGAACTGTGCCGACGCCTGACCAACATTGGCGTGATGCCATACTATCTGCACCAACTGGATCGAATCACCGGGGCCGCCCACTTTGAGGTCGATGTTGCCACCGGTCGCCGATTGATAACAGAACTGGCAGCTCGACTGCCCGGTTATGCAGTACCAAAATTCGTTCAGGAAATCCCGGGCCAGCCAAACAAGACAAGCCTGTTTTGAAATTGGGCAATCGGAAGTCGCGACACTGCAGTTTCGGCCTTGGTGTTGGCCAACCACCCTCTATTCAATTCTTCACCTCTTACTTCTGGAGCACAATCCGTGTCGCAAGTCTTACGCTGCCTGAACGTTGTTTGCGTTCTTGCGATCGTTCAATATTTCCCAACGGCAGTTGCCGAGGAAGCCGCTGCGCCGCTGTTGCGTGCTCATGCTCACAACGACTATCTTCACACGCGACCGCTGTTGGATGCTCTTGAGCAGGGATTTTGCAGCGTCGAAGCAGACGTTTTTCTGGTGAACGGAAAGTTGCTGGTCGCTCACAGCTTTCTGGAACTTTCGCCAGACAGAACTCTCGAAGATCTGTACTTGAAGCCGTTAAGGGAACGCGTCAAAGCAAACGGCGGGCGAGTTCACAAAAATGGCCCCGTGTTTACACTGCTGATTGATATCAAAGCTGACGGAGCGAACACCTACACAGCTCTGAATACGCTGCTGCAACAACAGTACGCTGACGTGTTTTCCTATGTTGAAAACGGAACATTCCACGAACAGGCGGTTAACATTGTTATCAGCGGCGATCGAGCGTTCGACGTCATTTCCGGCAGTAGCAAACGCTTCGCGGGAATCGACGGGCGGCTAAGCGATCTGGATACACACCACTCGTCGCACCTGATGCCCCTCATCAGCGACAACTGGCGAAACCACTTCAAATGGCGCGGTGTCGGCGAGTTTCCCGAGCCCGAACGGGCGAAGCTGACTGACTGTGTCGCAAAGGCTCACGCCGCTGGCCGACGTATCCGATTCTGGGCCACACCAGACGTTCCGGCGATGTGGGAAGCGCTCGACAATGCACAGGTGGATATGATCAACACCGACGACCTTCCGGGACTCGCGAAGTACCTGCGAGCAGTTGAATAGTCAAATAAGGCTCGCATTGGTGTGAATGGAAAACGTCGGACCTGAGGCTACCGGCCATGCCAAAATGCGGTCGTGAGGATTCAGCCCTAGACCCCTGCCGTCTGCATCTCAGCGACTTCCGACTGAAATGCATCGTGCAGAGTGCTAACCAGCGCGTCCATGTCAACAGGCTTGCTGATATAACCTGAACATCCGGCTTCCAGACATTTTTCGCGATCTCCTGCCATGGCATTCGCGGTGAGAGCGAAAATTGGCAAGCTGTGCCCTTCACTACGAAGTTGACGAGTCGCCGAATAGCCGTCCAATACGGGCATTTGCATATCCATCAACACAGCGTCGTATTGGTTTTGACTCACCTTCTCAACAGCAATTACCCCATTCTCGGCGGCGTCTACGAGGGCCCCAGCACGTTCCAGGATCACACGAATCAACCGGCGATTCAGGTCGCCATCATCGACCACAAGTATTTGACGTTCATGCAGGTCGACGGAAACAGGCACCCCTCTGCTGGGAGTGGAACGTATCGCTTCCAGCGGTTCTCTGATCAGGCGAACTTCTGTCAGGTCACCAGTGGCAATGCGAACAAAAAACGTACTTCCACGCCCCAAATAGCTCGACGCCCATAATCCACCGCCCTAAGCTGTAGCGATGCGCCGACTAATTGCCAGGCCAAGCCCTGTTCCGCCGTACTTGCGAGTTA
>CALFSX010000031.1 GCA_937916515.1 uncultured Planctomycetaceae bacterium | reverse complement strand
AACGGAAACAGCTCAAAGCCGTCTAAGTGCTGAACCGCTTCCGCTGGCGGTTCAGTCGGCAGTTCGAAACTATCACTTACGATGGCTGGCATGCTGACAGCCGACGTCCGACGGGGAGTCGCCTGTTCTGCAACTGCCACAATCGACCTCGATTGTCGGTCGCGAATATCTGACTGTGCCAGAGCCAGTTCCTGACGCGTAAACAAGTCCTCTGGCGCCAATTCTGCCGCCTGTTGAAGATCATGAACGGCGTCTTCCAGATGCCCCAGTTGCCGAAGAATCGAACCGCGCTGTTGCCACGCCCAGGCATTTGATGGAAGCAGGCGGCAGGCAACGGAAAGATCCGCCAACGAACGATCGTTCGCCCCTGTGGCCGCCTGAGCAAGACCACGGTGAAGCCACGCCAATCCATTGCGACGGTCGATTTGAATCGCGGAAGTCAGCGTTTCAACAGCCGCTGCAGGATCTGTTTTCGCCTGCAGAATGCCGCAACGTACAAAAGCTTCAACGTGGTTAGGATTGCTGCTGACGATTTCTTTATAGTCGCTTAACGCATTTTGCGTGTCATTCAGTTTTTCATACAGGGCAGCTCGGTCAAAGCGAGCATCTGACGCTTCCGGATTAAGCTTGATTGACATCGACAGCGCTTCCAACGCGTCTGTGTTATTTCCGGCAGTTCGGTACATCGTTCCCAAAGCCCACCAGGCTCGATCCCAGTCCGGCTTTTTCTTCGTGGCGTTCTGCAGGTCAGAAATTGCGCCGGGCAGATCGTTTGCTACGGCTCGGCACGTTCCGCGCAGGTAATAGGCTTCCGGGAAATCAGGCTTCAACCCGATGCTTTGGTTCAGAGTCTTAATCGCATGGTCGTACTGGCCGTCCTGTTGTTGTTTAAGCGCAGAACGCACCAAATCTTCTGCCTGCTGATTCTGGTTGGAACAACCGGAATTCAACAATGCTCCGCACAGTACCATTGACGACAGAAACCGCGATGGTTTTCGGCGTGCGTTAAAGAACTGGCGAATTGACTCGACTAGTAAACGCGAACTCATGAGACACCTCTGTGGCGACTGGTCGTCACACATGGACTTATCTGACACGGACTTGGCCTGGCATGATTCAATGCCAGAGCGCACGGCGACCCGTCTTCGTTTCAGCAATCATCGTCATTTTGTACCCAACAGTTTCATCCCCTTCGTCTGGTACAATCGCTTTTATCGTTAACTTCAACCATACCAGGGTATCGGACTTCGGCTGTTTCTGCCGATTTCGATGCGGATCGGGAACGTGGGTGGCACAACCGTCAAACTTGGCTGCAAACTGCCATAGCTGCCAGGTCTGGTTTGCCGTCTCAATTGGTTTCGACAAATGAGGGATGGACCGAACCACGACTCGACCACTTCAGGTAGCCGCGAACGAATTCCGAATACCTATCAGGGACATGCCACTTCTCTTGATTTGCCGCGATTGCGGTCAAAACACCTTGGTTTTGCCCTTTAAACGTTCGAATACAGCGCGTTAGAGAATCCTCTGTTCCAGGTGCCGCAGCCAGTTTTTTCGCTGCGGAAATGTGTAGCTTCCACTGGATTTCTGTCGCCAATCAACCCAATTTTGTGGGAGAAGCCCTATGGACCTGTCTGCTATGTTTTCTGACGATCAGATTGCCGTAATGGGTTGTTTTGTGGCTCTTGCCGCCTGCGGTCTGGTGGCGATGTTAAGTTTTCACTTCGGTTCAGCAGGTAAAGCGTCCCAGCCGACAACACAAAAAACACTGGCCTTCGCAAGCAAAGATCGCACAGAAACTTCAACAGATTCCAGAAAGGCCGCCTGAAGCGGCGTGCAAAATGTTGCGGTGTGGTGTTGAGTGCTACCATAATGTCAGCCTGCCATTCCTGCTGACTCAATGAACTCTACTCTGGTACCGACTTCATGGCTCATACACGTTCCACTCCGCGTTCGGTTGAATGCACAGCATCTCGCCGAACTGTCCTGGGGCTTGTTCTGCTGGCGTGCGCAATTGGCCCTTGTCAGATTGCCTTCGCCGACGAACAACAGGAAGACCTGCCAGCCGACGTGTTGGCGGCGTTTGGTCGGCTGGATCGGAACATCAAAGACCTCGACGGCTATCTGACGGCCATTGAATTCAACCGGCCAGCAATTCTTGGTACGAATTACTTTGCCGTTTCCGTTGCAGGCATCGATTCGATCAAAGACCTTGAAGAAGGTCGAGGCGTCGATCCGGAAACGCTTGGTGGGCTCTATGCCGGCTTCGCGATTCCTGATGTCGCAAAACACCTGAATCTTGCTCGATCTCGCGGCGAAAACGGTGAGCTCATCGTGCGAGTCACGTCGCCTGACGGAAGACTGCGATACAAAGGGACCGTTGTTCGACTGTACCCAGCGGATCGCCTGCGAGAACTCTTTGAACGCCGCGATGCGTTTCGAGTTGAAGACAGCCGCAAACGCACCGCCACGTTCGCGGAATACGTCTACAAGCGACAACAGGAACTGGGACAGTCACGCGCGGGGTCTGACAACAGCCAGATCGAAGAGATGTCAGAAAGATATCGACAGCTACAACCCGTCATCAATGACTACGACGAAGCGATTCGTTCCGTTAAAACCATCAGCTCAATTATGCCCGGATCCGGGCAGCACTATTTTGCGTATTCGATGGGCGGAATTGATGTTCAAGCCGACCTGGAACAAAGGCAGGCAGTCGACCCGGAAACACTTGCGGCGATCTATGCAGACAAACTGGCTCCCGAATATGCAGATGCATTTGTACTGTCTACTGACGGTCGAGTGAAGTACAACGACAAAGAGGTAAAGCTGTATTCGATGGCAAACCTTGCTCGTTGCTTCAAGTACCGCGAACGCCTTGTGCAGAAGTCTCAAAGATAACGACTTTGCAACGCAGAGTTGCCGGTTGATGCGAGCCTGCAACAGCTAAAGCCTGCTTCACTGCAGAATGTTGGCCGAAGATCGCAGAGACAAGGAATTGAGCTTCCCGTCCCTCGTTTCAATTAGCGTTGTCCCCGGCAATCATCGCATTTTACTGCCAACAGAGGCGCTGCTATCTGAGATCTGCAGTTGCGGAGACTTCGGTTTCAGAATCGTCACCTGCAGTTGGCAGTCTGAGAGACAATCAACCGTTAGAACGCCACCCACATCGCCAACGGTGTGACAAACAAACGACGTACCGCTTAGTTCAATGCTGCTTGCACAGAACGAAGTCAAGTGGTGAGTTCCAACCTGATTTCCCTGTGCCATCTGCACAGTCCAGTTACGAAACAGTTCTGAAAACGGTACGCCCGTCAGCTGTCTGAACGCCCCATGCCAGCCGTGCGGGTGTCCGATCATCGTTCCAATGTCGCCTGGTTGCAGTCCGTCCATCACTGATTGCAGAAACAAGCATCCGGCAGCTCTGGTTGGGCCTCGAAACACGTTGTTCTGAGGCAAATCATCTGGAATTACCAATGGAAACAAATTTGGCGCGTCGCAAAAACGAGCCACTCTTCGTTCCAGGTTTCCGCTGTCCGGACAAACAAGTTGCTCAAGGTAATGGGCAATTGATTCATTCAACCAGCACGGCAATGTTGCCCCTGCAAAGTCCAGCGAAAGCTCGCCTTCAATCGCCTTGCTTCGGAGCGTCGAAAAAATCGCTGCGTGAGCCAGTTCGTGAGTTAAGATCGCCATTAGATCACGTCCAGTTGGTACCTGCGTGTCGATGTAAATAATATCTCCGCCGAATTCTGCATCGACGTCCAGAAAGTCGTCCGCCCGCACACACCCGTTAATCGGATGCGATTCACAACAGCGACGTTCATCCGTACTTAGCGATCCGAAAAGCACGGTCAAATGCTGATCGTCGTCGATGTCATGAACGGCACCCAGATGACTTTCAACAAAGTCACGTAGTTCGCCATCCAGAACGTTAGCAATACGATTTGCAACGTTGCAGACGTGGGATGACAATTGCGTATCATCCGCAACATACACACGGGTGCGACTACCAGAAGCGACCAGTTTCGCGATCTTGTGATGACTTCGAGCTCCGCACTGGGTAAAGCAGGGGATCGAAAACCGACGTGAAGTGCCTACGCTTTCGTTTGACGTTGGCATGGCAACGCCGGAAATTCCCTCCCCGCTGTCAAGGTGGTCCAGCTGAATCGGCGCTGAAGAAGAATTACAGCATCCCACCGTACACTGCGGAAGGATCGCCACATCCCAGATGTCCGGGGAATTGCCTGAAACTCTGCAACAGCCATTCAAGCTGCACGGGATCGGCCGATCTGAAGTACTCGGCTGCCACAGCAGGTCAACCGAATGGCGACCAGCCGATTGATCCAGACTGCCAAATACAATAATACTTCCCGCAGCAAGTTCGAACGAATGCCGTGCCATACACTCGCTGCGTTCAACGGCCTGATGACACGGCAATTGAGCTACGGATACTTGTCGCTCCAAACACGATGGCCCTGCAGTGCTGGCAGAAGCTTGTGTTTCGCCGTGGCAAATTTTGCGGGGATTGTGAGCCGAACTTACGTCGTCGCCAAAATACGTGCCGTAGCAAGCCGCAAACAGCAGCACGATCACAATCGTAGAATTTGACGCCCAATTTTGCACCGAGGTTCACTCGCAAAAAGTGCCGGAACTTATGCGGCAGGCAACGGTGATCACCAGCAGTTCGCCTTGTGACTTTGCCTGATCACCATCAACTTGAATGCGATCCTGCCTGCAATTCCATTACTTCAGCCAGTGGCTCAAACATCGCGTTTGCTGAAAACAGAAATCAGAGCACAACAGATAAAGCACTCTTTAGCTTACATCGTGAATACCAAACCCGGTTCTTGACCGGATCGTGTATCACTACCATCGGTAAAGTCGAAACAATCGTAATTCGGTCCTGGAAGGTTGCCGCCCGACAACAGACTCCTGCCAACATTGCCCACGGACAAGCGTTTTGGACTCAGCAGGCAGAACTCAAGAGCAGTCTCCCCTGAGTCCGGTCATCGTTTGCTCCGTAACAGAAACCACAGATGCACTTTCACAGATCGAAATGCGATATCTTCCACCGCAAGAAAGAGGAGATTGCTTTCAGATTGCGTTTTCCTGGTCGCGACGGATCAGGGAGACAGATTCGCCGATGACTGACACGGTACATTCCCGCCCACAAATCCGCGACAATCTCTACAACCGACCGAAACTCAGCGTGTCATCGGATGTTGCCATTTCAGAAACCGACATAAATCCGACCTGACAAAACAGAGTTTTATCACTGGCGAATCCACCGTACCCCGACAGAAAACAGGCAAAACTTAAGTGTTTTTCAAACGCGAACGTTTTTACCGACTAAGCAAGCCGGGCTTGCATGGGGAAAAACACCGATCAATCCGCAGTTGCCTGGAAATCGTGTCCCCTGGACTTTTCCAACTACAACGCCTTGGACAGCGGCACGGCTTCGCTGCTTCAAAACCATCAGGACATCGCCTTTTTTACAGGGAATTCCTTTCTTAACGGACCGACTACGGATATATGATAATGCGACAGTGGCGTCGTGCGCTATTCTGCTGTAGCCAGTCGTCCTGTTGTATTCACCCAACGCTCGGTCCACCGAAAGGGTCTCCCAATGCGGACTCCGCAACTTTCAGCACTTCGATCCTTATTAGCTGCTGGCTTACTGTTTGGCACTCACTGCTTCGCCGTGGACAGCTCTCCCGTTGTCATTTCGAACTACAACGGAGCAGACGGCAATTCGTTTGCACTCGCAGTTAGATCGCCACTGCCTGCAACGAACTCAATTTCTCGCCACGTGATTCTGGTTGATACGTCAGCCAGTCAGGTCGGTGAAGTTCGAGAAACCACCTTAAAGCTGGTTTCAGAAGTCATCGCAAACCTGCCCACCAACAACAGCCTGCAGATTTTTGCCGTTGATGTTGAATGCGAAGCATTGACCGACGGTTTTGTGCCAGCCACTTCACGACAGGTGAACGACGCTGTGCAGAAATTAATCGCTCGAACTCCACTGGGAACCACCAGTCTTCAAGCGGCTTTCCAGCTTGTGTCCAACCTTTCCGACAACAAGCTGCCAACATCTGTGCTTTACATTGGTGACGGTCTCGCATCAGCAGATCGAATTCAGCAGAACGAGCTGAAAACACTCGTATCAAATCTAACGTCAAACAACGTTTCGGTTCACTCATTAGTGCTTGGACCTCAAGCCAGCACAGAGCTGCCCGCAATTTTCGCCAACCTGACCGGAGGCACCGTTGACCGAACGGTCTTTGGTCGCGAAACCAGCTCAGCGGCTGTTGTTGCGAGGTCAATGCTGGTCGCCCCAGTTCGTATCGACCGCCTTCAGGCTGACGAACGTGAACTGCCAATTGCCGGACTGCCGGAAATCCTGATCAGAACCGATCGACATACGGTTGTTTTCGGCAACGGCAGTATCGGCGAATTTAGTAAGTTGATTGCGGTTGCAAACAACCAGACTCAACTTGAATGGAGCAACGTCAACTGCACGCAAACAGAAGCAGGTCCGGAAGTTCGACACCTGCTGAATCGGATTGAAGCATCCAACGGTGTTAACGCTTCGATTGCCAGCTTGAAAGATCTTCAAATTGCGAAAAGCGAATTTGACTATGTTCTGAAGAACACTGTTGCCGCCAGCAAGCACGAAAAACGTTCCGGAAATTACACAGAAGCACGACACCTGGAACAAGCGGCCAAAGCATTGGTTGCCCCTCCTAAAGTGATCCTGACTTCAGCCAGCAGCAACCAACCACCTGCTTTTGGAGACGACGCTGGAACGTCACCCCCGGCACCAGCAAACGGACTCGTGGGCAACGACGAATTTCCAGGAGCACCACCTCAGGCTGATAGTCCTTTGTCTTCAGTTGAAGCAGAAGTCAAACTTCAAACTCAGATTCTGACCGCCGAAACCAACGCGTTAATCGAAGAAGCCAAAGCCATCGGAGCTGACAGCCCCGATTATGCAATGAACCTATTGAAGGATGCATTGGAAACAATTCAGGCGTCCGCCAATATCAGTCCTGATCATCGGGCTGAGTTGGAACGACGGGTTGTGGCGGCTCTAGGCACCGTTAGCAACCAGCGAGAAGTCTCAGCACTGGTTCGCAAACAGGTTGCCAAAGAACAGGCAATTGCAGAAGCTCAACGCAACTATCTTGCAGACCAGGACATCGAAGAAGAACGTCTGGCAATTTTGATCGACCAGGTTCGCAGCTTGTTAAACCGAGCTCAACATGGAGACAGAAATGGGTTCGAAGATGCTGAAGCGGGAGCTCGTACGGCTCTTGAACTACGTCCGGGAAATGGTCCAGCCACGCAGGCATTGGTGATGTCAGAATCTTCAGGACAGCTGGACAAAGCTTATCGTTTGGTAAACCTTCGCCACGACCGGTTTCTGGAAGTGCTTTATCAGGTGGAACTTTCGCACGTTCCGTTTCCTGACGAACCACCAATTCAGTACCCACCAGCAGATGTCTGGCGAAACCTGACACTAACGCGAAAGCCAAAATACGAATCTTTCGACCTGCGTAATGAAAAGCCCGTCGAAAAATGGCTAAGCCAAATGCTGGACAAACCTGTCCCACTTCTGGATTACCAGGCAGAAACTCCGCTAAGCGAAGTTCTGGAACAGATTTCCAACTACTACACAACCACATGGGGCCAGGACGGTGCGGCATCTGGTACTGACTTCCGAATGACGATCTACCCAGACAAGGCTGAACTTGAACTGGAAAGCATCGATTCTCTGGAAGACGTCACTGTGAGTGGAATTGTTTTTGAGGGCATGACTCTTCGAAACGCATTGAAGCTGATTTTTGAACAGACAACTGACCCTGAGTTGACCTATGTCATTGACAACGAAGTGCTGAAAGTGACAACTGCCACCAAGGCCAACGAAACCCTGACAACACGTGTCTATCCAGTTGCAGACCTGGTTATTCCGCCAGTTCAGCTCGGCGGCGGACAGGGCGGTGGCGGCGGTCAGGGTGGCTTCGGCGGCGGCGGTGGTGGTCAAGGTGGCTTCGGCGGTGGCGGCGGCGGTCAGGGTGGCTTCGGCGGCGGTGGTGGACAGGGCGGCTTTGGTGGTGGCGGCGGACAATTCAGTCTACCAGCGGAAGCTATCAACGCACTGAATGACATCAATTCCGGAGGCTTCTCGTCAGACGCCGTTAACCAGCTCAAAAAAAAACCAGCCGTAAAGTAGTTGAACCGCAATTACACGAAATCAGCAAAGCCGCTCCGGCAGCTGACTTTCGTGTTGTTGCCGTTTCTCTTAATAGCGTTGCACGTCTCTCAACAGTTATACCTGTTGTTTACACACAGACCTCAAATTCCACGTCACCGCAGCAGTCAGATGCTGCGGTGATTTCGTTGGCAGACAAGCTGTTAACAGAGATTCAGGCCCTGAACAAAACTCCGGCAGAAGCATGGGAAAGCGTCCTAAGCCAGAAACGCTTTTCATCCGCCGTCCTTTCAGCTGCCGTGCTCAAGCTTCATAATCAAAAAGATTATGACAACGCCAGCGAAGCGATCAAAGCTGCCATCCGTCACGACCAGGCCCAGGTCTGGATGTATGACGTTCTGGCTTTGGAACTAAAGCTCGCCAATCGACCTCAAAAGGAAATCGATCGAGTTCTACTTTCTCGCATTGACTTTGCCGCTGGGGACGAATCCCAACTGCTTCTGACCGCCGCCTACATGTCACGGTTTGAAGCGTACGAGCAGGCAATCAACATTTGTAAAGAGGCTGTCAAATTAAATCCGACATTGCCGGACACATGGGCCATGGCTCGCCGCACAGCAGATCGATGGCAGGATGTTGACGCCATCATCTGGTCTCGAATCGGCACCATGAACAACGTGTGGGGCGACAATTACGAAGCTCTTCATCAGGAAGCCGAAACGGAACTACGCGACCTTGAAGCCACGTTAACCGCGGCTGGAAACACGGCGGCGGCAAGTAAGGTTAAAGAAGCACTGATTCAGGGCAAAATCCGCGATTTGCGAATTCGCGTCGTATGGTCAGGAGACGCAGACCTGGATCTTAGCGTGACGACTCCCCATGGCAACGTTTGCTCTTACAAATCAAGGCGTACAGTTGACGGAGGCATGCTGATTCGCGAAAGCGATGGTGGAAAAACATCAGCAAAGGCTGGTCGGCACACAGAAGAGTTTGTTTGTGTTGAGGCGGCTTCTGGAGAATACAAAGTGAAGGTTCGCAACATCGCTGGTCGCGTGATCACCGGAAAGGCAATTGTAGAAGTTGTGCGACACGAAAATTCTGACAGACAACAATCGCAATCAGCTTCAATCAACGTCGGTGCCAGGAACGCGGAATTAACTGTGTCGCTGACAAACGGACGCGCCGCAAACTAACTGAGAGATGCCGCCGTTCAGGAGTTGCCAACCGTTTCGCAGGGGATCGTTACTGCTTTCGCCTAACAAGGGCTTCGCCCTTGCCCCAGTGGCGTGGTTGGCTTTAAGACATGGAACGCTCGAATCGCCGAGCCGCTCCGTTGTCGCTACGACCAACACGCGCGTACCATGCGCGCATCATTTTCAGTAAGACTCTAAACGCTGTCGCCGGAACTACTTTCGCCCCGTGCGAATCAGACCGGGCAGCACGTCCGCATTCAGATCTGCCGTTTGCCCCAGCTCCAGATATTCCCATGCAATCGCCGCCATTGCAGCATTGTCTGTACACAATTCCAAAGGGGCGATCATCAACTCTACACCGTGCTTCTGGCACATGTCGGCGATCTGTTGGCGGAAGACAGAGTTGGCGGCAACCCCTCCACCAACGCACAATCTGTTGTACCCAAGTTCCTTAATCGCGTTGCGACACTTAAAGACCAACACATCAACAACGGCCTGTTGGAATGAAGCCGCCAGGTCCGCCACGCATTCGGCAGGAGTATCAGCAAGCTGTTGTGGCCCCGGCACACCACGAGCTGCGTATAACACCGCCGTTTTCAAGCCACTAAAACTGAAGTGACGCTTATCGGATCGCATCATCGGTCGCGGCAAGTCGTACGCTTTAGGATCTCCTTTTAATGCGGCTTCCGCAATTGATGGCCCACCGGGATACGGCAGATTCAGTATCCTTGCCACCTTGTCGAAAGCTTCGCCGGCAGCGTCGTCGGTTGTTCCAGCAAACATTTTGTAACTGGTGGGAGAACTGCAATCATAAAGATTTGTATGCCCGCCGCTAACCACAAAACCGACGCAGGGAAACACTGTTGACGCTCGCCCCATGCCGCAGGCATAGATATGAGCATCAATATGATTAACGGTTACCAAAGGAATGTTGCAGCTCATGGCCAAAGTCTTAGCCGCCGTCATGCCGACCAGCAAAGATCCAACAAGTCCAGGCTGAGACGTCACAGCAATCGCACACATGTCCTTCAGATTACATTCTGCATCCGCCAACGCTCGTTCAATGACGTGCAGAATCCGCCCCACGTGCGCCCGAGACGCAATCTCCGGAACGACTCCACCATAATCCTGGTGCAGTTCATGCTGCGTGGCGACAACGTTGGACAGGACAGAACGATCCTCCGCCACCACGGCCGCAGAAGTTTCATCACAAGAAGATTCAATAGCTAGTAATCGTCGCACAACGGTTGGATCCACAGCGTTTTACGCTGACACTTGGCCGCAGAAAATGCGGTTCGTCTTTCGAAAGTCCCGTCACCAAAAGCCGGGATCATTGACGCCAGATCGTAACAAAATACTCAACTTCCAGGTTCGGGCATTTGAGTATCAACGATTTGAAAGAAAAAAATCATACTTCCCTTTACAAAATGAACCTTTCCAACGGATGTCCGACCAGCGATATTCAGATAGCCCCTTTTCTCCCACACCAAATTGCTTATGATTCGATCCCTGATCGCCAGAATGCAGCTTTGGTTGTATTCTGCTTTTCGTTCAACGACTTAAACCGAACGTGAAGTCTGTTCGTAACGGTCTCCAGGTGGCGTAAATCACCACATGGAAAACTAAATATTGGAAAGCCCTGCCATGTTCCGCCCACCAACACTTGTCTGCGTCGCCACCACACTGCTGATTTCACAATTCGTTTCCGCCGACGAGGTGAAGTCTGTTACGACATCCCAACAAGCCGCCGCGGCGCTAACCACCATCGAAACGGCTGCGACTTTGGAATCCGCAAAAATCGAAACGCATGAAGCAGACTGGAAGACCGTCCAGAATTTCGTTGCTGAACATCGCGGCAAGGTTGTTGTCGTGGATATCTGGTCTACCGCCTGCTTGCCGTGCATGCGAGAATTCCCCAACCTGATCAAACTGCAAAAACACTACGGGAAGAAAATTGTCTGCGTTAGCCTGAATGTTGACTACGTGGGAATTAAATCGAAGCCGCCAGCATACTATCAACCACGCGTTGAAAAATTTCTGACCGGACAAAAGGCAACTATCCGCAACTACATCTGCAACGTCGATGCGATTGAATTGTTCGACAACCTGAAGCTCAATTCCATCCCGGCAGTCTATGTCTATGATGCAGACGGCAAGCTGGCCAAACGCTTCGATGATACACTTCTGGAAGATGAAGAAGACGATGCCTTCACCTATGAAGACGATATCAATCCGTTGATTGAATCACTGATCAACAAGCAATAATGTTTCGAGCAAACGCAGCAAAGTGAGTGGTATGCAGGAAAGTGAAGTTTACGACGCAATCGGCGACGATGGTTTTCAATCGCTAATTAACGCTTTTTATCAGCAGATCCCTAACGACGATATTCTGGGACCGATGTACCCTGCTGATGATTTGCAGGGAGCTGAAGATAGCCTGCGTAACTTTCTGATCTACCGTTTTGGCGGGCCGCAAACGTATCTGGATGAACGTGGTCATCCGCGGCTACGAATTCGCCACGCGCCGTTTCCCGTTGATCAACGTGCGCGAGATCGCTGGGTACTGCTGATGAATAACGCGTTCGACAAAGTAGAACTGAATGCCGATGCAGTGGTCGTGATGAAAGCATTCTTTGAACAGGTTGCCACATTTCTGATGAACCGGTAAACGACTTTCACCGATTGAGCATCGTGCACCACAAAAGTCAGCGACTTGAGCCAGCGACACAGCATGACCTGTGCGGGCACCAAGTGGTTTAGACTTCTTAAAGCAGCGAACTTGTTCAAGTTGAGTCAACGTTTTCAGAGCGACGTAGTCGCGTTTCCGAGCGGCAGCTCGAATGGTCTGAGGCACCGCCTCGTTAGACTTCTTAAAGCAGCGAACCTGTTCACGTTGAGTCAAGTTTTGTGAGCGACGTAGTCGCGTTTCTGAGCGTCAGCTCAAATGGTCTGAGGCACGGCCTAGCAGCGT
Source organism: uncultured Planctomycetaceae bacterium (assembly GCA_937916515.1). Lineage (GTDB taxonomy): Bacteria > Planctomycetota > Planctomycetia > Planctomycetales > Planctomycetaceae > Fuerstiella. The sequence goes on along the minus strand of CALFSX010000031.1, from coordinate 43 downwards.
GTCCGGTAAGTGAGTTGTGGTGTGGCGATTGAGTGATGGGAAT
>CALFSX010000030.1 GCA_937916515.1 uncultured Planctomycetaceae bacterium | reverse complement strand
AACTCGAAGCATGAGTTCTCAAGGGCGAACAAGTCCACCTAACCGCGAGTTTGTCAAAATGACTGCACTCGTATTTAAGAAGCTATCAGTATGGAACTCTCAGTTAGTGGGCGAAATGAATGTTGGGTTTTGCAATATCAATCTTGAGCTCACGCGACACAAAGGTTGAGCATCTGCGTGTGGCTCCGCGCAGGTGATTTCTGCGGGTCAACCCGTGCGTCCACGCGGGTGAAGTAATGGCACCCCACAGCGAATTCATCGAGAAGAACGTGCCGGACATTTAGTTGGGGAATGTCGAAACGATGCTGCCCTTGTCGGACATAAAGGTTGGCTCCTACGCGTCTGTTCATGCAGTTGATTAAACTCTGTGATTATTTGTTTCAAAGTACTGCGAAGGAGCGTATTGAATTTCGCCATGCTTTACGACATCGGTACTCATCAACGCGGACAGGATAGAGGACCGGTCCACGAATCCAGTTTGACCGACTAAAAGCGTTGAAAATCCTGCCGGCTTCAGCTTTCCTGACGTCGATGATGCCCTTCTTCTGCCTGTGCAGGTGTCGCGACACCCGCTGAGAAGCGCCCAGTCGAGTCGTGATAGATATTCCAAAGCTAGCGATGTTGTCCGCACAGCCGAGGTTGCGTTGGAGTCATAGCGGATCCGTCGAGTGCGATTTCAGCAATAGAGGCTGGATGAGTATCTGGCTGATTCAATTGGGGTTGATATCGCCACCGGCCTAATGAGGAATTCCCAAGCCACCAATTGTACGGGTATTGCGAGAATCAAATTTCCGAAACTAGTCGCGAGGCACGGAGGTGTAGTTTGCTGAAGCACTAATGACACCAGCGGAAAATCAAGATTGAACAACAGTTTTTAATTCCGTGGCAGGCGCACGGATGGCGTTCAATGCTTTCTCACGAGTGTCCGGTTCCGCCAACTGGCTTGATTCTCTACTGTCAAAGGCACTTCCTGGTTGGCATAGGTTATCAAAGTTCGTGTCGTTCGGCTGCTAAATTTCCACGGTGGCAATCACACCAGCCAGCGGGAAGTGAATGATCGTGGATCTGACGACTTCCTGATTTGCTTCCAGCGCCTCACGGTAAGCCAACAACTGTCCGGTGTACTGCGTTGCTTTTCGTTCGCAGTGTTCGCGACGTATGGGGGCACTTTTGTGATCCACGACGATTAGTTCACCATTCGGCAACTGTAGAATCAGATCGATCGCTCCGTGCCATCTTCCGCCCTCGACGCGGACTCCGTTGACACTGGCTTCCACGTGCCAGGTTGCATTTGGAAACTCAGAATGGATCCACTCGCAAAACCGCTCACCCGCCGCCACAAGGGCAGTGGCGGGCAGTTGAGATGTGACAGCGTAGGCTGCTAAACAGCGTTCTGCCACCTTCTGCTTCGCGTCGTCATCAAGCGAACGCAATGACGGCAAAGCGGCAAGGTATCCATGTACAGCGTCTCCAATGGGGGCGTAGTGGCTCTCGTTGGCTGCAGACGGGAAATACGACTGACCTGGCAGGTTTTTGACTGCTACGGCAGGCGGAGTGGCCATGGCCGCAGCACTGCTGGGCGAGTAAAAACGCGGCTTCTCACCTGCAGCCTCCGTCGGCGACAACGACAACCATCGTTCGCGTTCGTTTGCTGGAAGTCGGCAGTCTTCGGCCATCTGTGCGTCTAAATGGCGAATCACGAAGCTCGTATCGATTCCCTCCATCGGATGTTCACCCGCACCGAGTCCGCAGTCGAGCTTCTGATCAATGCTCTCCAGTTGTTCGAGCCAGCTGTACTGGTTCGTTCGATGAGCGAATACCAGTTTCTGTTTCGCTCTTGTGCAACCGACATAGAGCAATCGCAGGCTCTCTTCGATCTCACTTCTGATCTGCAATCGCCCTTCCTCAGCATGCAGTGCGTCGTCTTCAAGGCCACTTCCCTGACGACGCTTGCTGAAGGGGCCGTCTGACTTTCCAAACGGCCACGTCCATGATCGTAATTCTCGTCCATGCAGCGGGTTATCACCGGCTTGGCCACCACCGCTGACAACGGGAGACCACATATCAGGGTCACGGTCGGAATGTAAACCACTGAGGATCACGACCGGCCATTCCAGCCCTTTGGCTGCATGGTAGGTGGTGAGCACAACGGCATCGTGTCCCATCGGCGGGTAACGGACATCCAGCTCATCTGCCGCCAGTTTTTCCAGGCACAGAATCAGTCCGCCTAATGTTGCCGGTTGCCCATTGTCTTCTGCTGTCGTTTCATATTCCTGAACATGCTGTATCAGCGAATCGAGATTCGCGTTTCGTCGGCCAGGGTCTCCCCAGCAATGAACAAGCCGCGGCAGTTCAAGAGCCTCCAGCACCAACTGAACAATATGCAACGGCGACAACCTTGTCCGGTCGATACTTTCCAATCTGGTGAAGCGTGGATCGTCCTGCCACGGCACTTTGCTCTTTGCCCGCGGTTGTTCGACGTCGGTTTCATCGTCTTGAGACCGAATCGCGATCAGTCGTTCAATAACCCAGTCCGGCGTCTCCTGTTCAGGGTCACTCAGCAAATGCAGCACAGTTGCCGCGGCCAGTGAGTCCCGTCGATCAGCGACCAGACGCAGCCCCGCAAGCACCATGGCGGCTTCTCGCGTTGACAACAGCCCCGGGCTTTCCATCAGGTACGGAATCCCCAGTTCATCAAACGCATCAGCGACGCCCTTGAGCAGCCGATTGGTTCTTTCCAGGACAGCAATATCGCCCAGTCGAATTCCTTCCGAGTGCAGCTTTGCGACTCCGCACGCGAGCGCAATTGCATCGTTACTCTGATTTTTTGTGTCAAAGACCCACCTCTCAATTCCCCGAGGTATCGCCGCATGGATGGGATTCTGTCTGGCGTCGTCCCCAAAAACAGGTGCGAACAATTCGCCGACAAACTGCACCAACCCCTTCTGGCTGCGGTAGTTGTCGGGTAACCGCTGCTGTGAATCTTTCGGAGTGCTGTCCCAGATATTGTTGACGAGTGCCGGGTCTGTGCCGCGGAAACCGTAAATGGCCTGCTTGGGATCTCCCACCCATCGACATCGCGGCGAGCAGCTTTTTAGCTGTTCGAAGATGGCCAGCTGCAAAGGATTCGTGTCCTGGAATTCGTCAACAAGAATCAGATCGAAGTCTTCCGATAGTTGCGAGAAAGTGCCCTCCTCCTGCAGAAGTTCCAGAAACAGTACTTCCAGATCCGTAAAGTCGACAAGCCCTCGTTCCGACTTCCATGCTTCGTACTGGGAGTCCAGTCGGATGGTTGCATCCGCCAACATGGAGGAAAATTGCAGGATATCCTGATGCAACGCAGGGTTCCGCCGCAGCCCCAGAGCATGTGTCTTTAGTGGCTCAAGCATTGCATTTGGAGTGCCCGGCTTCTTACCTCCACCAGCCGTAATTTTGCCGGCTTCAATATAGCTGCCCCAAAGTGGAATCGTCTTGCCACGCAGTTTTCGAAGATTCTTTGTGCCTTTGAGGGTCTCCTTAACCGAATGAGGGCCAAGCGCATTTATCGCATCCAGCGCCTCGTCGACCAAGCGGTAAAGTTCATCCACTGACGTTGCGACGTCGGCCGGTCCATCTTCCGCGAGCAGTTCACATACCCGAGCGGCACCGGTGTTCATGTTGGTTTTGAAGTCGTCGTCTCCAATTACGTTACCTCGCTTCGCTGCCAGCAGTTTTAGGACCCGCTTATTCAAATCGGTGATCCCCAGTCGATCCGCACAGACAGCGAAAGGTTGCCACAGTTCTTCTGGGATTTTCCCCATCAGGTCACTCATCGCCCGGTCGCTTACGTTTTCCGTGATGACTTCCAGCCGTGGCGATAGCCCCATTTCAATCGCATAACGAGACAACAACTGATGGGCAACGCCGTGGACGGTTCCGATGGCGGCCAGTTCAAGGCGGTCGGCCTGCGCATGGGCAGCCGATTTTCCGTCGTCGTTTTTCAGCAGGCGTGACTGAACGCGGCTCTTCAATTCGGCAGCCGCTTTTTTTGTGAAGCTGGTGGCCAGAATACGCGCCGGATCAACTCCACCTGCCACTGCTGCGGCAACGGTTTCGCACAGATTATATGTCTTACCGGATCCAGCCCCGGCGCGAACGACTTCGAGTATTGACATTAGAGTTTTGATTTCGTGGGACTTGTTGTAGTTCAGCAGAGTGTTCTGAGCGACGACGGAACGTTTCCGAGCGTCAGCTCGAATTGTTTAAGGCACTGCCTCATTTGATTTCTTACGTCACGAAAGTTCGTGTAGGCCGCACAGTGTTTGGTAGTCGCAATACTGGCAGACTTTCTGCACGCTGTTGTTGGGCAGCTTCGCATTCAGCACCATTGTTGCTCCGTCGGGCCAGTCATCCGACTCCTGCAATGGACGAGCAGGAACGAGGTCGCTTGAAGTCAGCCAGTGTTCTGCATTCACCACGGCGGTTTCAAATTGCTGCCACACGTCCTGAATGGCGACTGCGTCAATGACCGATTGCGGTCCGTCACCCTGCACCGGGCTTCCCGATGGTGTAAACATCAGTCCGTCGGAAAGGACCAGATACGCAACCGCCGGAAACTTCCCTCGCTCTTTGTGCCGACCGTACGCATAGGTCGCCAACTGAACCGCCTTGCCTTCTTCGATCAGGTCGTGATATTTGCTTCGCCCGCCGTACTTGAAGTCAATGACCGCTTCTTCACCGTCGTCTCGTTCTGCCACGCAGTCAATGGAGCCATTCAGCGTCTTTCCGAAGGCGGTCCCCGACAACGTCGTTTCAATACCTGTGATCCGGTATCCGCCGGTCGCAAGGCTGCTGATCAGAACACGTGTTGCATTCTGCATCTGGCTTCGAAGCGACTGACTGTCCAGCAGTTTTCCCGGTTGAGCCAGAGGAGCGGCATCCAGTGGCAGACGTTCGTCGAACGCGGTTGTCACAGCGGCGACGGCATCGTCTACGCTCGGCAGTGTTCCGCCACTTCCGAAGACACGTTCCAGAATGCTGTGACAAAACGTGCCCTTCAACTGGAAGTCGTCAGGCAGCGTAGCAATCTGACTCGAACGAATCCGCGCCTGATAGTTCAATGTCCACTTCAGAGGACAGGCCAGTCGGTCATTCAGTTC
>CALFSX010000029.1 GCA_937916515.1 uncultured Planctomycetaceae bacterium | reverse complement strand
GGCCGAGACGCCTCGGCGGGCGGTGGCGTAGGTTCGACGGGATATGTTTAAGTAAGCGTTTTTCGCCGAGTGCGGCCGTAGGGTGGGCATAGCGTACCAACTCGGATTTGCTGGGAAGCCTCAGCCGGATGCAGGTTTCTTCGTTTAACCCGCGGTCGCAGACCAGGCTGGCGATCATGTCGTTCGAAAAATCCAGGTCTACGACCATGGGGTAACTGCGCTCAGCACATTCGGCCATGAAATCAACAAGCCCTTCACGGCTTTCGTTGTTGGTGCGAACGACTTAAGCGTCGGTCAACGTTCTTAAGTGCGTGAAATATGCGGCAAGCAAGTTGAGTCTCGAATTCAGGCGTCTAACATACCTGAATTAACGATTCCCAAAACGGTTCGCAGGCGTCCTGCGTGCGACCGAAGCTATTTTTTTTAAGAGGCAGAAGAATGTCCGAATCACAGGATTCAGATCAGTTGTATGACGCAGCCGTCAAACTAAAAGACGCGGGAGATATGGAAGGTGCTGCAGAAGCCCTGCTGAAAATTGTGGCGGCAGAACCTGACCATCTGCATTCCAATATGGCTTTGGGAGTCTATCTGCAAAAACTGGGACGCCTGGAAGAAGCGATCAAGCACGCTGTGAAAGTAACTGAGATTCAGCCGGAAGATCCGTTTTCGTTCACTCAACTATCCGTCATCTATCAGCGCTGCGGCAAAATTCTGGAAGCAGAAGACGCCATGGCGAAGGCTCACGCTTTGCAGGGACGCCCCGGCGGAAAGCACTAAAAGCGGTTTCACGTGCCGCATGTTCTTGTGTTCACGTCGCGTTTCGCTGAGCGTTTCGGAAAAGTAGCCGTGACGAGCCGCGCAAATGGGGCCTCTTGCCGAGGCCTCACTTTGTCTGGAATGCCGAAGGGTGATCAAATGCACCAGCGCAGCGAACCTAATATTCAGGCACGTTCGATACACGATGCTCACCACTGCGGAGCTTGCTAGCTACGTTGGGATGCCCCGTTAGTAGCCGTCACGCTCCGCGTGATGAATGCAACAGGGCAAACGACAAAAATCGAAATCGGTCGCCGCAATTAGCCCACTTCACAAAGTGGAGTGGGCGGCAAAGTGCTGATAACAGGCTCGTCGGCTAGTAAAACAAACGCGCCATCTGCGGCTTTTCATCACGGCGGAGCGTGATGGCTACTTTTGCTGGCTGAGTGGCGTTCAGGGCTACGGCTTTTCAGCATCGGAACAGACGCACACCATTTGGGAGCAACCTGGGCAGCCGTTGCCGTATTTCAGAGCGACAGCTTCTGTCAGGTTAATTCCAGCGACATTGGCGATTGTGGCCAGCCAGGCCAGAACGTCGGCAAATTCTTTGGCCAGTTCTTCTTTGTTGTCGCCTCGCAAAGCGGCAGCCAATTCGCCGACTTCTTCCATCAACCACATAAACGTGCCTTCCACGCCACGAGCTTCGTCTTTACGGGAATACATCTTGTCGATCATGTTTTGCAGTTCTTCAAGCGTCACGGACTAAATTCCTTGTTAAATGGTGGGGCTTCAACGGATTGACTTTAGACACGGTCGTTTTTCGTTCCGCGAAGGAACGCACTTTCGCACAGCGAAAGCCGACCAACTTCGTGCTCAACAAAAGTTCGGTTGCTCTATAGTTTAGTGAAAATTTCAGATCGTCGATCGGCGTGCTGAACGTTAACTTTGCCGCCCGTGCCGTCAACCAGTGCCCTGAAAGTCTCTTTGGCAAACGATTGGCTGGCACAGGGCAGCGCAAGTCCTTGGATGTCAGCGTTTGAGCCGTGATTTAACGTCACCGGCACGGAGAAACTCGGCTCACAGTATTGGAAATCAGCCGGCGTCGTTCAGATTGGCCACATCGCGCCGCGGAACCGCATAACGTGAACGTATGTTCAGTACCCGAGAAATTCGTGTTAACATTTGGTGCAAGCCGCCTGAAACTTGGGTAGAGTGTAGCGATTGGCGGCAGAAACCCTCGTTTCTCACCTGCGGAGCTTTTTTCCTCAGCCTTGTTTTGGGCGGGGAAAAGTAGGAAACTACGCGCCGCAAAGGAAATGCATTGGCCGGACGGCTTGGATGCCGACGATTAGGCTGCCGCCAACTTCCGCACTTTCACGGCGGGGATTTGTGTCTCGAGAATGTCGAGACTGGAATCAAGAATGAACCAGAACGATCGCATATTGTCTATGAAAAACGTCGCCATGCAGAACCGAATAGGCGGTCCCGCATTGTTGGTGGCGTCGCGCGGTCGTAGAACAGTGTTAACATTCAAACCCTGTGAGGCTGCAGCGAAACCCGCGGCAGTGAAATTAGCCGTCTGAGTCACCGTCCATTGAATATGTGAGACGTGTGACGATCGGCTTCCGGCGACCTGTCAGCGGTCGCTTTGTGCCGGGCGAGATGCGTCTGCCGAGCCCCGGGAGTTTCCCGGAAATGCCGAAAGGCCCCCGTCGTTTAAACGGCGGATAGAAATTGAGAGAAGCAAAATGGAAGACATTCGAGGTAATCAGTACCCACTTGCAATGAAACCTGCCTTTGGCGCCCCCGAAGCGACGGGCCTATATGACCCTGCCAATGAGTCAGAAAACTGTGGCCTGGGTTTCGTTGCACATATTAAAGGCGAACGATCACACTCAATTATCGTCGATGCCGATCGCATTTTGCGTCACCTGGATCATCGTGGAGCATGTGGTTGCGAAGAAAACACGGGCGACGGTGCGGGCATGCTGACCGGCCTTCCATCTGAATTTCTGAAGCGAGTTGCCAAAGAAGATATCGGCGTCGATCTGCCTGAACCCGGCCAATATGGAGCCGGCGTTGTCTTTCTGCCACCGGATGAAGCTGAACGAGCCACCTGCAAGAAGACGGTCGAAGAACTGATCGCACAGCAGGGCCAGAAGCTGTTGGGCTGGCGAACTCTTCCCGTTGATTTCGATGGAGCGGACATTGGCAAGACAGCTCGCGATTTCGCTCCTCACATGGAAATGCTGTTTGTGGGTGCGGCCGACGGGCTGGACCAGGAAGCTTTGGAACGCCAGCTGTTTGTGATTCGCAAGCTGGCCAGCCACAAACTGAGAAACAGTAAAGAACTAAGTCAGGCGTTGGCCTTTTACGTCTGTTCTTTGTCGACAAAGGTCATCATCTACAAAGGCATGCTGACGTCGTTTCAGGTGCTGCCATTCTTTAAAGACCTTCAGGCGGAAGACTACACCAGTCACCTGGCAATGGTTCACAGCCGCTTTGCCACCAACACCTTTCCCAGCTGGGACCGAGCTCAACCGCTGCGGTTCATGTCACACAACGGTGAAATCAATACCGTTAAAGGCAACGGCAACTGGATGTTTGCTCGTCAGGGCATGATGGAAAGCCCACTTTGGGGCGACGATCTTCAAAAGCTGTTTCCGGTGGTGGAACCTCACACATCGGATTCCGGCCGCTTCGACAACGCACTGGAACTGCTGTATCACAGCGGTCGTACGTTGCAGGAAGTTGTCATGATGATGATTCCGGAAGCGTGGCAGGAACACACCACAATGCCTGACGACAAGCAGGCATTCTACGAATATCACAGTGCATTACAGGAACCATGGGACGGACCTGCGTCGGTTTCCTTCACGGACGGCCACTTCATTGGGGCCACCCTTGACCGCAACGGACTTCGTCCGAGTCGCTATTATGTGACCAAAGACGATCGAGTCGTAATGGCCAGCGAAGTTGGCGTTCTGGATATCGAACCTGAAAACGTCGCATACAAGGGGCGCCTGCAGCCAGGTCGCATGTTTCTGGTTGATTTTGAACAAGGTCGCATCATCGATGACGGCGAACTGAAGTCCGAAGTTGCGTCTCGCCGTCCGTATCGAAAATGGCTCGACCAGGAACGCATTCGTCTGGCAGAAATCCCGGAAGGCAACAAGCCGGAATACTACAAAGATCAGGAACTGCTGAATCGCATGCAGGCCTTCGGTTACACAACCGAAACCATGAACTTCATGTTGATTCCGTTGCTGATGGCCAAGAAAGATCCCATTGGATCGATGGGCAACGATGCTGCTTTGGCGTGCCTTAGCGACCAGGCTCGCATGCCGTACGACTACTTCCGCCAACTGTTTGCTCAGGTGACCAATCCGCCAATCGATTCGATTCGCGAAGAAGTCATCATGTCTCTGGAATGCTTTATTGGTCCGGAAGGCAACCTGCTGGACACAACAGACAAACAGTGCCATCGACTTGCTTTGCCGCATCCAATCCTCAGCAACCAGCAAATGGCCAATCTGAAGGACATGGATCACCGCAACTGGAAGTCTAAGGTCATTGACATCACGTATCCGAAGTCGGAAGGTGTCAGCGGTTTGAAGCCGGCGTTGGAAAGAATCTGTGCTGAATCGCGGCAGGCCATCAAAGATGGATACAGCCTGATCGTTCTTTCGGACAGAGCAATCGGCCCTGACCGTGTTCCTGTCAGTTCACTGCTGGCGACCGGTGCCGTGCATCATCATCTGGTTCGTCACGAAGAACGAACTCAGATCGGCATCGTCGTCGAATCCGGTGAAGCTCGCGAAGTTCACCACTTCTGCCTGCTGATCGGTTATGGAGCTGACGCGGTCAATCCGTACATCGCCTTGTACGCGTTGCGTCAGGCACGAGAAGACGGAAAAATCGACGAAGAATACACCAACCTGAAAATCGTGCAGGTTTACCGCACGGGCGTTGCCAAGGGCATGTTAAAGGTGATGGCCAAAATGGGCATCAGCACTTTGCAAAGCTATAAGGGCGCTCAGATTTTCGAAGCTGTCGGTCTGGCAGAAGAAGTTGTCGATCTGTGCTTTGCCGGAACGGCCAGTCGAATCAAGGGTGTTGGCTTTGATCTGTTGGCAGAAGAAGCCTTAATGCGACACCACCTGGGCTATCCGGAAAACCCAGACAGCATCAGTCACGAACTTCCCAACACGGGATTGTTCCACTGGCGACGCAACGGCGAAAAGCACGCCTGGAATCCTCACACCATCGGCCGCATTCAACAGGCCGCTCGTTCGGGAGACAAGAACGCGTACAAAGACTTCAGCAATCTGGTTAACAGCGAAACAACGCGAGCCTGCCATTTGCGTGGTTTGCTGAAGTTCAAACAGGGTACGCCAGTTCCGCTGTCTGAAGTTGAACCTGCGTCAGAAATCGTGAAGCGATTCTGCACGGGTGCCATGAGCTTCGGATCGATCAGTGCTGAATCTCACGAAACAATGGCGATTGCTTTGAACCGCATCGGTGGCAAAAGCAACACCGGCGAAGGTGGAGAACGTTATTCGCGATTCACGCCGGACGACAACGGCGACCTGCGTCGATCTGCGATTAAGCAGGTTGCCAGTGGTCGCTTTGGGGTCACATCGTGGTACCTCACCAACGCCGACGAAATTCAGATCAAAATTTCGCAGGGAGCCAAGCCCGGTGAAGGTGGAGAATTGCCTGGTCACAAAGTCGATAAGGTGATTGCAGAAACTCGCCTGTCAACTCGCGGTGTCGGTCTGATCAGCCCGCCACCTCACCACGACATTTATTCCATCGAAGATCTGTCGCAGTTGATCTATGACCTGAAGAACGCCAATCGCGCGGCCAGAATCAGTGTAAAGCTGGTTTCGGAAGTGGGAGTCGGCACGGTCGCTTCGGGCGTTGCCAAGGGCCATGCAGACAACATTCTGATATCCGGCAGCGAAGGCGGCACCGGTGCTTCTCCTCTAACCAGCATCAAGCACGCCGGTCTTCCATGGGAACTGGGAATTGCGGAAACTCATCAAACGCTGGTGATGAACGACCTGCGCAGCAGAGTTCGCCTGCAGACAGACGGTCAGCTGAAGACTGGTCGAGACGTCGTGATTGCCACGCTGCTGGGCGCCGAAGAATACGGTTTCGCGACAGCTCCATTAATTGCGATGGGCTGCATCATGATGCGAAAGTGTCACTTGAACACCTGCCCGGTGGGTATTGCCACGCAGGATCCGGAACTTCGCAAGAAGTTCAACGGCAAGCCGGAACACGTGGTCAACTATCTGTTTATGGTGGCTGAGGAAACTCGAGAAATCATGGCAGAACTCGGCTTCCGCACCATCAACGAAATGGTCGGTCGCTGCGACATGATGGAACTGGACAAAGAAGTTGCTCACTGGAAAGCCAAAAGCATCGATCTGACGCCAATTCTGACTCCCGCTCAAAAGCCTCACGACGACGTGCAGACCTATTGCACGATTGATCAGAAGCATGGGCTGGAAACGGTTCGAGACATGGAACTGGTCGAAAAGTTCCGAGTTGCGATCGAAAAGAAGCAGAAGATTCATGTTGATACGCACATCGAAAACATCGATCGCGCGTTCGGCACAATCCTAAGCAATGAAGTCAGCAAAGTGCATGGCCCCGATGGCTTGCCGGAAGACACGATTCACATCAAAGCCAACGGATCTGCCGGTCAAAGTGTAGGTGCGTGGAGCGTTCATGGTGTGACGATTGAAGTTGAAGGCGATGCCAACGACTATGTCGGCAAGGGGCTTTCCGGCGGTCGCATTATTGTCTACCCACCAAAGAACAGCACGTTTGTGCCTGCGGAAAACATCATCATCGGCAACGTGGCCCTTTATGGAGCGACCAGCGGTGAAGCGTATTTTCGAGGTATCGCGGCAGAACGCTTCTGTGTTCGTAATTCAGGAGCAACGGCGGTTGTCGAAGGCGTCGGCGACCATGGTTGTGAATACATGACCGGCGGGCGAGTCGTCATTCTTGGCAAAACTGGTCGCAACTTTGCGGCAGGTATGTCTGGTGGCGTTGCGTATGTTTTCGATCCGGACGAAAAGCTGCTGGTGAACTGCAACCTGGAAACGGTCGCCCTGGAAAAGGTGGAAACTGCAGAAGACGAATCCGAATTGAAAGCCCTGATTGAAAAGCATCAGCAGTTTACGGGCTCAGAAACGGCTCGCCAGATTCTAAGTGACTGGGATACATCGCTGACAAAGTTCGCGAAAGTGATGCCTGTGGACTTTAAGCGAGCATTGGCGGAAATTGCAGCCGAAGAAGCGGCGGCCGGTGTTTAATCACCACTGTCCATCAGCCAAGATCATCATTGCATTCATAGATTAGACGTAGACGAAAGACTGAACGATGGGAAAGCCAACTGGCTTCAAAGAATTTAAGCGTCAGGTTCCACAGGATCGGGAACCACTTTTGCGCATTCTGGACTGGAACGAGTTCCACGACCACATGCCCGTTGACGAACTGCAAACGCAGGGAGCTCGGTGCATGGATTGCGGAGTTCCGTTTTGCCATACCGGCGACCTGATGGCCAACATGGCGTCGGGCTGTCCCGTCAACAATCTTATTCCGGAATGGAACGACCTTGTCTACAACGGTCGCTGGAAGGATGCGTTGGATCGTCTCCACAATACCAACAACTTTCCGGAATTTACAGGGCGAGTCTGTCCGGCTCCCTGCGAAGGTTCGTGCTGTCTGGGTGTGAACGAACCACCGGTGACGATTAAGAACATTGAATGTTCCATCATCGATCACGGTTTCGCAGAAGGTTGGGTGGTCCCTGAACCTCCAGCCGTACGCACTGGAAAGACCGTTGCCGTGGTCGGTTCCGGCCCTGCCGGCCTGGCGTGTGCCGCTCAGCTTAACAAAGCTGGTCACACCGTCACCGTTTACGAACGCGACGACCGCATCGGCGGACTGCTGATGTACGGCATTCCAAATATGAAGCTGCAGAAGACTGAGATCGTTGATCGGCGAGTCAAACTGCTTCAGGAAGAAGGCATCACATTTGTCACGAACACAGAAATCGGCAAAGACATTTCTGCGGACAAACTCAAGGCTGACTTTGATGTGGTTGTGCTGGCCACCGGGTCAACTCGCCCACGAGACCTTCCGGTTAATGGACGCGAATTGAACGGCGTGCACTTTGCGATGGACTTCCTTCGTCCAAACACAAAAAGCCTGCTGGATTCGGAATTGTCCGATGGCAACTTCATCAATGCCAAGGGCAAAAATGTTGTGGTTATCGGTGGAGGAGACACGGGCAACGACTGTCTGGGAACTTCGCTGCGTCATGGCTGCAAAAGCCTGGTGAACTTCGAAATTGTCGAACAACCACCAATGGAACGATCTTCCAACAACCCCTGGCCTCAATGGCCTCGTGTTTTCCGAGTTGATTACGGTCACGAAGAAGCAGCCGCAAAGTTCGGCAAAGACCCTCGCGAATTCTGCGTGTCCACCGTCGAATTTATTGGCGACGAAAATGGCAACCTGAAGGCCGTTAAAGCCTGTCAGGTTGACTGGCAGAAGATCACGGAAGGCGGAGCACCGTTTACTCCGATTCCGGGGTCGGAAAAAGAGTATCCAGCTGACCTGGTATTTCTGGCATTGGGATTCCTTGGCCCGGAAGGCGGCCCTGCACAGCAACTTGGAATCGACATCACCGAAGGACGTGGCGGCATGACCTGGCTGAAGGCCGATCACGAAAAGTACACAACCAACGTGGAAAATGTCTTTGTCGCGGGCGACTGTCGTCGAGGTCAAAGTTTGATCGTCTGGGCCATAAACGAAGGCCGAGGCTGTGCACGAGAAGTTGATCGTTACCTGATGGGCAGCTCAGACCTGCCATAGTCTGCAGCGCCGCCTTTCGAGTAACAAGATTTAGCAACGGATCTCGCATCCCCCCTGAGCTTGCCTCAGGGGCTCGCAGGGCCAGTGCGCCAGCGACGGCTTTCCACTTGCAGGCACGGATCGTTACCCACGTCCAACAGGGAAAGGATCCGACGATCCCGGAAAAATGGCCAGATCGCATAATTGTGGAGCTGATATAACTGTACCATGAGGTCTCACAACTGCAGTGGCGACTCTTCTTCTGGCAGCATCGGGCTGAATTGCAGGATCGATTCGTCGATTGGATAACTTCAAGGTCGATGACATGTTTGATGATCAATTGTCGGAAGCACTTGCCGACCTTCTGCAAAAATCCAAACATCAGATCGTGTTTGCAGAAAGCTGCACAGCCGGTTTGATTTCGGCTTCGCTGGCTCGCATTCCAGGAGCGTCCAACGTACTGGCCGGATCAGCCGTGGTTTACCAATTGCCAACGAAGTGTGCCTGGCTGAATGTAGAAGAACAATCGTTGGAAGAATTCGGGGCCGTCAGCGAACAGGTGAGCCAGGAAATGGCCATGGGGGCCATCCTCAGGACTCCTCAGGCAACCATCGCCGCCAGCGTTACCGGACATCTGGGGCCGGATGCTCCACCAGAACTGGACGGCATGGCATGGTCCACAGTGGTGATTGGTTCCGACAGCGACGTGACCGTGTATTCGCGACAGCTAAAGTTGCAGCCATCGCCACAGGACGTTGACGCCGGTAGCCTGAACGCGGTTACCGTCCGCCGCGACAGACAGTTTTCTGCCGTCCACGAGGTGATGAGATTTTGCGTGGAAGTGCTGACTGCTGGTTCTGAATAAAGCAAAGTGAATTGCAGTTCGCCAACCAGAATTGCAGGCACGAGGGCAACTAATAATTCTGCCGAACGTGATTGCAAGCCGGCTACTCACACGGAGCGAACTGTTCCACCAGTTTCTTTGCAGCTCGTAAACCGTCAACGGCAGCGGTCACAATTCCGCCAGCATAGCCGGCGCCTTCTCCCACAGGATACAGGCCGCTCATTCCCGGTATCTGCCAGGTTTCACGATCACGATCGATACGAATGGGAGAGCTGCCTCGCATTTCGGGGCCAACCAATACAGCATCCGGCAAGTAGCGTCCCTTCCACTTTTCATTCATCACCGGAAGGCCGTCCAGCATCGCTTTCAAAATCGGAGGAGGCAATACTTCGGCCAGATTTCGGGCCTTGGTGCCTCGTTCGTACGACGTTGGAATGTGTTCGTCCGGCGACGGCGTTTTGCCATTCACAAAATCCATGGCTCGCTGCACGGGAGCGTGATAATGGCCTCCCGTCAGGCGAAATGCGGCGGCTTCGTATTTGCGCTGCAGTTCAACTCCCGCCAGTGGATGATTGCTGCCGAACAGTTCCGGTTCCAGAGTCACCACCAGACCGCTGTTGGCATAAGGCGTGTCGTGCCGAGAATTGCTCATGCCGTTGGAACAGAACATGTTGGGTTCTGAAACGCTGGGAATCATGATTCCGCCGGCACACATGCAAAACGTAAACAGGTCTCGTTCGCCTTTGGCCACCAAAGAATAATCTGCGGCGCCCAGCTGTTGAAGGTATTCCGGCTTGCCGTATTTGTGTTGATTGATGAGTTCCTGTGGCTGTTCAATTCGCAATCCAAGCTGGAAGGCTTTCGGCCTTAGAGGCAGCCCGGCCTGCAACAGCATTTCGTACGAATCTCTGGCACTATGGCCGATGGCCAGAATGCAGTGTGAGGTGGGAATATGGCCTGATGAAGTTTCGATGCCGACAACTTGATCGTCAACAATCTTCAGCCCTTCAAGACGGCATTCGAATCGGTATTCGCCGCCGAGTGCTTCGATTTTGCGGCGATAGTTGCGGCAGATCATGGGCAGTTTGTTGCTGCCCAAATGAGGACGATGTTCGTAAACCAGCGAAGGACGTCCGCCGCATTCGACAAAGCTTTCCAGCACCCAATCCACATCCGGCCCGGTGATGCGGCAGGTGAGCTTTCCGTCGCTGAAACAGCCAGCTCCTCCTTCGCCAAACAGATAGTTGTTTTCGTTGTCGTGCTCGCCACCGGAATCAAATGCTCGAATCGCCGGAACACGTTCCTTAACGGCTTTGCCGCGTTCGATCACAATCGGACGATAGCCTTTAACGGCCAGAAAGTAGGCGGCCAGCAAGCCGGCTGGTCCGGAGCCGACGACCACCGGCCGTTCAGACATTGGGGCGGTGCCGGGAACCGGATCGACGAAGCCGGAGTTCTTGTAGGCATCTACAACCAGGTCGCCGAATTTTGCGGGGAGCGGCTTGTCGGATTTTGTGTCCAGCACCAGCGAGTAGACAAATTCCAGCTTTGACTTTTGCCGAGCGTCCAGGCTTTTGCGAATGATTCGACACGAACGCAGTTCTTCACCGGCCAACCGCAGTTTTCTGCAAACCAGCGGCGTCAGTTCACTTTCCGGCGTTTCCACCGGAGCTCGAAGATTCGTCACCCTTAGAAGCATAATTCAGCCGTAAACTCAAACCTGCACAGAAAACCAGAAAACCCAATACGCACCGGCGTTATCAACGTTCGATCGGCCCAATAGCCGTACAGACAAATGCCAGTTGCCGCACAATCGGAAGTCTAACGCGAACCAGCATAAGATACACGAAAGAAGGCCATTCTTTGCCGTTGTTAACGTCTGCAGCCGCGATACTGGCCGACGAAACGAGAGGTTGACGGATCTGGACGAAGTTGTGAACATGGACAGCATCATCAGAGATACGCCCCTGAAATCTAATGCGAGATCCAGGGTTTAAGTACTGTTCGCTCGTATGATTCGAAAACTGTTTCTTAAAATGAATTCTGATGAGTGAAGCGTCTCATAAAGAATTGTTCCTGAAAAGCCTGAATCGCTGCAGTGCGGATTCGAGTTTTATTCCGTCGTTTTACGACCGTTTCTTTGGGCGGTCTGAAGAGATCCGGCACAAGTTTCGCTTCACAGATTTCACCAAACAGAACGAAATGTTGCTGCATTCGCTAAAGCTGGCGGCTGGGGCGACTTCAGGTGAGCCGGAAGCATTGCACGAGATTCGCGAACGAGCAGAAACTCACGATCGCCACCATCTGGACATCAAGCCGGAACTGTATGAATACTGGTTTGACAGCGTGATCGAAACGGCTCGCCAATTCGACCCGGAATGGAACGACGATGTCGAACAATCATGGAGCACCATTCTGGGCTACGTGATTCGTCACATGGCGAAATTCTATTGAGGGAAATCGTCTCGCGGTTATTGCATAGCACAGTAGTGGCGAATAACGGCAACGTGCGATAATCGATGCCCATCACGGCGCAGCGTGATGGCGACTTTGGGGGCTCCACAATCGCAGCCACAACCAGCGGTCCATCCACGTTCACATCCGCCGCACAACGTCCCTGAAATCCAATGGCACCAACCAACTACAGCACTTCTGCTGTGTCGATTGCCAGCAATGACAGGCCGGTCTTGATGGCTCGTGCCATCAGGTCACACAGCACCAGGCGGCTGGCTTTCAGTTCGGGCGTTTCGGCATTCTTGACGGAACATTGAGCATAGAACGCACTGAACTTTCCGGCGGCGTCGAATAACCAGCCGGTCATTTGATTCGGGCGATAATCGCTAATCACTGATGAAATGGCTTCATCAAATTGAATCAGCTGCAATGCCAAGGCTCGTTCTTCCGGACCGGTTAACAGCACGTTGGCCGTCGCTTGTCCGATGGCGTTTCGATCGATGTTCAGTTCTCGAAAGATGCCGCAGATTCTGGCATAGGCGTACTGCATGTAGGTCGCCGTGTCGCCGGTTGTGGCCAGCATCTTGTCCCAGTCGAATTCGTAATCGCTTTCACGATTGTGATGCAGGTCGGCGTACTTGATTCCGCCGATGCCGACGATTTCCGCAACGCTGTGGCGGTCCTCAGCCGATAGCACGGGCGTTTCTCGACGATCGTCGTTTTCGTCAACAACTGTGCGAGCTCGCGCGATGGCTTCGTCGATCAGACTTTCCAGACCGATGTTGTCGCCGGATCGAGTCTTATACGGCTTGCCGTCTTTGCCCATCACCGTGCCGAAACTGACGTGCTGGCACTTCAGATCTTTGAAGCCCCAAAGTTCGCACGTTTTAAACAGCAGGTTGAAATGTTCGGCCTGCCGCTTATCCACAACGTATAAAATTTCGTCGGCTTTAAGTTGTTCAACTCGATACTGAATTGTGGCCAGGTCCGTTGTCGCATACGTGAACGCTCCATCGGTTTTCTGCACGATAAACGGAGCTTCGTTGCCTTCTACAAACACGCACGTGGCCCCGTCGCTGTCGGTCGCCAGGCCCTTATCTTTCAGGCTGGAAACAACATCGGCCAGCATGGGGTTGTAATAGCTTTCTCCCAATGTCATATCGAACTGAATGTCCAGTCGATCGTAAACTCGCTGCAACGCCTGCAGACAGGCGGGCAGAAATTCGTCCCATAGCTTTTGGTTGTCAACGTCGCCCGCATGCAGTTTTGACGTTTCTGCTCGAGCCAGCCTGGCAATATTGGGATGAGCATCCGCAAGTTGCTGCAGGTTGGAGTCGGCGGCGACTGCAGCCAGTTTTTCTTCCGCAGACTTAATGCTATCCAACGTTGTGTCCACGGCCTTCTGAAAGCTTTTCAGTTTCTTTTTGGCCTTCTTGTCAGCCGGATCCGTCTCTGATTGTTCTGCAGCTAGTTCGTCTTTCTGTAGTTGCAGACTGATCTTCAGTTGAGGCAGTTTTTGTTTGGCCGCATGATAATCAGAAAGTTGATTCACCAGCTTGTACAGTCGAGCCAACTCAGCTACGGGATCAGCCGCATACGCTGCTGAGTCAACGAAGTTGCGATAGCCGTAGATGATCATGCCAAACTGAGTTCCCCAGTCGCCAATATGATTGTCGCTGGTGACCTTGTGTCCGGCAAATCGCAAAGTTCGGCAAATTGCGTCGCCGATAACTGAACTTCTTAAGTGGCCGACATGCATCGGCTTAGCCACGTTGGGTGATGAAAAGTCCACAATCACGTGTCGAGGATTCTCAACCGGCATCACGCCCAGACGATCGTCGCCAGCAATGGAATTCACCCGCTCAACGATCCATGCATCCTTGAGTTTCAGATTGATAAAACCGGGGCCGGCAATTTCCGGAGCTTCGCAAATATCGCTGACATCCAATGCCGCAATAATGTCTGCCGCCACGTCGCGAGGCGGCCTGCCCACTTGCTTCGCCAGCGGCATGGCGCAGTTGGCCTGGAAGTCGCCGAATTTGGGGTCCTGCGAAGATCGAATCATGTCCAGCAACGGAGCGACATCGTCAGAAAGCGGCTGAAGAGCTGTGGCGAATCGATTCTTAAGTGTCTGCAGGATACTCATTGGAAAGCAACTTGAACAAAAACTTGCGTAAAAACTGGTGAATGCGGATGGTGGCGGGCTAAACCAATCAATGCAAGGCAAACGCCCTTGCAGCACGCGTTGTTTCTGTAAGCCAACGACAGGAATCAGAAATAGCCGACTTCACAGCGCCGAAACGCCATGATTGCCGAAATGAGAATGACTTAACCCGCAGCTGAGAGCCCGGAAAGTAAAATCCAGGTCTCTCAGCCACGGGTTAGAGTCTTAAAGCAGCAAACTTGTTCACGTTGAGTCAAGTTTTCTGAGCGACAACGGAGCGTTTCTGAGCGTCAGCTCAAATGGTCTGAGGCA
>CALFSX010000028.1 GCA_937916515.1 uncultured Planctomycetaceae bacterium | reverse complement strand
ACAATCGCAGGAGTGTCACATGGAAACAAATAATCGATTCCGCAGGTCCTCTAGCCGACGAATCGCTTTTGCCGTCATCGCCCTGCTATTTGCTGCCTCGACAACAAGCTCAGTTGCTCAGTACGTCAATCGGGGTGTGGCGCGGTGGGCAGTTGCCGATCAAGTTTATGGGGGACGATGGTATGGACCAGTGCAATATGGTGCGACTGGCTATTCCTATTATCCAAGTGGTGTTCAGACGGCATATGGCAACGCGGTGAGGGCTCAGGCTGCGCTGACGATGGCGCAATCGAATGCTCGTCGAAATGATGCCGTCGCTGCCGAGTACAACGAAAAGGCCCGGTCTCAATACCTTGACAACAAGGCGAAATACGACGACATACGGCGTCAGCAGCGCGCAGCGATCGAAAAACGCAAGACAGCAGAACAGTCAGCGCAAAAGGAACGAGCGGCCAACCGCCAGCAGAAAGCCCCAACAGACCTCTATCCGCGACTTTCCCTTGACCAGCTCGATCGTACGACAGGTACGATTGACTGGCCAATGCCTCTACTTTCAGACAAGTTCCAAGACGATCGAGCGACCATTGAAGCTGCTGTTCAGTCGATCGCTCAAAACGGACCCGACCAGCGATCAGCAGGCATCATCAGCAACATAGCAAAGCGAATGAAAACCAACACCAGTGACTTGATCAAGGAAGTCGGGTTTGAGGCCTATTCTGACGCTCGCAAATTCCTAGGCAGTCTCTCCGTTGAGGGGTATTACGCATTGGAGGAAAAGTAATGCGATCCTGTTCACGAAATAATCGAACTGTGTGCGTTGTCGCGGTCCTGAATCTTTCATTATGCGTTCCGTTTTCGTTCGGTCAGAAGAATTCTTCTGAACCTTCTGAAGTAAGTGCGTTAAGTCAACTGTTGCGAAACGGCACAAATGAGGAAAAGCTGGACGCGGCGTCTCAGCTTGCTGAGTACGGGCCTTATGCAACGGCAGCTGTCCCCGATCTTGCCGCGTTACTTTCCTCCGACGATCTGGCACTTCAGTACGAAGCCCTTATTGCCCTGAGTCATATCGGACCGCTGGCAACGAAATCAGTCAACGAAGTCGGCGCGATGCTGGCAAATCGTAATGTCACCTTGCAGCTAACAGCGCTCGACACCTTGCGACAGATCGGATCTATCCCGGCTGACTTAACAATCCGGATCGAACAACTGGCAGCTGGTCCGAATGCAGCCGTTGCTATTGCTGCCGTCCGCTGTTTAACGACGATGGGACGAGAAGACAGTGCTGCTGTATTAACCGCAATTCCGCATCTGTTTGAGTTTCTGAGCAATCAGAAGCCTTTCGTGAGAAACGCTGCAGCCAGTGCCATTGTCGACTTGGGAGACAGGGTTGTTTCGGGGCTAAAGAATGCGTTGATTCATCCGCAGTCTGTTGTTCGATGCAAAGCATGCAGCATTGCCGGCGAACTTGGTACTCCGGCAGTGGAACTGCTTCCGGTTCTTGTGGAACGGCTCAAGGACGAAGATGAGTTGGTCGTGAGATTGGCGACTGAGGCATTGGGAAAGATCGGTACAGATTCTGAGGAAGTGGAAGCGAAACTGGAACAGCTCCTGCATGCTGATTCCATTGCGGTGCGGGCGGATGCGATGTCCGCATTAGCTCGATTTGGCCCACGTGCCGCGACCGCGATATCACGCGTCTGCGAACTCCTGAAAGACAACAGCACGATCATCCGCAGCACGGCGGCTCAGGTGCTCGGTGAAATTGGATACGGCAGTCAACAGGCAGTTGACGCCCTTGCTTCTGCCATCAGTGATGCGCACGGTGGTGTGACTGTTCGAGCAGCTAACTCACTCGGGCAACTTGGTCCATTGGCTGTACCGGTGTTGGTAAGTCTTATTCAGGCAGATGAGTATCGGCACCTCGCGGTCACAGTTCTTGGTGAAATGGGACCGGACGGAAAGGCAGGTGTACCTTCCTTATTGCCGTTGCTTGAAAGCGAAGACGAAGAACTGCGCCGTGAAGCCTTCATCGCTTTGGCCACGATTGGCCCGGACGCAAAATCTGCTGTTCCTGAGCTCATGAAGATGCTCAGAGAATCGAAAGACGAATTATCACGTGCAGGCGCGGCCTATGTGCTTGGCAACGTTGGGGAACAGTCGTGTGTCCCTGCATTGAAATCTATCCTCACAGAATCAAACGAATCTGATCCTGATCAACGGACACTGCGAGCCGCCGCATGGGCTCTTGTCATACTGCAGCCGGAGAGCGCAGAAAATGCGGGGTTGGCACTTCCCCACCTTATTAGTGCTCTTCATTCCGAGCGTTCGCTGGCGCGAAGAGAAGGACTCGCGGCCATCAGTCGACTGGACAAGCACAATCAAGCGGCCGCTCCGGCAATTTTGGAACTGGCTCGAAACGATCGTGATCCGGGTGTTCGATCGGAAGCGTTCCACACGTTGGGATTGTTGCAGATGATTTCCAATGACGCACTGCCGGTGGCGGTGGCAGCCTTGGAAAGTGACGATCCAGAAATTCGAAATTCGGCCACTTTCGTGCTGGGCCGTATGGGAACAAGAGCGAAAGTTGTGGCGGCCAGGCTGAAATCTGGAACACGTGAAGGAACGGAACTGGATCGCATTCTCGCCGCGTGGGCTCTGGCACGTGTTGCGCCGTCTGACGAACATAACGCACTTGCGGTGCCGTTTATGCTGAAAGCAATGAGATATCCAAATCCGAAAATCCGAGCAGAAGCCGTGATCACTCTGGGTGTGATCGGCACAAAAAACGCTGAGATTCGCAGTGCACTTCACGAGGCCACTGCCGACACCGACGAAAATGTTGCCAACGCCGCAAGGGAAGCGTTAGTGAAACTCCGGTAGTATTGCGGCTGGAAATCTTCCGCTGAATCTCCAATGAGGCACAGTCAGGTAAAAGGTGAGAGGCAAAAGGTGTCACCAAAAAAGGTGTCGGGACCGAATGGCACTGTGTCTTACGTGTCAAGGAGTTAGGTTCACGGTACCACTGCGAGTTCGGTGTGGTATTCCTAACGTGGTTTTGTCATTAGCGCCAGCACTTTCGGGCGGCGTTTGTTGACTCGCGGTTCAACACGATCGGGGCGATGGCCAACAACCTCGCTGCTGGAAGCCTCTTGCCCAGATCTGCCAGCAACGGAGTCACGCCGATCACCGCGCACAACAACCAGTTCGTAACCAGCAATTGCATCGTCGTCGTAAAGCTCAGGCTGCGAGGATCACGGCCAGTCGCGGCAGACAATGCAGATTCCGGTGTACAACAAGTCATGGTACAACTTCTCCCCCACAGAAAAGCCATATCACAGCGGCCACCACTTCATTCTGGACGTGTTCTAAGACCGTCGTTGAAGTAACCTGAAACATAAAGAGCCCGTCGCACTTGCGACGGGCTCTTTTTTTGTTGATACCTTACCGCAGGTCGCCTGAGAATCGACGGTGCGGATCAACAAAGCTGGCAGAGCTCCGGCCTCCAACGGTGATTCAATTCAAGACAGCCGATGTCCCCCATGACTTTCACCTCCACCATCGAATTTACTTCGATGGATAAACGTTTCGGCACTCACCTCATTCAACAAGTCATATGTCCGCTTGACGAGCGGCTGGGAATCCTTCAGAACTGGCCCCCAGGCCGGTGGATGCCCCGGTTTGTTTCCCCGTGTGGCGTCAAAGAACTCAGCAGCCTGAACGGCTGGAACGGCTGACGTGCACAAACTCCTGGCTCACCAGGCCGTTGTTTTCCGGCGGAAATCAATTTACAGTTCCTGTCGCCGTTTCTGCTGGTTTCTGTCCTGGCCGAACGTCTCTTCAGCCCACTCCGCGAAGAAAATCGAGGTGACTTCAAAGTTTTTCGTCTTTTCGTGTCAGATTGACGTAACGTCGCGAGTTTAGTCTTTCAGGAGACAGTAATGACCGATTTTCCACAGACACGATCCAGCCTTATCGCGCAAGTCCGATCCCCAGAGGATCGCGAAGCGTGGGATAAATTTGTGGTCATGTACCGGCCTGTCATTTATCGCATGGCGCGGCGTCGTGGAATGCAGGACGCCGATGCTCAAGACCTTGTTCAAACTGTCTTGATGCGTGTGGCTGGAGCCATCCAAAGTTGGGAAAAGTCGGGTCCCGAAACCAGGTTTCGCCACTGGCTGCGGCGCGTCGCTCGGAATGCCATAGCCACTGCCTTTTCCCGACAACCCAAGGATGCAGGGGTTGGTGGATCCGAGATGCTCGAATGGCTGGGGGAACAATCTGCCACTGCAGCCGACATCGAGCGAGAGTTGTCGCAGGAATCCATGCGAGAGAAGTATTTACGTGCCGCATCGGTGGTGAAGTTGGATGTCGATTCAGATACCTGGCGAGCATTTGAACTGACCGTCGTCAATGGTCAACCCTGCGACGAAGTCGCAGATCTGCTTGGGAAATCAATGGGCACTGTTTATGCCGCTCGCAGTCGCATCATGCGCAGGCTTCGTGAGCAAGTACAACGTCTGCAGGAGAGCGGTCCATGAACGCCAGAACTGATCACTGTGACCATAAGCGGATCGATGTCTTCCTCGCATCGGATCCTGACGATTTGAGAGATGCGCCGCTTGTCGCACATCTGGATGTCTGTTCGGGCTGCCGAGACTACATGGAGCTATCTGCTGCTGACTCTCAAAGCTGGAGTGAAGCAGCGGCGTGCCTGCTCGCCTCCGAGTTTGATCGTTCCAGTTCGATCGAGTACTCAGCGGCGTCGTTGGATTTTGGAAAACCAGATGTCCCAACATCGATCCAGAACGTCCTGGATTCGCTCGCACCTTCCGACGATCCGCACCGCCTTGGGAGACTTGGGGGATATGAAATCTCGGGCGTCATCGGTGTCGGTGGTATGGGCGTCGTGCTGAAGGCCGTCGATACCGCACTTGATCGCGTCGTCGCCATCAAGGTGATGGCTCCGCACTTAGCAAGTCATGCAACCGCCAGAAAACGATTCGCAAGAGAGGCGAAGGCAGCGGCAGCAGTGCTGCATCCAAACGTCATTCCGATTCACAGTGTTTCAAGCGAAGACGCGACGCCCTATTTGGTAATGGGCTACATTCGCGGCGGTTCGCTGCAAAAACGACTCGACCGCGAAGGCACTTTGGCCACCGTCGAGATTCTGAGGATCGGATCACAGATCGCCGCAGGTCTCTCGGCTGCCCATGAACAGGGTCTCGTGCATCGCGACATCAAGCCTGAGAACATCTTGTTGGAAGACGGCGTTGAACGGGTCACGCTGACCGACTTCGGATTGGCTCGAGCTGTCGATGATGCATCGCTGACCCAGCACGGGACCATCGCCGGGACGCCGCAGTATATGTCTCCTGAACAAGCGCGGGGTGAAGCGGTCGATCAGGCGAGCGATCTGTTCAGCCTGGGCAGCGTCCTTTACACGCTATGCACTGGGCGTGTGCCGTTTCGCGCCGAGTCATCACACAGCGTCATGAGAAAGATCATCGACGAATCGCCCACGCCGATCCGTGAACTGAACCCCGAAATACCAAACTGGCTGGTCGGCATCATCGACCGGCTGATGGCGAAAGACAAAAAAGATCGCTTCCCGTCAGCGAAAGAGTTGCACACCTTGCTCGATGCCTGCCTGAGTCACGTTCAGCAACCAACAGCCGTCGATCTTCCGGAAAGTCTTCGATCGGCCCAACCCACCAAACACCGTACTTTATTCCTCGCAACCATAGGCGGCCTCCTAATGACAGCTGTTTTCACTTTACTGCTTTGGCTAACAGGAGCCCTGACGTTTCTCGTTCAGGATGGTCCAGCACAGCAACAATCAAATGAACGAGCGGCACCGCAACAAGAAAAAGTCGTTGAACCAATTGATGAAGGGGATTCCAAATCAGAGCCACTAACCTGGCCGGTATTGCTCGGACGCGACATCCCTCAGGAACATCTCGATCGCCTTCCCAAAGAACCGCTTGTCCTGATTGACGGCCTAAACAAGAGTCGAGGCAGTTGGTTGTTTGGTGGAAACATGAAAACCGACGACAAAGACTCAGGGTTTGATGCGATCATGGAAGTGAAGGGTGGTTTTAAGACCCATTTCGAGGAAGTCGGTCGTCCTGGTCCAGGCTGGACTTTCAGCATTCAATGGCCACGCGAAAAGCCGGAGTACACATGGACCATCTTTCTCTTGCCAATGATGGAGAAATACGAAGTTCAGTGGCGCGGCGTCGCCCAGATCTCGCGAGTCGGCGAAGAAGCGTCCCTGCTTGACGGTCACTATTTTGATGGGCATTGGTATTTTGCAAGTCGAACGCTAACACTAACACCCGTTGCGGTACCGGGCGCCGAACCTGGAACGTCCACCAAACCAGCCGAAAAAGCAAATGCCGAAAGTCAGTTTCAGATCACAGTCAAACCGAATGGCGAACTTGAAATTAACGGTTTTGAACCTGCTGAGACAAAGAGTCTTTCAGGCAAGTCGGTCGCTCGCATCGGCGAACCCTATGTCGAGCCGGACTTGAACCGGTTAACGCTGCCTAACGGCTACAAAGTATTCTTTGCAAGTCGGTTGCAAGTTATGCTCGTTGACAGCAAGGGTCGTGGGGTTGCCGGTGCCAGGCTCGAGAAGATTGGTTGTCATAAAGACATTATCTATGGTTTCATCACTCAACGGGAAGGCATCGATGAACCCGAGGACACGCTCGGTTATTTCTGGATGAACTCGGCCACCGGCGAGATCACCAAGGGCATGGAACTTGGACCTTGGAGCAAAACGCTTCGAGCCATGGGAGTCGACGATCCTCTGATGTTGAACCCAGAGCAAGTCGGCTCCAAGTTCTGATTTCGCATGAGATGCACCAGGGACGCAGGACGCGGTCGGAAGCGATCATGCGTGAGATCCTCCTCACCATACGTTTCCGTCGTTTGTGATCCCGAAACAGCTAACTGAAACGAGAGATAACATGTCACATGACACAGCCCATCCGAAAACGCGCCGGTTTGGCTGCACGGTTGCAGTTCTGCTGGTGTCCGTTTTGATGGCCCTCGCAATTGGCAGCGTTTTGTACTTTCTGAACGTGGCGTTCACTAGCTTTGAGTCTCATCGCGACAAGATGTATATCCGCCGCGATCTAATCATCAAGGAACAAAATCTCTGGTACTCACCGGGCATGGATGCCGTCATGTGGTGCAAGATAACTGTCGAAGCAAAAAGCATCGACGATGTATTCGACGCGAACAGAGTAAACACCACCGAGTTCACCGAGGTTGGGTATAAAATCCGGCATGCGACACCGATATCAGATTATTGGTGGAACGCCGATGAACAACGCCTTGTGGGAGGCGATGTCGAAGTCGATCCCAACAAAGCCTTCATGCGTGTTGGCTACATCGACAACAGAGACGGAACGCTCACCATCTACGTCCTGTGGTTTGAAGTCTGACTGAAGAACTATTGCAATTCTGTGCTGAACAAAACGGTGCCAGGAACCTTTTATTTACACAGGGATCAATTGAGCGCCTGACGCTTTCCGTTGGGTCGGACAATTAGAGGGTCGCCAAGATCATAGCCTGGGCTCGTTGTGGATCGATGGTCATCGGAGGTCAACTTTGTCTTTCACGGATCCGTGCGACGCGACAGACCCTGCCGGCGAGCAAATTCCAAAATATTTTGCTTTTCCAGCTCCAGTCGCGGCCAACATTTCATGCTCGATCAGGGCGTGTTTCCGGAGTTGGTTTCTGCCGAGGCTTTGGCCAGGAGTTCATCCAATTGCCTCCAGAGCCACTCCCAAGCCCCTCGTTCGGACTCGGGGAGCTTCGTGAGTTCGGCGGCATCGCGGATGCCAGCGAGATCGGAATCTTGTTGCCAATGCTTCAAGGTCTGGGCGATGAGTGCCTTTGCTTCGGGTGGGCCGGACTCCAGCAAAGTCGACCAGGTTGCCAATTCGGCGGTCAGCCACTCGAGAGCATGTTTGCGGAGCCTGGTCTGGGCGTCTTCGTCGAGCGGTGGTTCGTTTTGGCCCAGGGCCGCGGCGGCGAGAGATGCCGCGCAGGCGGCGTTGTAGCGGTGCTGCATCTGTCGGTCGTCGGTCAGCTTGGGATCGGCCTCCAGAGCCGCGCCCCAGAGCCGCGCGGCCAGGGAATAGCGTCGCGTGTCGTAGGCTCGCTGGGCCAGGGCCAGCCCTTCGGCGTTATCCTTCGCGGGCTCGCCGTTGGCGATCGCGGTCAGGCGGGCGTCGAGGGCCTGGAACTGTGGGTCGCTGGCCTGGAGTTCGGCGAGCTGGCGCTGGGCCTCGGCAGCGCCCTCGGCGTCGTCCAGACGCTGGCATGCCGCGCTGAGGCCATCGAGGTGGTTCGCAAGGAACTGGCGATACACCGGATTACGGGGATTGGTGGCCAGGGCCTTGCGCTGCCACACGATGGCTTGTTGCAGCTTCTCACGGGCCTCGGTGAAACGGCGCGCGCCCCGATCGATCAGCGACATGTTGTTAAGCGTCCCGCCCACGTCGCTGGCGAAGTCGGGTGATTCGGGATGCTCGCGAGCCAGCCGCTCCCGGATCTCGAGCGCGCGTCCATGGGAGGCCTCCGCCGCGTCGGCCCGGCCGGTCTCTCCCTGAAGGATCCCGAGGTTGTTGTGGCCCATGGCCAGGCGGCTGGCGTATTCGGTGACGGCCGGGTT
>CALFSX010000027.1 GCA_937916515.1 uncultured Planctomycetaceae bacterium | reverse complement strand
TGTTCCCTGCAATAAGTAGTCCAATTGCCAGCGCGGGCGATTCAGTTCGCTTGCCTGATGAATGCGGCCACCGGTCAATGTTCTATTTATTGTAAGTTATTGCCGGGTAAAGGTTTATGTTGAATTTTGGGAAATATGGAACTAACGTCGCTGAATAGGCGTCTTGGTTGCGTACGTTCTGTTCGACGCCCCCGCCTGGTTTTCTCATGCCTCAAAATACTCCCTCCCGTGACGAACTGCTTTCGCAGGAATTCGATTCCAGCTTAAGTGCTTTCGATTCTGCTGAATCTGATTTGTCGCTTGAAGATCGACGGATGCTGGATTCCTGGCAGCGGTTGGGTGAATGCCTGCGAAGTATTCCCGTCGAGTCTATCGATCTGTCAGGGGCCGTGTTGACGCGGTGCGTTACGCCTGCCGCAAATTCAGATACGGCGACAGGCTTCAGTTCGTCTTCCGAACGAAAGTCTCGAAGTCTCGTCGCCCGGTTGGCTGCGTTGCTGACGGCTGCGGCCGCTGTTCTGATGCTGGCTCTTAATGTTTACACAAACAGCGACAGTTCGCCTTTTGACGGTAAGTTGGCTGAGCTGAGTTTGGGGGCCAGTGGAATAGCGGCGTTTGGTGACCCGTTGACCTGGGATGTGGTTCTGGTCACTGTGCCGGATGGAGATAATCGGCAGGTTGTTCGGCAGCTAAAGCAGTCGTTTCAAAGCAACGGTATGCAGGTTCATACGGCCATGCTGGAAGATGAAGCTGAGCAGCCAGAGCTGGAAGATCATTTTGCTGGGAATATGGTTCAGGAAGACCTGCTTGATGTGCTGACTGGCGAAAATGTCGAATTCGGTGCCGAATGGAATCCGGAGCAAATAGACGATCAGGATCGCGGTGAATTGTTGGCTCGCTTTGCTGAATCGTTGAAGGCTCCGAGTCGATCAGAGGAGCACTTTGGCGAAATGGTTGTGGTGTTTTCGCCGGAAACCATGGCGGCGATTGAGGATGCTGTTCGCGACGGCAAACTGGAACACGATGCGTTGGGCTCAAAAGTTGCAAGTCTGAACTCACATGAAGGTACTGATTCAGGTGCGAATTCGGGGATAAAGGCTCCCCTGGATGGTAACTTCGGCGAAGGAGTTCCCCGCCCCGTGCTTGTTGTTGTTCGCAGCAGAAAGCCGGTAGTTCCCATTGTTAAACCGAAGTCCGGTCAACATGGCAGCTTGTGGCATCGTCGCAATTGGGTATCGTTGCTAAATTGGACAAGGTCGACTGAGTGCCAGTTCTGGGCATGAGCTGGTGAATGCGGGGAAATCGCTGGATGTGTCTTTCCAGTGTTCGTGCCGTTCGTCTTTCAAAGATCAACCTCGCTGGCTGTTGCTACAGGCTCTCAGGGAAGTCGTCTGGCGCACAGCACAGCTTTTCCTTACCGGAGATCGCAGTTTGTGCTGGGCTCACCATTGAGCATTCCGAATGATGGTTCCCTTTGGCCTCTGTTCATTCACTAAATCACGCATCTTGTTAGGCTTCCTGACCTCCTTTGTGTTGTCGCGCCGTCGGTCGACTGACTTTGGACAGGCTCTGAGGCAAAAATTCAGGTGGTTTTGCAAACCGTTTTGGGGAATCCTCAAAATGCTGTGTTTGGCGTCCGTTATGAGGGAAAGCTCGCTTTTTTCGCAGCGGTAACCTTTGGTTTTTCCTTTTGCAAATACTTCATTTTGACCATAAATGCGGACAAAGACAGTCTTTACGTGTTTTGGCGGAATGTCATAGAATACGCCAACTGTTCAGTTTCCGTACTGTTCGGAAAACTGGAATGCGTTCAGGGGGCACTTGAATGCATTCCGAATCAACTGAATCCGGAGTTCGCACAGGCGATTCGGAGCTCCTCACTTTCCAAAGTTCAGCTTCCTATGAACCACAAATTCCTAAGTATCGCGATTGGCTTTGCGGTTGCGTTTTCTGCTGTAGTGCCGGTTCAGGCCCAGCAACCTCATCAGCCGGAAATCTCCATAGGGCATAGCGGCGTTGAAACGCTGAAGGCAGATATTGAGTACCTGCTAAGTTTTACCTCGACCGAAGAGCAAAAGCAGTTCGAGAATATTGTCGACTTTCTTGACCTGATTGTCTTTGGCATGGACGAGAAGCGTCCCGTACGCGTAGACATTTTGACAGGCACGACGCCTCCCACCTATGTTGTTTGGGGGGCCTTTGAAGTGTTAGCTGACCTTAAGAGCGAGAACATTGAAGCTCAGTTTGTGTTGAAAGACATTGACGCAACATTGTCAGAACTGCTGCCTGACGAAACGGGTTGGTTCCGCGTGCTTCCGGATATTAAATACGCAATTTTGATTTTGACGAGTCCTGCTGATCACATGTTGATGAAGCAGATTATTTTGAAGTTGGGTGACCCTCTTCCCGGAATACAGTCGCTTCTGACCAACAGTGCAAACATGGGTTTGCAGATTTTGAACAAAGCAACTATGGTTGGAGATCAGCAGAAACGTCGCGATTCGTTTGCAGAGATTCGTTCAAATCATCTTGACGCTTTGCAAAAACGTCCTTCGGAATCCGAAACCGAATTTGCACTTCGAAAAGGCCTGGTCGAAAATCAGTTGGCCGAAATTGAGCGGCTGATGGTGGAATCGCTTAATTCCAGCGTGCAGATGTTTCTGAATAAGGCGGACGCCAATGCCAAAGTACTGTTTGCATCAGAAGCGATTCCAGATACGTCTTATGCCAAGAGTCTCTCGTTGTTCACCAAAAAGGTCGATGCCTTTGCCTCTGTGAAGAAGCCGGCAGACAGTGTGCTTTCTATTCGAGCCAATCATCCGATTGATGAGCTTCGACAAAGCAACGTGCTGAGAATTATTGAGTTGATGCGAGCCGACACAGTGGCTCGTCTGAAAGCCGATCAGAACTTGAGTGCGGATGAAAAAACCGCTTCTCAGGAACTGTTTGATGGCATCATGGCGGTGGTTCAGGATGGTATTAAGTCGGGAAATATCAATAGCTTCGTCGAATCAACGATTGATGCCAATGGAGAGCAAATCGCCTACGGTGCGGCATCTACGACAGACGGTGAGCGATTGGCATCGACGTTGGCTTTCATCGCAAAGACGGGCAAAGGAAATAAAGTGACAGTCGATGTGGCTACTGTTGGCGACGTCAGTATTCATGAAGTTCAGTTGGCCAAGGGCTACTTTGATTTGTTTGACCGACTTTTCGGTGAAGGGAAAACGGTCTACATCGGCACATCGAAGAACTTTACCTGGTTTTCAACGGGAGAGGGATCGCTTGATGTTTTGAAGACCGCAATCGCGGATCTTAAGGAACCAGCGGAATCCGATGTTGTGCTTACCATTGAATCTCGGCTTTTGCCCTGGGTCACACGTACGTCAAAGTTAATTGAAGAGTCGCCCGATCCGGGGTCATTGGATTTGCAGCAACAGCGCCGTGATGTTCTGCGATCTTTAAAGTTGGCGATCGAATCGCTTGCTGACAAAGACGACACGAAGTTTGAATTGAAGGTTGTTGATGGAAAAGCATCCGGCGAAATCTTTGTGAATACCGGAGTGCTAAGATTTCTGGGACGTCAAATTGCCCTGGGTTCCAAGAACAATCTTGAATAGAACACTGCTGGCTTCGTTCAGTCGTGGATAAAGCAAATACCAGAGTTTCAGACTTTCTGTTGTTTGGTGATCTAGTGCTGTGTTACCGCTAAGAAACAGGATCCACTACTCGAAGATTGAGCTGTGATGCAGCACTAGTACTTCTGCTGCGTTTTCTATTTCCGCCCGCTGATCGAACAGCTGCGTCTGAGTTGACGACGTCTATTGCAGGGATGCATCATGTCCGGACAATCAGCCGATGACTCGCAGCCAATCAACGATATTGAGCTGGCCTATCGAGAAGCTCTACGTTCAATCGATGAGGCGGAATTGCAGGTTGGTTCGGCTTTAAGAGAACTCGCGAGTGACGACGAGGGAGCAGACTTTGAAACCGAGTCTGCCTTTGCGTCTATTGGCGATGATCTGGCGGACGAACTTGCTGCAGAAGTTGCCCCGGTCACTGATGCCGTTGTTGATGGTTCGATTCGAGTTTCTCCGCGAGCGGTTATCGAAGCCGCTTTGTTTGTTGGTGGAGAAGTTGCTCTCACCGGCAAACGGCTGGCTTCGCTGATTGGGACCGACACTGACGCCAGGGTTGCCGTGAAGCTTATTGATGAGCTGAACGAGAGCTATGCATTTCAAAATCGTCCCTATGAGATTCGTCTTCACGAGGGCGGGTTTCGAATGGAGCTGAAACCGAAGTTTGCGAACGTGCAGCTAAAAGTTTTTGGCATCGGTCCTCGCGAAGTAAAGCTGTCTCCTGAAGTTCTGGAAGTTCTGGCGTTTGTTGCGTACAACCAGCCCGTCACCAAGCAGGATTTGGATTCAATTCAGCAGCGAAACGCGTTGACTCATGTACGTCGTTTGATTCGGCTGCAGGTAGTTGAAGTTGAACGCGTGGGAAGTCGTCGATCTGATGTTGCCTATGTGACGGGTGAGCGTTTTCTGGAGCTGTTTGGGCTGACTTCACTGGATGAGTTGCCTCAGGCTGACGTCTTCAGTTTCAAGTGATTCCCCGATTATCCGGGCAAAAGCGGCACCATTCCGGACTGGAGAGCATTTGTTAATTGTTCAGCCCACGGTCATTTGCTACCGTCGCGAAGCAAATTCCGCTATTCCGCAGGCAACTACTGTAAGGTCATTCTGTGTCATCTTTGGACTGGGCTCCACTTAAGAGCATCATCGACAACAATCAGTCTTTTCTGATTTCCAGTCATGTCAGGCCCGATGCTGATGCTTTGGGTTCTGAGCTTGGCATGGCGGCAATCCTGCGTCACTTCGGGAAGCAGGTGACGATCGTGAACGCGACTGCTCCTCCGGCAAACCTGCAGTTTTTGAACTCCGACCAGCAGGTTCTGAAGCTGAATGAGGATGTCAAGCAGGCAGATCTTCCAGCCGTCGATGTTTACATTGTGGTGGATACCAGCGCCTGGCAGCAGTTGGGGGCGATGGCTGAAGTTATTCAGTCGGCTGGTCCGAAACGAGTTGTGATTGATCATCATGTTAGTTCAGACAACATGGGAGCGACGGAATTCAAAGACACCACTGCAGCGGCAACAGGTGAATTGATTTTTGAAGCGGCGGAGTATCTGGGTGTTGAGTTTGATTCGGTAACTGCATCCGCTTTGTATGCCGCGATTGCGACAGACACGGGATGGTTCAGGTTTCCGTCAACGTCCGCCAACACAATGCGCATTGGTGCAGCTCTGATGGAACTGGGGGCCAGCCCCCACGAATTGTTCAATTACCTGAATGAACAAAGATCTTTGGCGCGAGTTCGTTTGGGTGGACGAGTTTTGGGCCGAATTGAAACATCAGAAGACGGACGATTGGCGTGGATTTACGCCGACGCCGTTGATCTGAAAGAAACGGGTGCTGTGCCTTCGGATACAGAAAGCCTTGTCAACGAATGTCTGACAATCGCTGGTTCCGAAGCTGCGTTTATCGCAGTGCAGCAGCCATCTGGCCAGGTCAAGGTGAGCCTTCGATGCCGACCGCCGCACAATGTCGCCGCAGTGGCCGAACAGTTTAATGGAGGCGGGCATAAACTCGCATCCGGAGCAACTGTGGGTGGCCCTGTGGAAGAAGCCGTGCGCTGCATGAAGAAAGCGTTCTTGAAAATGCTGGAATAGACTGACAGACGAGTTGGCTGAATCGTTTCTTCCGCTGAAAAAAGAATTCCATCAGCGGACCTCCCACGGTCCGAATCCGTACAGGCAGTTGCGGCTTTGCTGATTGCTGTCGGATTGACCAATGCTGTTGTCGTTTTGATACCGCGGTGGAGCTCCGCGATGCACTTCTCCTTCGGTCGTAAATCATTTCATAGAAAAGGTTTAGGCCTGAAGGTGGCGTTTTGGTACCGGATTTGAATTAAGGTGGTTTGTGCCGATGACGACGTTGGCATTCATTCACTGAAGGTTTCCATCAAGACGAAAGGCGCTCACCATGCCTCACAGAACACTTCTGGTTTTAAGCGTAATTTGTTGTCTGGCTCCAGCGGCACCGGCTAACGACATTGTTGATTTTTTGCGAGCTTTGCAGGGGCCGTCCACTCCTCAGTATCGCACTGTTTCCGCTCGTGGTCGAGTTGAACCTTCGCACCATGATGAGCACGATCATGTAGTGCAGTCTGTCCGGGATCGTCGGGATGTCCATAGCGCACGTGACTCTCACGTTACACGCGATCTTCGCAACGTTCGCAGTCACGTGCCGGTTGCAACACAGCCGCGTAGTCGAGTGTCGTTCAATATCAGTTTTGGCAACGCGCCGCGAGTTGCACAGCTTCCCGTCGCTCCAATTCCGCGTTGGCCTGCTGTTTATGATCGGCCGGTGTATCCTGCTCCACCGGCGCCAGGCGCGTTCGGGCATTTGTCGCACCAGTTGGGAGATGTTGTAACGTGTAACGTTCCTTTGGAAACCTGCGTGCGAGTGAGGGATGCGTGTAAGATTGCTCCGGGAGCGATTCCGGTTGTTGTTGCAGTACGCGATCCTCATCTTGGCCGATTCGGAAGTTGTGATTGTGTTGAACAACTTGCGTATGTGGAAATTCTGGCTCCGCCCTGCCCCGTTCAGAGTTTAAGAGTCAGTCCCTGCAAAACGCGGATTCGAATTGACTATGGTCGTTACGAAGTCACGATTGTTTCTCGCAACGGGACCATAGATATTGACTACGACAACTAAGTCTGATGCCTGGCTGTTGTCGTTTATCTTCGATGGCTTTGTCCAAAAATTCTCCGGCTGTGGCGATCAACCTGTTGCAGGTTGTATTGGTGCAGCCGGAGTTTTTTATTGGAACTCCTGATTACATTTGCCTGCTGAACGCGGCCACGTGATTTTGACACCGTTCTTCCGTGATCTGTGTCCCTTTGATAGACTCAGGAAGCCTTGGGAAGAATGCGTCGCGTGTTAATTGTTTGTGGCGTGGACTGGTTTGCTTGCGAAAAACTTTCAGGTGCGGCAGGCGAAACTCGGAACAGCTGTGGGCTTGTCTGGAATTTCGGTTTGTGAATGAGTCGCCAAAACTATGCGTTCGGAATTTCGATACGGCGGTGACGTTGGTTTTCGGAATCTTAAGCGTTGCAGGGCTTATTCATTTTCAAACGGAAGTCTGGGCGTTTGAAGATACGGCTCATTATACATCGATGGCTCGACAGCTGCTTCAGGGGAAGTGGTTGCTTACCGACTTGGTTTATTATTCTGAGCAAGCTCAGTTTGGAACGATTCCTGCTCCCCAAACTGTTTTTCCGCCAGGCTATTCAATGGTGATCGCTGCGGCGGCGTGGGTTTTCGGTACGACTGCCGATCAAGCCGCACTGGGGATTTGCTATCTCAGCTACGCTGCTTTGCCGACTCTGTTGTTTGTTGTCGGTCGAGGTGTTGGTTTGTGTCGCGATGCTGCTTTTGCGATCGTTGTGGTTTGGTTGATGATGGCGACCGGCTGGGTGTACGTCTGGTCTTATTCTTCAGACATACCGTTTGTTGCGTTGATTCTGCTGTGCTTGCATTGTTGTCGCCTTGGTGAGTCACGATATTCGATGTTGGTGGCTGCTGGTGTCACAGTCGCATTGGCGTTTTCGTTTCGCTACGTGACCGTGTTTTTGGTGGCAACGTTGGGGGCGGCGGCGTTGTTGCGTTTTCGACTGCGGATCAAAGATCATCTGAAATTTGCGGTGCCGGTTTTCGTACCTGTTTCAATCTTGATGGCTTTGATATTTACTCGCAATCATCAGTTGGTAGGGACATGGCGAGGCGGAAATAACTACGACACGGCTCAGGCGTTTTCTGAGGTGGCAAAGGTGTTTTACTATTGCGTTTGTCGCATCACCGGCTTTTCAAAATCTCAGTTATACGATTCAGATCCCGCCGCGATTGGGCAGCTTGTTGCCGCACTATTGTTGTTGACAGCATTGTTGAAAACAGCTTCATGGGGACGCATTGTTCACTGGCTGGAAGAGGCAGACATTCAGAAGTTAGCCGTCATTTTGTTTGCCCCGGTGTACCTCTCATTTCTGTTTTATCTGGACATGACAAAGAATGCTGGCATGAGTACTCGGCTGCTGTTGCCTTTGGTGCCTTTTGTTGGAATGACCGTTGCATTGCTGGTTCAGAACGCTGCCGTGGCATTTGTTGGTTACCGAAGAATGTTGTTGCTTGCTTCTGTAACATTGGTGGCGTCATTGGCTGCGGGACAGCGGCTTACGTTTGCTGAGTTTCATGCAGAAGCTGCTGCTGGTCGACAAATTGCTGAGGTTCTGGAACAACCCGTTGGAGATCAATCGCTTTTGGAATTGCTTCAGGAACGTGTCACGGACGGAGCTCCTGTTCTTAGCGCTCAACCTCAATTGGCCAGCTTGTTTCTGCAAAGACCTTTGCTGGGTCTTCCCACTGATTATTTCAATACAGAACACACGCCGTGGTCGAATCTGCGGACGCTGAAATATGCGGACAGGTTCAACATTGGTTTTGTGCTGCTGCTGACGGGGTCCAGAATGAACCAGGATGCGGAGTTCTTTATGGAGTTGGAAAATGCCGCCGTTCCAATACTGTTCGGCACGGCAAGTGCTTGTGGTTTGAAATCTTAACATAACCTTA
>CALFSX010000026.1 GCA_937916515.1 uncultured Planctomycetaceae bacterium | reverse complement strand
GTAAGTGATTCGTCCAAATGACTTACGCAAAGCAAGGCGGTTTTGTGAATTCGAGCCGTGAGATATCCGGGCTAGAGTCACGGCGGATGTAGCAGTGTTGGATCCTGTGCGATTCAGATCGGGAACTAGACATGCTCCATGGGCAAAGAGAATCGTCGATTTCTAGTCAGCCGCAATTCGCTTGCCCGAAACTTCCGCAATTGCCCGCGCTCGCTGCGGTCTCGATGATCAGTCATTGAAGTCGCACAAGTACTTCGTTACGGCGAAAAGGACCCGGAGTCCACGGAGGATCGTAGCCAGCGGACTCGGCCTCGCCGGAAGAAGTAAATTCGTGCTCTGACATCCATTGCTTCAAACGTTGTTCAGCCTAGCGTCTGGTCGAAACATCGAGCCGACCACTGAAACGAATCACAGCAAACCGCCCGGCTTCCCGACTCCGCAATTCAACATTTACGTCAGACGGCATCGGTGCTCCGTCAGCAACAACGGACGCAGGTACGACGAATCCCATCTGGCCCGGATGATCTTCCGATTCCGCATCCATAAAGACAGGCGTTGTCATCGAGACTTTTTGATTGTTCTCATTGGCCCCGCTTATGTAGGAGAACAATCGGTTTAAACTACCGTCGTTACCATTTGAAGATTTCATTATCGTCGTGGCCATCATCAGATCCGGATACTCGCGCACTTCGAACGCCCCGTCGGACATGATCACGTCATAAGCAGCTGTCTCGTAAGCGTTTCTGGACGTTAGTGACCAGCCGAGATACAAAAGGATCGCTAACCCGCCAGCCGCAAGAACATATGCCATTTTGTTTGCACCCATAACAGCTTCATTCTAGAGACATATGAGTTCGTCAACAGAGCATCCGCAGCGGCGCTGGAGCATCGTATCAAGTTGTGATTTTCTAGACCACGGCTGGCAGATGGCCACACGTGCCGCACAATCAATTGCCCTCCATGAACGGCGTTCGCCGCAAAAAGCAACCCTTCATCGTGCAACGGCAGGGCATCGCAGCGTAATACTGAAGAATTTGTGTTTATCGAATAATGCCGAACCTGCCGTTCAAATTTGATTCTCGTGTTCTGCTATACTGCATAAGGTTTCTTTGGATGTCGCTTATTCTCGTCGGTCCACGACCTGAAAAACTACAGCCCCGGATGTTTGTGGAAGGCAAAGTTGCTTGAATGAACCAGAAATCAAGTTTATCCCGAACGAAGCTTTCGACTCCACCACGGAACTTGACTTCGAAGCAATGGATATCGAACTTTATGCTGCCGAAGAGGGGCGGTCCGGGCCGGTTGACAGAAGTGAAGCCGCGACAACGTTCATACAGGCCATCGAAGAAAGTCGAATACTGACTTTCGAAGGAGAGCAGTTCCTGTTTAAACGGCTCAACTTCCTTCGCTTTCGAGCAAACGCTCTGCAGTCTACTCTTGCAGGGAAACGCCCCCGAAAAGTGATTAAGGAAATTGAGCGTCTGCTGCAGGGAGCGCAGGAAACACGCGAAGACATCGCTCGTGCAAACATGCGACTTGTGATGTCGATCGCTCGAAAGTTTTCCTCAGGAACAGATGACTTTGATGAGTACGTCAGCGAAGCCAATGGAATTCTGCTGAATGCCATCGACAAATTCGACTTTGCGAGAGGCTATCGCTTCAGCACTTATGCCACCCACGCCGTACAACGGCACCTGTACCGTTTCATTGAACGGGCATCAAGACGACGGGCGCGCGAAAGGCTGGCGAGCGACTCTGTTGATGCGATTGCGGCTGATTCGTCAGCTAACACCGGTCCGTCGGCTGCCGACGTCCTGATAGCTGCTGAAGCCGTGATGGAGCGACTGGATGATGTGCTGGACGAACGCGAACGAATCATCATTCGCTCCCGATTCGGCTTAAACGAATCGGAACAAACCAGCACGCTGAGGGAACTTGCTGCCCAGCTGGGATTGAGCAAGGAACGGGTCCGCCAATTGCAATTGTCCGCCCTTGAGAAACTGGCGGAAGTCGCGCAGCCGTTCGAATCCATTTTTGCAACGTAGTTTTCAACTGCGTGTTCGAGGTTCACCAATGAATAATTATTACGATGCTCAGCCATGGATGAAGAGGACGCTCTTCGCGGCCGGTGTGTATAACCTGTTGTGGGGACTTCTGTGCGTGCTTTCGCCGGGCTCTTTGCTGACCTTCGCTGATATTACAACGACACCTGTTGCTTCACAGCTTTGGCAGTGCATCGGAATTGCGGTTGGCGTTTACGGTGTGGGATACGTCATCGCGTCTTATGATCCGTACCGTCACTGGGCAATCACAGTTGTCGGCCTGCTGGGAAAAGCAGCCGTCGCCGCTGGGTTTCTTGTCGCGTTCGTGGAAGGTTCCTTGCCGGCACGGATGGGGTGGATCGTTTTAACAAACGACCTGATCTGGTGCATTCCGTTCGGAATCATCCTCTGGCGGGCTGTGCTTTCTTATCACGCCGCCGGGTCGGCTTACGTAATGCCGGAAGCTGACGATCCGTTGCGTGACATCGAAGCAAACACGAGCCAATATCTAAATGATCTGGCGAATGAATCACCACAACTCGTACTGTTTTTGCGTCACGCCGGATGTACATTCTGTCGAGAAGCTCTGTCTGACATTTCAAAACAGCGCAAGCAGATTGAAGAGACAGGAACTGGAATTGTCATTGTACACCTGGGCGGAGCATCTGAAGAAGACGACAGATTTTTCAAACAATACGGCCTGCAGGATGTGCCTCGGTTTTCAGATCCGGAAGGTCGGTTGTACAGGCAGTTCGGACTTGATCTTGGAGGTTTCTCGCAATTGTTCGGTCTGCGAGTCTGGATTCGCGGATTCATCGCTGGTGTCTTAAATGGCCATGGTCGAGGTGCTGTGAGTGGAAACAGTTTTCAGATGCCGGGCGTCTACCTTTACCACCGTGGGCAGATTCTGGGAGGCTTCAGGCACGATCACGCGAGCGACCGGCCCGACTATGTCTCGTTAGCACAACAGGTTCGGCGGAAGCAGCAGCCAGCCCTTGCTTAGCATTGCAAAACGCAATCGCCACTCTTCACGGTTCGTATTTGTGGAATGCGCCAGTCGCCCCGATCGATGTTTGTGCGGTTCGCAACGAATTTGGCACGGCTTTAAAACCGCGATGAGCGGTCTATAAAGGGCCGTCGGAGAATTTCCTTCATTTGAAGACTCGCGACCTTCGTTGATAGGGCCCGTTCAGGAAAGGCAGTAGTCCATGCGCAGCAATAGAACCGACATCATTCTGATCGGTAGCGGCATCATGTCGGCCAATCTGGGCGCGATGCTGAAATGCCTGCGGCCTGAACTGAAGCTTCAGGTTTACGAGGTTTCTGAAGAGCTTGCACAGGAGAGCTCGAACGCATGGAACAACGCCGGGACCGGTCATGCCGGCATCTGCGAACTTAGCTACACGCCGGACCGAGACGAGAACGGCGATATCGACGTGTCTAACGCGATAGCCATTTATGACCAGTTTGAAAAGTCGCGACAATTCTGGGCTTTCGCTGTTTCGGAAGGAATGATCGATTCCCCGCAGGATTTCATACGCCCAGTTCCGCACTTGAGTTTCGTTCGAGGCCAACCACCGGTCGAATTCCTGCGAGACCGACACGCCGCCATGTCGGCTCATCACTTCTTTGACAGAATGCAATTCTCGACAGATCGGGCAGAAGTGCAAAACTGGGCGCCTCTGCTGATTAATGGGCGAGACGATGAACCGATCGCTGCGACGCGCATGGGCGACGGCACGGATGTGAACTTTGGATCTGTGTCGCGGAAACTTATGAACTGGCTCGCCGATCAGCCCAATTGTGCAGTCGCCGTAAGTCATCGAGTCATCGGAATCCAAAAGAAAGCAAACGGTTGGACGGTTCAAGTGAAGGACCTTCGCCGGAATGAAGTTCTAGAGACCTCGGCAGACTTCGTTTTCATCGGTGCCGGTGGCGGAAGTCTGCCGTTGCTGCAGAAATCGGGGATTCCTGAAAGCAAAGGATTCGGTGGATTTCCGATCGGTGGCCAGTGGTTGGTTTGCGACAATCCGAAAATCGTGGCTCAGCATCAGGCCAAGGTGTATGGCCAGGCGCAGGGCGAAGCGCCGACGATGGCGGTACCTCATCTGGACACGCGGGTGATCGACGGCACAAAGGCTCTGCTATTCGGCCCATTTGCTGCGTGGACGACTCGCTTCCTGAAAAAAACGGGACGCCTGACCGATCTGCCGTTTTCAGTCCGTCCTGACAACATTGCGTCACTGTTGAAGGTCGGAGCCTATAACCTGCCGCTGGTGAAATACCTGATTCAGCAGGGGCTTCAGAGCATGGAAAGCCGGATGCAATTACTCCGCACATTCTATCCCGAAGCCGACCGGAAAGACTGGCGATTGATGGATGCAGGAATTCGCGTTCAGGCGATAAAGCGTACGGACGGTGAGGCCGGGATCGTTCATTACGGTACGGAGATCGTCACGAACAAAGAAAAGACCATTGCCGCGCTCCTCGGCGCTTCCCCCGGCGCCTCCGTGTCCGTCGCATTGATGCTTCAAGTGATTCAGGACTGTCTTCCCAACGTTCTTGAGCACCCCGAATCCGCCAAAACGCTTGGCAGCATGTTTCCGACTTATAAGCTGGACCTGTTGTCTCCTTCTTCGATTCAGGAGTTTCGAGATATCCACGCACGTTGTGACGAAACCCTTAAATTGAAACCCCGTGGCTGATGAAGACCGTCCAGACAAAACAGCGAAACGTTGAGCGATCGCATTGGTACTCATCACGGCGACTCGACGTGCATCAATCCAGCGTGATGACAACGACACAATCGGTGACTGGGTTGCGTCGTATGCTTTATCTGTTATTGGCCGGTGGGTTCTTTGTCCTGGCCATGGCTGGGGTGATTCTGCCGGGCCTGCCGACAACACCATTCCTGTTGCTGACGAGCTACTTTCTCGTGCGGTCGTATCCACGACTCAACGAACGCTTGATTAAATCAAAACTGTTCGGCCCCATACTTGTCGACTGGCACGTCAAAGGCGGAGTTCGCCGCGCAGTTAAGGCGAAGGCGATTTCTTTTGTCTTTCTTGCGATTGGCCTTTCTGTGTACGTCACGCAATTTTCTCTCGTTCCGTCGCTGATTGTCTCTGTCGCTGCAGGCATTGGCATCGTGGTGATCGTAAAACTGCCAGAGCCACGTGATTAAAGTTACGCCGCTTGCTACGGTCAGCCAGCCGTCTTTGCAACTCGCGATAACACACGATCCGCGGCGGCCGTACCACTTAGCCACGCAGCTTCGACGCGATTGCCAAGGCACCAGTCGCCGCACAGACCGACGTTCAGCGTGTCATCAAACAAGCACTGTTTATCAAGAGGCGTACTTGGGATTGCGTATTTCCAACGGTGACCTGCGAGGTAATTGGGCTTTGCGGAAATGCCGACTGCTTTGCAGAATTCGTCAGCAAGTTCCGCCGCAATTTCGTCTCGTGATGCTTCAAGACGCTGCGCTGACCATGCTGCACGTGCCTGTCCTACCCAGCAATCTGTCGTATTGATTCTGCCTGTCTTGCTGCCGTTTCGAGCAATCCACGACAATGGAGAGTTATGAACGACAGCTGCTTCAAAAGAGCATCCAACGCGTTTTTGAAAAGCCAGCATAACCGTCCAGCACGACGACATTTTTACGCTTTGCACAACGGCTAAAAGATAGGACGAACGCGATATTAATTTCTCTGCCTGCGCTGGCGGAGTTGCCACAATGACTGCGTCAAATTGTCCGAGGGGCGTTCCCTTGTCGTTGAGAAGATTCCACTTGTTATCCATTCGCTGTGCTTCATTGACGTCAACACCGCCGCGGACGTCAACTTTTGTGGCAAGGTGTGAGCAGACAGAAGCCATTTCCGGGACGCCGACGTAACGAGCACGTGCAGTTTGCTTTCGAGTGATTCGCCCGTCTTCAAGATCAGCCACATTGCCACTCCATACGGACGCAACTCCCGCGTCGATCCACAATTGCACTTGTCTCTCAAAAATCGGATCGTTCGCGGAAAAGTACTGACAACCGTGATCGAATGACAATCTGTCGTCAACGGCTCGAGTCGACATGCGACCACCGGGCCTGCGGCCTTTGTCGAAGACGCTCACTGAAACCCCAGCCGCACGAAGTTGAGCAGCACAAGCGAGTCCGGCCATACCTGCTCCGACGATCGCCATCTCAGGAGACGAATTACTGGACGAATCAGACATCAAGCTGCCCCCAAGGACTATTGGTGCACAGTTTTGTTTCTTTTGGACAGCAGTTCAGCCAAAGTGATGCCGACCGGGAGCTTATCGCGTTATATTTGCACGCTCACGAAAACAGCCATATTCCCGAAAGTCATTACGAGAACCAACCGTACCGCTCGCCGCAGGAGTGTTCGTTCTTTCCATGCGACGCAAACTTAGGCTGTTATGGAACCAGAAGTCGCGTCGAGCAGATCCACCGGAATACACACGTCGCCCGCCAGAGGTCGCCTATCGAATTTTCGTATACTCGTGCAGTTGTAAGAATTCCTCTTACAGCCCGCGACGCTAGGTTCTAGGCCCGGAACGTGAAGCGACCAGCGTGTTTTGGCAACTTGTGAAGCACTTTCAAGGCCCCGAGCAACGGCCGCTAAACTTGGGTCTGCACGAAGAAACT
This sequence comes from uncultured Planctomycetaceae bacterium, assembly GCA_937916515.1. Taxonomy (GTDB): domain Bacteria; phylum Planctomycetota; class Planctomycetia; order Planctomycetales; family Planctomycetaceae; genus Fuerstiella. The sequence goes on along the minus strand of CALFSX010000026.1, from coordinate 29,437 downwards.
CCGATTCGCAGCGGGGCTACGACTGACGCCGGCGGCCGCGAAGTGACATTCTCAACGCTTTTTAAACCGCTTCCGGAGAACTCAGCGGTCCATCAACCCCAGTCACGCCCTGAACGCAGCGCATTGAGGGACTGCCCTGAGTCTTGTCAGGTCGCCAGATGCTCATTCTCGCCTACAACAGGTCATCTGAGTGAAAAAGGTGCAGCGGCACCAGCAGCAACCACGGCACGGCATGGCACGGGAAAAACAATGATTATGGCGGTCGAACCAACACGAATTGAGGACTTAAAAAACGCTGGAGCCACATCGCATTCCGTTCCACACTGGATGCGGAATGTACTGTTGGCCGCAGCGGCTTACAACCTGTTGTGGGGTGCGTTTGCCATTCTTACCCCGCTGACGATATTCCGATGGGCTGGATTTGATCCATTGCCGTCCTACCCGCAACTTTGGCAGTGCGTCGGCATGATCGTCGGCGTCTACGGTATCGGTTATGCGATCGCCGCAACAAATCCCTACCGACACTGGCCGATTGTTCTCGTCGGATTGCTCGGAAAAGTGTTTGGTCCAATCGGATTTGTCGGTGCCGTGACCTCCGGGAGCTTTCCTTTATCCATGGGCTGGACCATCCTAACCAACGATTTGATTTGGTGGGTTCCCTTTGCTTTGATCCTGTGGAATGCTGCCGTGGCAAATCAATCGCAGTCAGATTTGCTGGTGGTGCCGCCTGTACGCTTAAAACTCGATCCCTTCCAACGCTTCATCAGCCAACGGGGAGCAAGCTTGAGCGAGCTGTCACGAAGCCAGCCAACGCTTGTAGTACTGCTGAGGCATTCCGGGTGTACTTTCTGCCGCGAAACGCTTGGCGATCTTTCAGAATTGCGAGAACAGATCGAAGCGAAGGGAACTCGCATTGCCCTGATTCACATGGGAGCAGAAGAACCCGTCGACCTGCTGAAGAAATACGGTCTTGAAGACGTGCATTGCTTCCGTGACGCCACTGGTCAACTGTAGGAATACTTTGGGTTGCGAATCGGTTCCTTCAGGCAACTGTTCGGACCGAAAGTCTGGTTTCGCGGCATGAAGGCGGCACTAGCCGGCCACGGTATCGGAGCACTCAATGGCAACGGTTTTCGAATGCCAGGTGCTTTCCTGCTGCATAACGGACAAGTATTGGCGGGGTTCCGGCACGACTCTGCAGCCGATCGGCCAGACTATGTCGCACTTGCTGCATTCCCTCAGAGTTGCGAAGTTCCATCAGGCACTGCAACATGCTCTTCGGTCTTGTCGTGAATGGAATTGCAACGGTGCCGCGTCTCAGGCGGGTTTGTTAGGGGATCTAAGTCAACGACAACCACGTTATTTCAAAAAGCGTAGCCAATGAAGTTAATTACGATGGCTCATATCGTTGCCACCCTCTTCATGGCGGGGCTGACCTGGTTTGTACAGGTTGTGCGTCATCTGCTGGTCGCGAATTTCGGGCAGGCGCAGTTCAAAATGTATGAAGAACGACATCAACGATTCAAGACATCGGACTCGCGGTTTTGATTTGACTGGCGACCGCGATGTTGTCTGCACCTGCTCATAAATCGTTGGCCGTAGAATTCTCAACGAACGCCTACCAAAAACTTGTGTCTACAAAAATGGGATAAGACCTGAAGCACGAACAGCGCAAGGAATACTGGTGCTTGTTCTCACATACCGACTGATGAAATAGCTCAGTTGCCAATCAAGACGGAAGACACATGAATCATTTCACGGGATCAGTCGCCCTGTTAAGGCACCCTGAACAGCTGGAGCATCTCTGGCTGGCCCATTGGGACTCACGTCGTCAATACTTTGACTTCGTGACGGCAGAACGCCTCGACGACGAATCCTTCCGAGAATGTCTTGATCGTGAGATCGCCTGGGTTCTGGACTTACGCCGTGGGAAGGATTACATCGTTTCCAGTCAGGCTCGGCTGCACCTTGACGTGCCGGTAGAAGCAGCAGACGACGAAACTTTCTTTGTGGTGGAGTTCTACATCGCAGACCTGTACGGAAAGGCGAGTCGCGGGATGGTTGAGCTCAACAGGGACGTAAGTTGGTTGACCAGCGACGAAGTCCTGTCAGGACAAACGTCTAAAGGTGTTCCCGTCAATCCGTCGCTCGTCGAATTACTCAATCGAGCTGACGTCATCGCAAGGTACACAAACTGACGCACAGTTATCCGCGCAGATTGCCCCACTGACGGATGGGCTCAAAAACGGAATTGCAATTGTCCTGAATCGGCGACAATGATGCAATTCCTGCCGAACAGCACTGACGTCTTGTTGAGACGGCTGTGGTTCATCCGTGTTTCTGTCGCCATGAGACAGGGCGTCAGATCAGCACTTCAGGATTTCGATCTTGATAATCTTGAGCGCCCCGATTTTCTGTCGCGAATTCAACGACCAGCTTGCTTGCTGCTCAATCCAGGCAATCAAATCAGCGTGAATAATTATCCGCACGTCATTCACGCCAGTCAGGGTCAACTGGAACGACTTACCAAACAAGTACCAGCGCTTGGGCGAAACCTGAATGTCGCAAAATGGGATCAGAAGCGGCGGATGGAAGATAGAGAATGGCAACCTGAGCTGGAACAAAATGCCGTCTCTCGTCAACACGACGGTTACGATGCCCTTGTACTAATTCCATCCCACGTCGCCCCCGGTGAGGATGACGGTCTGCATACGCTTGCTATCGCAGTCTGACGTGTCAAAATCAGACGTGTCGGCGGCCCCGCAAATATGGGCCAGACGCGTCCAACGTCGGGCATTGCATTTCCAGATGCCGTAAATCAGGCCAATGAAGACGCCATACCCAAAAACGTGAGTCCATATCGTTTCAATCATGTTCCTGAATCCGCAACGAGTTCCTGTTCATATCGGTGAAGATTTTGGGCGACCTTGCGAGAGATGCGTTGAGCTGTGCTGATCGACTGATTGGGAAAAAACGGCAGATCCTTTTCCTCGACTCCCATTCGAGCGAGGGCGAATCGCCATTCATCAGCCTCACCGGAGTTGTTCATGAGAGGTGAAGGACGAAGCAGAAACAGCTCACGCACACGCGTTGCGGCGCTCAAAGCCGATGGCCCGAGTCGAACGAATGCCTCACGAATTCCACCAACCAAAGGTCGACGCTCGGACCAACTGGGGATTGTGATCGCGGTATCAAGAGCTGCGTTAAGCATCGAAAGTGCTTGCGTCGCTCCAAGATCAGCGGTTCTGGAAAAGAATGCCCCCGCATCCCGATAGATTTCAGGCGAAGTCCAGATCTTCAGGTGGGCCGCCGTCGGGGCAGCAAAAGTACCCGATGGTAATGCAGTCAGGCTTTCGGCCAACCACAGTCTGAGTTCAGCCGAAGTATGGTTCATTGCGATTCGTTCGGCATGCGCGTTTCGCACTGCCTTCGGCGTCTTCTTCTTTGAGAAGACATTCATAAGCTGCTCGTCGATGCCTTCGACACGGTTGTCAGACACGATTCCTGCAATCAATTCATAGTCCTGCTCTTTCGCATCAAAGTAGAACAGCCCAAGGTACCGGCGAGCCAGATCGAGCTGGACGTCAGAAGCTTCAGGTGCGTCCAGGGCTTGCTCGGCAGCAGATCGCAGTCGCGTGATGAATGTCGCATCACATTGTGAAACCCGAAAATTGATGGCGCCCAATAGTTCCGATTTCAGATGCAGAGATCTTTCGCCGGCATGCAGGCCTTGTCGGCCGATATGGAAGGAAGCTCCGGAAATCGTTCCGCCGCCGGTGAAGGCTTCGAACCCGAAGTAAAACATGGCAGCCGGCACATGACGTTCCAGGTAGCTCTTACGAAATCGTACCTCCCCAGTCGAATCGCAAACGGTAACGCGGCGAATCGTGGAGTTTGCACCTTCCCTTCGTTGGTCAATTTCGATGCCCCAATCCGCCACGTCGGACGGAACCGGATCAGTCTTTCGCAATCGGGAACGCCCCGCCAGTCGCAAAGCCCAATCGGCTTCCACAGCTTTGGCCGCCGCAGTCACCTTCAGTCTTCCGAAATCCCAGCCCAACGGACGAAACTCCCGGACGATCTGTCCAGAATTATTCGGAAACAAACCGGCAGCGGGACTGTCTTCAGCAGACTCTAAAACGTAGGCAGCAGATTGTTGCAGACCGGGCTCCTTGCGGCGTCCGGATGTCACCATCGTCACACTTTCAACCTCGGGCAAATCGAGGAGAGCCAAGCAGTGATATCCGCAATGGGGATCATTTCGGGAATCCGCCGCCTCGATGCGGACACGTCCGCTCAATTCGATCGCGCGATCGGCTACGACGTCAGGCTGGCGGTCTGACGCATATTCCTTGAACGGATTGCTACGAAACGGTTGCATAACAAGCCACCCAAGCCCAAGCATTAGCCCGAAACTAACTGCGGTCGCCTTGAAAGCCGAAGCGATGGGAAGCATCCGGCGAACCGCTGCGGTTCCAGCCAGATAGACGAACACGGTTGGAGCGATCGTGAGGATCACCCCCCCGGGCACAGTCGGCAAGTAGTATGCCACCACCACAAGCACAAGCACGGGACATGCTAACGCCAAGCCAGCCAGAACACCTGTAATGCAAAGGGCATACTTCATTCAAAAAGTCCAAGTTAGACAGATCGCCGGACTGCCGCTCAGGTTGGCTGACTGCACCAGTTCGCCCAGGCTTCCAAGGCAAATGTTGCCCCCGTGCAACACTCGCTTGAAATTGGTCAGTTGCTCGAAATCTCTGTCCACTCGATCGCAGGCAGGTTCGACAAACCGCCAACTGTGAAGCTCGATTTCTGACCAGATTCATAAAAAGGCACCGAGCCGAATACGAGCGAATGGGCAAGCGGCATTCCGTTTAGCCGCTGCTAAAGCCGACCATTGATTCTTCGGGCCGGAGTCACTTCGACCTTTCGATGGACGGCCACACCGTCGTTTTTCTTTGGTTGAAACCATAACCTCTGCGTGAGTTCATCAGCGAAATCGCCCTCGAATACTCCGACGCCTGGTCCCTTGGCGCGGTGCAGGCGGACTTCCTTTGAGTAGCAACGCGAGTACGTAGAATCGGTGAGGCCGATATGGCTCCAGCAGTCGCAGCATTTCTTTGTCTTCGGCCGTGGTGTTTCCAGTAAAGAAGTAACTAACGTGCTTCGGATGGCTGTAGTCGCCGAGGACTACCGCGTCTGGATCACCAAGTCCAGCGCCGCGGAGAAAGCCGATGCTCCACTCGCCGATGCCCGGAATTCGCAGCATCAGTTCGCACGTGCATTCCAGCGATTCTGGGTCGCGACCTGCATTCCAGCAAGCTTCGATTTTTGATGAATGCCGCATCGCTTCCACAATTCGACGACCGTGCTGCGGTAAAATTCCGCATTCGACAAACTGATGCGAAACTGGTCTTCGCAAAATATCCGGCCCGGGCGGAAACCATAGATCCTCGTGTCCCGGTACTGGCTGACCGAAGCGATGCACAAGCTGCCGCCATCCGTGACACGCATCGCGGAAACTGACCAGTTGCTGCAGAATGATCTGTACCAACCGAGCGCTGATGCATGGCAGCCGAGGGATTCTCATGCCCTGAAAACGATGGGCGATTTCTCGAAGCCGTCGAGGCACTTCGAATCGCGGAGGCGGATATTGCAGGCCGATCAGTTCCGAAAGATGATCGGCGATCCAGCTTTGTCCGTCGCCGACGAGGTCCGCCTGAATTTCGTCGCCACGATGCTTCAAAGTTACAGCAACAGGCCCGTCCTGAGTGTTAAGTGCAAGACGCAGGTGGTTTGGCCCGTCAAATCGCAAACAGGGATCGCCCTGTCCCATGGACAGCAGGAAGAACGATGAAGGCAAATCGTACGGACTTTGCTCCAGCCCAATCTTGCAGCTCTCGGAAGTCTTTGGCCTCGCTTTTCAATTGTCGTTTCTCTGTCGGAACGGCGGTGCCTAAATCGAGCTTCACGTTGCTTTGCGAGCACTGTGGAAAAGCTGATCGCACTGACTCTCCAGCACGCCTCCGACAACAGCAGTTTGTGGACGGTGCGAACGCTGAACGACTTCGCTCGCTCGGATGCTGATTTGATTCCAGCCAAGATCGGTCAACGTTGGAATGGATGTGCCGAAAACCACTGAATGAAAGCCGCACCAGAGGATGGCGCTCATGCACATGGGACATGGTTCGGCTGTTGTGAACAGCGTCAACGAGGACCAGTCGACATCAGCCAGTCTCGACTGCGTTGTTGATTGCCACAATTTCGCCATGAAACAGTGGATGGCTGCCGGCCTGATACACTCCTTCCGCAATCACATCCTGCTTGCGGCGATCCACGATGATGGCGCCGAATGGATGCTGCAGATTTTTGCGACCGAGTTCGATGGCCGTCCGCATGAAGTCTTCATCAGACATGCTTCGTCTCACTTCCGTCAGTTTTCGTAGCCGCGCTGGGCCCGCGAGAGCGGCGGCAGCGTTCGCTGCAGTAGCGTACGGAATCCCAGACGAGGTTCCACTTCTTACGCCACAAAAACGGTCGTTCGCAGACGGGGCAAATTTTCGATGGTCTCACGCGTGGCATCAGAAGTCATACGGTTGAAAATGGCTCCGAGCTGACTGTCGCCGGCGACTGCTTTCCGAAGTAGCGATTATCGGCGACCCAGTCTTCTCGCGTGTAGCTGACCACGGAAGTGTCCGTTTCCTGAACTTCGAGCCTTGCGAGGCGAAATCCCATTTGCGTGATTTCGGTGAACAGTTTGTGGCAGAGATTTTCGACGCTGGTCGGGCCGTCGAAGACGTTTAATCGAAGTGATTCGCCCGTGCGATCCATGTGGATCTGCAGCGATTCGTACAGAGAATCATGTCGATTGATCAACATGCCATGGTCGTAGTGTTGCTTCAGCCACGGTTCGACCTTTGAATCGAAGTCACCGAACAGCGTGCTGATGTCGCCGTCTCGTTCGACTTCGAAGTGGCATTTCACGCCGTAGCGATGACCATGCAGATTACTGCACTTGTCCCGAAGCGTTTCGTTGCGATGAGCCGCGTAGAACTTGTATTGCTTTTGAATGATCATGGTATGCCTTCGTAGGGCCGGTTCCCACCGGACAATGCGTTTCATCGGAGCGGCCGGTAGGAACCGGCCCTACGATCCACTTCAGATTATTGATTGATCAACGACATCAGTTCCGCCCGACTGGCCGGGTCTTTGCGGAAGCTGCCTCGCATGGAACTCGTGACTGTCATGCTGCCCGGTTTACGAATTCCGCGAATGGACATGCACGAGTGTTCCGCCTTCACGATTACTCCCACAGCGCTGCTGCCGAGTCGTTCTTCGATCAAATCGGCCACCGTCTGAGTCATCCGCTCCTGCACCTGCGGTCGCCGGGACACTTCTTCGACGACACGAGCTAGTTTGCTGAGGCCCGTCACGCGACCGTTGGGAATGTAGGCTACATGAGCGACGCCCCGAAACGGCAACAGATGATGTTCGCACATGCTGGTAAACTCAATGTCGCGGACCAATACGATCTCGTCATAGTTTTCTTCGAATGTCACGTCCAGATGGCGACCCGGATCAAGGTGCAGTCCGCCAAACATTTCAGCGTACATCTTCGCGACTCGGCGAGGTGTATCCAGCAGGCCATCGCGGTCGGGATCTTCTCCGACGGCTTGCAAGATCGTCCGGACAGCGTCTTTTATCGATTCAAGGTCAACCTCGAAGGGGTGTGACACTCGCTTTTGATTGGGCAATTTCGCGTTGATGTTCACACACTGGTAGTCGACTTCGGTGTCATTGGAGATGGTTTCAGGGAAAGCAATGGACATAATGTTTCTTTCGATTTCGCGTGGGAAGGCGCTAATATCTGGTCGTAAAAAGGGGCGACCGGAATAACTCCGGTCGCCCGAGCACAGTCGTCGCGGGCCAGTGACGACTATGGAAGGATGACGCTGTCAATTACGTGGATCACGCCATTGCTGGTTTCGATGTCGGTCGCCACAACGTTGGCGCCGTCGATCATGACGCCGGCGTCGCTGACTTTGACGGCGGCGGACTTGCCGTTGACAGTTTTGGCAGAAGAAATCTTGACAACGTCGCTGGCCAGAACTTTCCCTGCCACAACGTGGTAGGTCAGAATCGCGACGAGCTGGTCCTTGTTTTCAGGCTTGAGCAGATTAGACACGGTACCTTCTGGCAACTTCGCGAACGCTTCGTCTGTTGGAGCAAACACGGTGAATGGTCCTTCACCTTTCAGTGTGTCTACAAGACCGGCGGCCTTAACGGCAGCAACGAGTGTGTTGAACGAGCCTGCTCCGACAGCTGTGTCAACAATGTCTTTGTCGGCTGGCAGAATAACGCTGTCGATGACGTGAATCACGCCGTTGCTGGTTTCGATATCAGTCTTAGCAACGTTAGCACCGTCGACCATTACTTTGCCATCCGCGACTTTGATGTCGATCTGCTGACCTTGTACGGTCTTAGCACCGGTCAATTTTACGACGTCGGCAGCACTTACTTTGCCGGCGACCACGTGATAGGTAAGTATGGCCTGAAGCTTGGCCTTGTTTTCCGGCTTCAACAGGCTTTCGACAGTACCCTTGGGTAGCTTTGCGAATGCTTCGTCAGTTGGAGCGAACACGGTGAAAGGACCTGCTCCCTTGAGAGTGTCAACCAGACCAGCCGCCTGAACTGCAGCGACCAATGTCTTAAACGAACCTGCCGCTACTGCTGTGTCAACGATGTCTGCCTTCGTGGCGGGGTGACCGACCACTGGTTGGACTGTTGTAATGTAGGCGACGTGCGTCTGTTGCTGGCAGGGTTTGCTGCTGATAATAGCTGAGCCGTTGCATTTTTGTCCGGCATTGGCTGTCGCTGCAAGCATTGCAACAGTGGTGAGAGCGATGAGCTTGTTCATGGTCTTCGATTTCCTGGTGTGTGTTTAAGTTTGATTTTGCGTTTGTGTTTGGAACACGCTTGATTTCGATCGATGCGAGTTTGTAGATCGTGTTCTCGAAACGGCCAATTAAATGATGCTCTGACCTTGAAAAAAGCAAAAGCGTTGTTGCGTCGACAGGTTGGGCTGAGTTGCGTCGCCTTCGATTGAGGCACACTGAAACATGGGCTGCCACGCATTCGCATCGGCTAATGCTGAGAAATAGAAAATCGACGACGGCAGCAGGGATCAGACGTTTTCGGTGAGGTCGTCTTTTCAACGTAACTTGGTGGTCTTACCGAGCTGCTGATCACTGCGTGGATCGCCTTGCTAAAAGCTCGATCGGAGCTACGTTTCCGAATGGGTTGCATCAGGCTGCTCGATCTCGTCGAGCTGCTTCAGCAACTCTTCCGCCTGTGCGGACATCGCCGCGAAGCCTTGTATGTCGCCTTTACGCTGAAGATCTCGAGCCTGTTCGAGGCAACGGGCGTATTCTTTGTTTAATCGCTGAAGTGGGTCTTTTCGGAAAAGATTGAACATGGCGGTGACCTGAGTAGATTTGGGCTGCAGACAACTTTGCGAAAAATGAATGAGATGCTCGCTCATTTGTTACTTCTTAGACACAGATCTCAGTCTGTCCGGCCGGTCACAGCAGATTCGATGGTGGCCGATGGTCGCCGGGGGCGTGCAGAGCCAGCTCACGAACCTGCTCGATGGCCCGGGTCTGCAACTGGCGAACGCGTTCTTTGCTGATATTCAGTTTCTCACCGACCTCTCGAAGCGTCTGCCCTCCGTCGTCTGCGTTCAGCCCAAGTCGCAAATCCAGAATATTTTGCTCGCGAGGACTTAACGTATCCTGCATCAGCTTTTTAAGGCGCTCGACAACCTCCATGTCGTTCCTCTGCTGCTGATCATCGGACGCGACAACGGAACCAAACAAAATCGCCGGATCGGTTGCGATTTCCGTGATCCGACGTCGCCGTCCGTTCTTGTAGTTTCGATAGAACTCTCGCTGCACGGCATGAGTCGCATAGGTGCTAAATCGAAATCCTCGACTGTAGTCAAAGCGATCAACGGCCTTCATCAGGATGAGGTTGCCGTCGCTGATGAGTTCGTCCAGGCTGGTGACGTCGGTTACGAACCTGCGAGCGATTGAAACGACGAGCCGCAGATTGGCCTGAATGATGTGGTCGCGAATCTGACGTGAGTCTTCAAGGTCCTTTTCGATGCGATCCATCACGCGAACATTCGGTCGATCGGGGTTCAGCCGACAGCGCCCGGAGTTCGCTCGAAACTTCAGGAAGTTCATGCGCCGGAAAAGCTGGTATTCCTGTTCAGGCTTCAGCAGGGCGATCTTCCAAAGATGAGCCAGATGTGGCGGAACATCCCCGGGCGTCTTCAAACGGCCAGCGCTCATGGTGCTTGCGGCGAGCCGCGGGTCCGCGATTCGTTTGGCTGCATCCGGCTCGTCGAACTCAGCGCAGTAGATGAAGCTCACTTCGTGTTTCAGCATTTGCTGGACGCGATCGATCTTCTCCGACTTTGCGTCTTCTAAGCGGGGCGTTACCGCAACGCGGTCCTTGTCAGAAGTGGCCAGTGAACGATTTCGCTCTCGAGTTGTCGATGCCGATTTCACAGTCGTGCCTTTCTATCGCAGAATCTGGCTGCAACCGTTTGTAGTCGCGGCATTTGACCTGACGACCAATCCGGAGACCTGACTCCGAACTGCACGAATCATAAGAAACAGAATTGTCAGCCCTGAGACGACAGAAACTTTTTCCTTGTGCTTCGTCAAGTGAACAAACCGTCTTCAACGATGTCGCGTCGTCGCCACGAACATGAACCGTTTCGAAAAGTTCGTTAAGTGGTATCGCGGATGTCGGTTGTCTTCAACCGAGAGATTGCCTGCTACTTCCTCGCACCTAAACTTTGCATCGCAACCATGAAGCTCATAAAACTTCTCGACTCCACTGTTGGCCAGAAAGTCGTCGCCGGAGCAACCGGGTTGGCTCTGGTTGGCTTTTTGCTGGTTCACATGGGCGGCAATCTGCAAATTTTTGCGGGATCCGATGCTCTGAATCAGTACGCCGTGTTGTTGAAGTCGTCGGCGGCAGTTCTGTGGACAGCGCGACTGGGTCTGTTGAGTCTGATCGTGCTGCACATTGCGATGACCGTGCGTCAGAGTGTTCGCAATCGCAGTCAGCGGGACCGCCGCTACGCGAAAACGACATATCGACGAACAACCCGCGCTTCCAGATCGATGATGATGACAGGGCTGCTCGTGTTGGCGTTCGTGATCTTTCACCTGCTGCATTTTACCGGCGGGCTCATTCTGCCGGACGCTTACAAGCAAACTGATGCGGAAGGTCGTCACGATGTGTACGCAATGGTCGTTGCCGGGTTTTCCAACCCGTTTATCGTGATGGTTTACGTCGTTGGAATGCTGGGGCTGTCCGTGCATCTGAAACACGCGATCTCAAGTGCGCTACAAACGCTGGGGCTCGCGAAGGAAGGGCATCAGTCGTCACTTAGAAAGGCGTCGCCCGTGCTTGCGGCCGTGATCATCGCGGGATTTCTGGCGGTGCCACTTTCGGTAGTCACTGGGCTGGTGGCGGTGGACGAAGTCACTGCCGGTGAAGCTTCATCGGCAATCGAAGCCCCGGGTGGAGACTCAGCATCGCCTGACGAACTTAGCGTGACGGTTGCCGAACAAACTTTAAAGGACGATCGACGATGATTCTGGATTCAAAAACTCCCGATGGTCCTCTGGCGGAAAAGTGGGACCGCTATCGAGCGGACTCAAAACTGATCGGTCCGGGCAACAAGCGAAAGTTCAAGGTGATCGTTGTGGGCACCGGGCTTGCCGGGTCGTCAGCAGCGGCGACGTTGTCTGAGCTTGGATTTCAGGTCGATGTTTTCACGTTTCATGATTCACCGCGTCGAGCTCACAGCGTGGCGGCTCAGGGGGGAATTAACGCGGCCAAGAACTATCAGGGGGACGGCGACAGCACCTGGCGGCTGTTTTACGACACAATCAAAGGCGGCGATTTTCGCAGCCGCGAAGCGAACGTTTATCGGCTGGCTCAGGTCAGCACTCAGATCATTGACCAGTGCGTCGCTCAGGGCGTGCCATTCGCCCGAGAATACGGCGGTCTCCTTCAGAACCGCTCCTTCGGCGGCGCGCTGGTCTCCCGGACGTTTTACGCTCGAGGACAAACCGGGCAGCAGTTGTTGCTGGGCGCCTATTCCGCATTAAATCGGCAGGTCGGTCTCGGCAAAGTGAATCTGCACACTCACGCGGAAATGCTGGATGTGATCATGCACGGAGGCACAGCATGCGGGATCGTGACTCGCGATCTTCGTAAAGGCGCGATGACCAGCCACTTTGCAGATGCGGTGGTGTTGTGCACGGGTGGTTACAGCAACGTTTTCTTTCTTTCGACAAACGCCGCCGGATGTAATGCCACCGCGATTTGGCGAGCTCATAAACAGGGAGCCGCCTTTGCGAATCCGTGCTTCACGCAAATTCATCCCACCTGTATTCCGCCTGCCGGAGACTTCCAGTCGAAGCTGACGTTGATGTCGGAATCGTTGCGGAACGATGGCCGAGTCTGGGTTCCCAAACAACCGGGTGACAAGCGAGCGCCCGGCGACATTCCCGAAGAAGACCGCGACTACTATCTGGAACGCAAGTACCCGGCGTTCGGAAATCTCGCGCCGCGTGACATATCGTCGCGTTCAGCTAAGGAAGTTTGCGACGAAGGGCGAGGCGTCGGACCGGGCGGTTTGGGTGTGTACCTTGATTTCTCCGATTCCATCGATCGACTTGGTGAGAGCACGATTCGTGAACGTTACGGCAACCTGTTTCACATGTACGAACGCATCACGGCAGAGAATCCGTATCAGGTACCGATGCGAATTTACCCCGCGCCGCACTATACGATGGGAGGACTGTGGGTCGACTACGAATTAATGACGACGATTCCGGGGCTGTTTGCTTTGGGCGAAGCGAATTTCTCCGACCACGGTGCCAACCGACTGGGTGCCAGTGCGTTGATGCAGGGACTGGCGGACGGGTACTTCGTTCTGCCGGCAACCATTTGTAATTACCTGAATTCAAAACCGGCCATCAATGCGGAAGCCGCGAAGGAATCCGGTCGGGCAACAGAAGCGCAGGTCAAAGCGCGGTTGCAGAAGATTCTTGCGATTAAAGGATCGACGCCGGTCGAACGACTGCATCGCGACCTGGGAAACATCGTCTGGGAAGCGTGCGGCATGTCCCGCAGCGGTAAAGACCTACCTCAGGCGATTAATGACATTCGAGATCTCAAGCAGCGATTCTGGGAAACGGCGGCGGTGACCGGGCACGCGGGAGATCTGAACATGACTCTGGAAAAAGCCGGGCGTGTCGCAGACTTGATTGAGCTTGGTGAGCTGATGTGTCGAGACGCTCTAACGCGTGAAGAGTCGTGTGGCGCTCATTTCCGGGTGGAACATCAGACCGCGGATGGCGAAGCGGTCCGTAACGATCAGGACTTCTGTCACGTGGCCGCCTGGGAACATACGGGTGACGACACCGAACCTAATCGGCTTGTGGAAGAGCTGGAATTTGAATCCGTCAATCTTGCGGTCAGGAGCTACAAGTAATGAAATTCACGCTTCACATCTGGCGACAGCCTTCCAATTCCGACAGCGGCAACTTCGAGACTCGCGAGATCGACGGTATCACTCCCGAGATGTCCTTTCTGGAGATGCTCGATCAAGTCAACATGCAATTGACAGGTGGAGGAGAACCGGAAGTTGCCTTCGAGCACGATTGTCGTGAAGGCATTTGCGGCACTTGTTCGCTGGTCATCAACGGCGTGCCCCACGGTCCCGAATGGGGTGCGACAACCTGTCAGACGTACATGCGAAGCTTCGAAGACGGCAGTGAAATCTGGATTGAGCCGTATCGAGCGAAGGCGTTTCCGATCACGAAAGATCTGATTGTCGACCGCAGCGCGTTTGACCGAATTCAGCAGGCCGGTGGCTTTGTATCGGCCAACACCGGCAGTGCGCCGGATGCGAATGCGATTCCCATTGCCAAGGCTGTTGCTGAACAGGCAATGGATTCCGCTGCCTGTATCGGTTGCGGCGCGTGTGTCGCTGCCTGCTCGAACGCTTCTGCATCACTGTTCGTTGCTGCCAAGGTGACTCACCTCGCGACGCTGCCGCAAGGCGATCCGGAACGCCGCGCCCGCGTGCAGAAGATGATCGCTCAAATGGATGCAGAAATGTTCGGAAGTTGTTCGAACCACGGCGAATGCGAAGCCGTCTGCCCGAAGAATATCAGCGTAAGCGTGATCGCTCAGATGAATCGCGAGTATCTTCGTTCCGTGGCCACATCTGATACGTAGTAACAGGCCCAAACGGCGTGGGATAGGCTTCCAGCCTGTCAGATTCGCGTGGTTCCATAACCTTCACGCTTACCTGATCTATATCTAATACAAACACAGGTCGAAATCCTGTCCGACGTTGAGACTGACGGCGCTGTCAGCGCCGTCATATTAGACTGAATGCCCCGCTGCTGAGCCCGCTGCTCCACAATTCGTGTTGATCAAACCTGACCAGTATTAACCAACTCTTTCCAAAGTCTTGGGCACGAGAAGTGTTTTCGCCGCGGATGAATGTCAAGTGAAAGATGCGTTGAACGCGAGGTTGATCGTTCTATGAAATGAGTACAGGAAGGTAGACATGCAATGAACGATTTTCAATTTCCAACATGGGTCAACCGGCTGGCAAGATGTTTGCTGATCGGAACGCCGATCGTGATCGGGTACGGAGCGATTGTGCTGATGGCGGGCATTGCTCCTGAGACGACACATATCGGCTACGCGCCTGAGCAACCCGTTCCGTTCAGTCACAAACTACATGCAGGCCAACTGAAGATGGACTGCCGCTACTGCCACAACACAGTCGAAGAGACTGCTCACGCGGCAATTCCACCGACACAAACCTGTATCAACTGCCACAGCCCCGCGGATGGTAATGGTGGTGTTGCGTTAACCGCTGTTCACGCCGGCAGTTCGAAGCTGTCGGAAATCCACAAGAGCTGGGCCAACGATACTCCGGTGCGCTGGAAGCGAGTTCACGATTTACCCGACTTCGTGAAGTTTAATCACTCAGCTCACGTCACACGCGGCGTCTCATGCGTGTCCTGTCACGGGCGAATCGACCAGACTGACGTCGTGTCTCAGGTGAAGACTCTCAGCATGGCGACGTGCCTCGAATGTCACCGCAACCCTACGCCGCATCTGCGACCGTCGGAGACGGTTACCAACATGGAGTGGGTTCCGCCGAAGCCTGCCAGCGAAATCGGCGAGATTGTAAAAGACCACTGGAATATAAAAGCGAATCAGAATTGCTCAACGTGCCATTACTAGCCCTGGAACTGCGGCATCGCATGACCTCGATTAAAAATCCCGTTCTTAACGAACTAACATCAAATGACTGACCTCGACACACAATCTGAACCTAAACGCTACTGGCGGAGTCTGGACGAACTTGCTGAAAAGCCGGCGTTTCGTGACTGGATGTCGCGCGAATTTCCTGCCGCGGGTTCTGAACTTCCGGATTCAGTTTCTCGCCGGCGCTGGATGCAGCTCATGGGCGCGTCGCTGGCATTTGGGGGCATGGTTGGTTGCCGCTGGGAAGTCGAAGAATTCGCTCCCTTCACTGTGCGTCCCCAGAATCGTACTCCCGGCGAGAAGCAGTACTTTTCCTCCACCTGGGAACTCGCGGGAACGGGCCGTGCTTTGACCGTTACCTCGATCGACGGGCGTCCAATCAAGGTCGATGGCAATCAGCAGCATCCGTTTACCAATGGCGGCTCTGACGCTTTCGATCAGGCAAGTATTCTTGCTCTCTACGACCCGGACCGCAGCGATGGGCTGTTCGAGCGACCTGGGAAGGAATCAATTCGACGGACCTGGGAAGAGTTCGATGACGCCCTCCAAAGTCGGATCGCCTTGCACGATAAGTCGAGAGGGCGCGGCCTGGCGTTTGTATGCGGCGCGTCTTCATCGCTGACTCGCAAGCGGTTACAGCAACTGATCGCCGCTCGGTTTCCGGCAATGGTGTGGTGCGAACATGAACAGTCGATCACGCGTTTCGAAGCTGAAGGCAGCCGAATGGCCTTCGGAGAAAGTGTTCGCACTCATCTGGATTTTCGCAAGGCAAAAGTGATTGCCTGCTTCGACGCTGATCCGATGGGGGCACACCCGGCGGCGATGCAGATGGTGCGAGACTGGGCGGATCGTCGCGATCCGGACGCCAACTGGATGAACCGCCTGTATGCTTTCGAAAGTGGCATGTCGTTGACGGGATCGAACGCGGATCATCGGCTGGCGATGCGGTCCGGCGACATCCCGGCTTTCGTTGCGCGTCTTGAAACCGAAGTGACTGCCGCGATTAAATCGGGCAAGATTGTTGAACGTGCTTCCGCTGACGCTGAAAAGATGCCACGCGTGCTTGCGGCTCTCGTGAGTGACCTTGTACAGCATCGCGGCGAATCGGTGCTGATGGTGGGGCCGAATCAGCCTGCCGAAGTCCACGCTCGGATTCAGCGACTGAACGCGATGCTGGGCAACGTCGGGGCGACGGTGACTCATACGATTGATCCGATTGATTCCGACATCGCCGTGACTGCATTTCCTGATCTCGTGCAGCAAATGGAAGCGGGACAGATCGAAACCCTTGTCGTGCTGGAATCAAATCCAGCGTACGGAAGTCCGCTGTCGCAGCGATTCGCGACGGCACTTAAGCAGATCGCGTTTTCCGTGCACGCTGGCGTCTACAGGGACGAAACCAGCAAGTGCTGCCAGTGGCATGTCCCGGCCGCTCACTTTCTGGAAGCGTGGGGCGATTGCCGGACGTGGGACGGAACTGCAACGATCGCTCAGCCTTTGATTGCTCCACTGTTTGGTGGTCGGACAACAACGGAATTGCTTTCTCTATTCACAAGGACCGGGCTGACTTCGAGTGAGCAGCTCGTCCGGCGTGCATTTCTGTCGTGGTCATCAGAAACGATGAAGCCGCCACGCGAAGCCGTTCGTTTAAAGTCTGAGTCAGAATGGCGGAAGGCTGTTCATGATGGCTTTGTCGAAGAATCTGACTTCGCGGCTCGAGACGTTACGCTTGAATCGGATCTGGATGAGCGACTGCCTGTCGGGAAACTCACTAAAACTGAGCAATCGCTGTCCGCAAACGAGATCGAACTGGTGATCAATACTGATGCATCGGTGCACGATGGAAGATTTTCCAACAATGGGTGGCTGCAGGAAGTTCCGGACCCGATGACGAAGCTCACGTGGGACAACGCCGCGATTATGGGGCCGTCGACCGCGAAAAGACTGGGCGTCAGTCATGAAGACGTTGTGCAGATCTCGGTCAACCAAACCACCGTTTCGTTGCCGGTGTTCGTGCTTCCCGGGATCGCTTTGAATTCCGTACAGCTAGCTTTGGGATACGGTCGCACCTCCGCGGGACACGTTGGAGGCAGCGTTGCAGATGACGTGAACCCTGTTGGCGTGGACGTTTCGCCTCTGCTGCAAGACGAAACCGGAATTATTCGCGAAGCTGTGACCATCACGCCGACGGGCAAACAGCACAAGCTCGCGACAACTCAGGACCACTTTGCCATCGATGCTGTAGGCTTCGAAGCTATCGGCAATCGTCTGGGCGAACTTGTTCGCACGGGGACGTTGAAGGAATACGAAGAGCATCCCGATTTTGCCGCACACCGAGGGCCTCATCATCCACCGTTGGAATCTCCATGGGAAGAACAGCAGTACGATGGCCACGCGTGGGGCATGGCGATTGACCTGAACCGCTGCATTGGCTGCAACGCCTGCACGGTTGCGTGCCAATCAGAAAACAACGTGCCAATCGTTGGACAGGATCAGGTGCTTGCCGGACGGGAAATGAGCTGGCTACGGATCGATCGTTATTTTGCGGGCGACCCGGAAGATCCTGAAGTCGCACATCAGCCAGTCGCCTGTCATCACTGTGAGAATGCTCCGTGTGAACAGGTCTGCCCGGTCGCCGCAACTGTTCACAGCGACGAAGGCCTGAACGACATGGTCTACAACCGCTGCGTCGGCACGCGTTATTGCGCTAATAACTGTCCTTACAAAGTCCGACGGTTCAATTTCTTCGACTACAACGCGTCGCTTGCGAAGCCGGAAAACGCTTTGCAGAAGATGATTCTGAATCCGGACGTGACCGTTCGCAGTCGTGGAGTGATGGAAAAGTGTACCTACTGCGTGCAGAGAATTCAGGACACCAAGATCGACGCAAAAAACAACCGACGATCAATTGAAGATGGAGAAATTGTAACGGCCTGCCAGCAGGCATGCCCCGCGAAGGCGATCGTCTTCGGAGACCTGAACGACAAGAACAGCGCCGTGGCGAAAGCTCATGACGACGATCGTTCTTACGGCATGCTGTCTGAACTCAACACGAAACCGCGGACGAAGTATTTGGCTCGAATCCGAAATCCGCATCCGTGGCTGGCAGAAGAGGGCGTTTGATCCTGAATGTAGCTCGGTGGTCCCCACCGAGTAGGCCATCACGGCAAGACCCATCGAGCAAAACATCACGGCGGAGACCGCCGTGCCACGTTAGATAACAGCAGCACCACACTTTGAAAATTAACGTTATGGCAACCGCCACTCTTAACGAATTTGACAACACTGTGATCGATCCAGCGGTCCGTCCACCGCTCATGGGCGGAGAGAACTCGCTAAGTTCAATCACCGAACAAGTCGCGTCTCTGGCCGAGCGTCAGCATGCACCTCGAGCGTGGAAAATTGCGTTCGCCATTTCGACCAGCCTGACCGTGATGCTGTTTGCTCTGATTGGATACCTCATTGCAACGGGTATTGGTGTCTGGGGAAATAACTCGCCGGTTGCCTGGGGCTGGCCGATTGTCAACTTCGTGTTTTGGGTGGGGATCGGGCATGCCGGGACTCTCATTTCCGCGATTCTGTTCCTGTTCCGCCAGGATTGGCGTACGAGTATCAATCGCTTTGCTGAGGCGATGACGATTTTTGCGGTCATGTGTGCCGGTATTTTCCCAGCGATCCACATCGGTCGCGTGTGGTTTGTGTACTGGCTGGCACCGCTGCCGAACTCACTGGCGATGTGGCCAAACTTTCGCAGCCCGCTGCTTTGGGACGTTTTCGCCGTTACGGCGTACGCAACTGTTTCTGCGATGTTTTGGTATCTTGGAATGCTTCCGGATTTAGCAACGCTGCGTGATCGGGCCACAACGCGAATTCGAAAGATCGCCTATGGAATTGCGTCGCTGGGCTGGACAGGTTCGTCAAAACAATGGCGACTGTTTGAGAAGGCTTACCTTCTGCTGGCGGCTCTGGCAACGCCGCTGGTGTTGAGTGTCCACACCATTGTAAGTTTCGACTTTGCGGTGTCGCAGGTTCCCGGTTGGCACACCACGATTTTTCCGCCGTACTTCGTGGCGGGAGCAGTGTTCAGTGGTTTCGCAATGGTCATCACGCTCATGGTTCCTGCTCGGCAATTCTTCGGACTGAAGAATCTGGTGACGCTAAGGCATCTTGAAAACATTTGTAAAATTGTGTTGGCGACCGGCATGATGGTCGGATACGCGTACGCCACAGAATTCTTCATCGCCTGGTACGGAGGGAACAAGTACGAACAGTTCGCGTTCATCAACCGAGCTCTCGGACCTTACGCTTGGGCCTATTGGACGATGGTCAGCTGCAATGTGCTGGCTCCTCAGTTGTTTTGGTTCAAAGCTGTTCGCACGACTCCATGGGCGATGGTCGTCATTTGCGTGCTGGTCAACGTGGGCATGTGGTTCGAAAGGTTTGTCATCACCGTCACGTCGTTAAGCCGTGATTTCCTGCCTTCGTCGTGGGGCTATTTCACACCGTCTTTGATTGACGTACTGATGTTCGTCGGAAGCTTTGGCTTGTTCTTCACGCTGTTCCTGCTGTTCTGCCGGTTTCTGCCCATGGTTGCCATGGCCGAAGTGAAGTCGGTGTTGCCTGAAAGTGGAGGACACTGAAGCGGTTCACTGAATGGTGCGTTCGTACTCCCGAATTAGCTTGGTGGTCCCCACCGAGTTGACCGTCACAGTTTTGCCAAATTGCAAAAATTGGTTCCAACATTTCGTTAACTGCCTAAAGACATCATGTCCACAATCACACCTACACAACCCGTTGCTCCTGCAGAATCCGAAATCGAAGTCGGTGGCCTGCTTGCTGAATTTCGTTCGGCCGCTGACGTGGTTTCCGCTGCGAAGTTGCTGCGACGACAGGGTTACCAAAATCTGGAGGTGTATTCGCCGCATCCGATTCACGGTATTGACAAAGTTCTGAACGCAAAGGGCTCGCTGTTGCCGTGGGGAGCTCTGGCCGGAGCGATCATTGGCCTAACCGGCGGGCTGTGGATGGCCTGGTGGATGAATGCGGTCGACTATCCGTTCATCATTAGCGGCAAACCAATGTTCTCGTTCCTGCCGAGTCTACCGGTCGCGTTTGAACTTGCCATTCTATTGGCCGCCTTCGCAGTGTTCGGTGGCGCGATCGCTCTGGGCGGATTGCCGCGACCCGCGAATCGACTCTTTCGAATTCCAGCGTTCGCTCGTGCCACCAACGATCGGTTTTTCATCTGCGTCGACGAAGCGGATGCAAAGTTCCAAACAGAGAAAACGAAAACGCTGTTGCAGGATGCCAGAAGTGTTCGCATCGAATCGGTCCCCGTGATCGACTCGCGTGAATCCAAGCTGCCGCGACCGTTCGTGCTGGTTGCGATCGTCCTGAGCGTACTGGCTCTGATTCCACCGGTTCTGATTGCCAAAGCACGATCGACAACCTCCACCCTGCCTCGGCTGTCGTTCATTTCTGACATGGATCATCAGCCGAAGTTCAAGGCTCAGACCACGAACTCGCTGTTCGCGGACGGGCGATCGATGAGACCACAGATGGCTGGCACGATCGCTCAAGGTGATCTTCGCGATGACTCGGCGTTTTATCGCGGGATTCAGGAACAGGAAGCGGCTGGAAGTGTGTCAGGCGACAGCGAAGGCAATGTCACGTTTTTGACCGGCACGCTAACAGCCAATGGTGTCGCCTCGATAAAAGACGAGCAACCCAAAAACGTGCCAAAGTGGGTGACGGAGTTCCCCGTGCCAGTCGATGAGAGTTTGATTCGTCGCGGCCAGCAGCGATATGAAATCTTCTGTGCGACCTGCCACGGTATCGGAGGCGATGGCGACGGACTTGTAACATTGCGAGCGTTGGAACTGGAACAGGGAACGTGGGTGAAGCCGACATCTCTGCATGCAGAACCCATTCGGGAACAACCGGTCGGGCAGTTGTACAACACGATTGCTAACGGCGTTCGGAAGATGCCGGGCTATGCGTCACAGATTCCGGTCCGCGATCGCTGGGCCATTATTTCGTATCTGCGAGCTTTGCAAAAAACCAGAACGGCAACAGCCGACGAAGTGCCAGCCGATGTGCTGCCCAACATGCGTGAACTGAACTGATATATCGCTGGCTTAATTTACCGCGGCTGGTTCTTTCTGAGCCGTTGATTCTCTCGAAGTCCAGGCGAAAAGCCAGGCAACAGAAAATGATCTAAACATGTCGGCACCAACAACAAATCTGACAGCAAAATCTGATAAAGCGGCGTCTCACGTCAAAAGCAGTGAACGAACGAACCTCTATTTGGTCCTGTTTACGATGGTCGCGGCCACATTTGTAGGGATGCTGGCAGTCGGGATTGGACTTAACGACGGCGGCAGGCAACTGGGGTTCGCTTGGCTTCTGAACGTCTGGTTCGTCTTAAGTATATGCCTCGGTGCGATGTTCTTCGTGGGTATTCAGCACATCACACGGTCGGGCTGGAGCGTCACTTTGCGGCGAGTAGCGGAGGTAACCGGAGCCAGCATCGTGGGGCCGGTGATTCTTTTGATTCCGGTGTTAATTGCCCTGCTCAGCGGACATGGCAATCTGTTTTCCTGGAATGACCCGAGCTACGTTGCTGGCGACGAAATTCTTGAAGGCAAACACGCTTTCCTGAACGCTCCCTTCTTCTCGATTCGTTTTCTCGTGTATGCAATGGTATGGGTCTCTGCAGGCGTGTGGATGTTGAAAACTTCTCAGCGCCAGGATCGCACCGGCGACAAGAGTCTCACGCTGAAGATGGAACGTCGCAGCGCTCCGATTTTGATCTTCTTGGCGCTCACGACGACATTTGCCTCTTTTGACTGGCTGATGTCACTGGATCCTCACTGGTTCAGCACCATTTACGGAATCTATGTGTTCTCGGGAGGTATGACGGCAGCACTCGCAGTACTCTCGATTGTTGCAGCAGTCTGGGTGAAGTCGGGGCGGTATCAAAGTCTTGTCACCGCAGAGCATCTTCACGACATCACCAAGATGATGTACGGCTTTAACTGCTTTTGGGCATACATCGCGTTCTCACAGTACCTGCTGATCTGGTACGCGAACATTCCTGAGGAAACCATCTGGCTCAAGCACCGTCAGGCACACGGCTGGGATGCAGTCACGATGGTGCTGATGTTCGGCCATTTCTTTGTTCCTTTCGTGGTTCTCATGCCGCGTGTAGCGAAACGTAACACCAACGTTGTGATCGCGGTGTCGTCGCTTCTCTTGATAATGCACTGGCTGGACTTGTATTGGCTGGTTTATCCCCAGTTCAACGAGTCGCCGATTTTAGGTTCCATGGAAATACTCGGCGCCATGTTCGCCGTCAGCTTCACAGCGGTCGTGGCAGGTTGGTTTGCCAAGGGCGAGAAACTCATTCCGGCTGCCGATCCAAGACTTCCGGAAGCCGTTAGCCATCACGTTGCCTAACGGTTAGATCAAAAGGCTGCATGAGTTTACACCGAAGCAAGGCGATGGCATTCAGATAACGTCAAGCAGGCAATACAACATGAATTCACACGAACCAACCGACGGACTTGATACCCCGGCCCTGGTCACCGCCGGACTGGTCGCGGCGATCGGTACGTTTGCGATGATCGTCGCACTTCAAGTTTTGTATCTCAATTTTCAAGCCGCTGAGCAGAAAGAATCAGGCACATCAACCGCCGCCTCTTCGGCTTCGTTAATGGCGGAACAACGGTCGAAGATTAATAGCTATGGATGGCTCGACCGACAAAATGACGTCGTCGCCATTCCCATCGATCTCGCGATTGAACTGACGGCTCGGGAACTCGCTGGCGAAACGGAAGCTGACGAGAAAGCCGACACGGAAGTCAGGCGGGAGCCCTCATCATGAGTCGATTAACATGTATTGTCCTCGCGATGTGTTGTCTTTCATTACATGACGCGAACGCGCAGATGCTGCGAAACACGCCGCTCGGCATCAAAGATGTGGGCATTGACGATCGATCTGGAAAGAAGCTTCCGCTCGAGGCAATGTTTACAGATTCCGGGGGGACGGCAGTTCGCCTGGGACAGTTATTCGCCAGTGATCGGCCCGTCATTCTGACATTCAACTACGCCAGCTGCCCGCTGCTGTGCAAACTTCAACTGAACGGCCTGGTGGAAGCATTGCGACAACTGCAGTGGACGGCCGGGAAGGAATTTCAGGTCGTTTCGATCAGTATCGACCCGCTCGAAACAACTCAGCAAGCGGCGATTTCGAAGCAAAACCATGTCACGGCGTATGGTCGAGCCGACTCAGCGAGCGGCTGGACGTTTCTGACGGGATCGCCAACATCGATCGCTGCGGCCACTGATGCCGCCGGCTTTCGCTACAAATTTCTGCCGAAGCAGCGTGAGTTCTCGCACACCGCGGCCGCTATCGTGTGCATGCCGGACGGTGTGATTTCGCGGTATCTATACGGAGTACAGTTCGATCCGGAAACTGTGCGGCTGTCGATAGCCGAAGCGTCCGCCGGAAAGATCGGTTCACCGCTGGATCAGCTGTTGCTGTTTTGCTTTCGCTACGACAGTTCAACCGGCAAATATGCACCGGCCGCCTGGACACTCATGCGATTCGGCGCAATCACCACGATCGTTGTGCTGACGACTTTAATCTTTCGCTACCGATTCGCGTCGGGAAGACCGGTCACTCAATAGACCGTGTCTATAACCAGCAGGATTCCGTGCGGACTGCAATCAAGAAACGATGAATACGCTCAACCAATATCTCATCTTTGCAGAATCGACCGGCAGCGTGTGGCTGCCGAGTCAGAGTTCGACTGTGGCGGGCGAAGTCGACGGAGTGTTCAGCTTAATCCTGTGGATCTCGATGATCTTCTTCATTGGAATCGTCGGAGCTCTCGTTTGGTTTGTCGTTCGCTATCGTCGTCAGCCTGGCGTTCCGGCGCAGCGTGAAATTCACCACAGCACCGTTTTGGAAATCGCGTGGAGCGTCATTCCATTCATGTTATTGATCGTGATCTTTGTGGCTGGCTTTGGAACATTCATGGGTATGGCAGCGGAAGTGGACGATGCCTACGAAATTCACGTGGTCGGGAAAAAGTGGGTCTGGAGTTTTCAATATCCCAATGGATACATCGATGACGCTCTCCACATTCCTGTCGACCAGCCCATCAAACTCACCATGTCGTCGGATGACGTGATCCACAGTGTGTTCATTCCCGCTTTTCGCGTGAAACGAGATGTCATTCCCGGTCGCTACACAACGTTGGCATTCGAGGCGACGCAGACCGGAACGTTCGACCTGTTCTGTGCGGAGTATTGCGGAACCAAACATTCAGATATGTACAGCGATGTCGTCGTTCATCCATCGGGCGAGTTCGAAGCATGGCTGGAAAAGGCGTCGAACTTTCTGGAAACAATGTCTCCTGCGGACGCGGGAAAAGCTTTGTACAAGCGGCGAGGTTGTGCGCAGTGCCATTCCGTCGACGGCAGTCAGATGGTCGGCCCCAGCTTCTACAAGTTGTTCGGCCAGCAGGCAGTTCTGGACACAGGCGAAGCAATCAGCGTCGACGGAAACTACATCCGCGAATCGATATTGGAGCCACAGGCGAAAGCACGAGCCGGATATCGAAAGGTGATGCCCACCTATCAGGGGCAGCTCAAGGATGAAGAGATCGCTGCGATTATTGAGTACATCAAGACTCTGAAGGAGTGACCTCGACCCAGCGTCCACCGGTGGCGCGCTGTCGCGGACGCGTTTCACGTCAGCTCCAGCGACCGGACGCCGTAGACACCAAAACCTCCATCATTACCTTGCCGAGTACGATCGGCAGAGAACCCAAAAATGTCGACTACTACCGAACCTAAACATCGGCTGCCGCAATTCATCAGCCCTCGATCGACAACAGAGCAGCCCCTGAGCTATCTGACGGCCGAACGCGGTATCCGCTCGTGGTTGTTCACACTCGATCACAAACGTATCGGTGTGATGTACCTGATCGGCATCCTGACATCGTTTCTGATGGGCGGTGTGATGGCGCTGCTGGTGCGGACCGAATTGTTGACGCCGGGCCCCACGATCATGGATGCCGACACCTACAATCACATGTTCACGCTGCACGGCGCGATCATGACTTTTCTGTTCATCATTCCCAGCATCCCTGCCGCCCTGGGAAATTTCGTGTTGCCACTGATGATCGGAGCGAAAGATGTTGCGTTTCCTCGGATGAACCTCGCCAGTCTCTATCTGTGGGTCTTCGGAGCCGTTTTTCTGGTGGCTGCGATGGGATTGAACGGGCTTGATACGGGCTGGACTTTCTACACGCCGTACAGCACAACAACGAATTCCAGCGTGATTAGTGCGACCATGGGAGTCTTCATTCTCGGCTTCAGTTCTATCTTTACGGGCATCAATTTTATCGCCACTGTGCATACGATGCGTCCGAAAGGCATGACTTGGTTTCGCATGCCTTTGTTTCTGTGGTCGCTGTACGCAACCGCCATCATTCAGGTGCTGGCAACGCCAGTGCTCGGCATCACGTTAATGTTGCTGATTGCGGAACGCGTCGCGGGCATCGGAATTTTCGACCCGGCTTTAGGCGGCGACCCTGTTTTGTACCAGCACTTCTTCTGGTTCTATTCGCACCCCGCCGTGTACATTATGATTCTGCCGGCGATGGGAATCATCAGCGAATTAATTTCCACGTTCAGCCGGACGCGAATTTTCGGCTATCGCTTTCTTTGCTACAGCAGCGTCGCCATTGCTCTGCTGGGGTTCCTCGTCTGGGGACACCATATGTTCACGAGCGAATCAGCCATGGCGGCCGTGATCTTCAGTGCGTTAACATTCAGTGTTTCGATTCCGTCCGGTATCAAAATTTTCAACTGGCTGGCGACGCTGTATAAAGGCTCCATCTCGCTAACAACACCGATGTGCTTTGCGTTGTCATTCATCGTGCTGTTTGCCTTCGGAGGACTCACCGGCCTGTTTCTGGGAGCTCTCGCCACCGACGTTCATTTGCATGACACCTATTTCGTCGTGGCTCATTTTCACTATGTGATGATGGGCGGAACACTGATGGCGTTTATTGGTGGATTGTTCTACTGGTGGCCGAAAATGTTTGGCAAAATGTACAACGAGTTCTGGGGACGAATGTCGTGTCTCGGCATCTTTGTCGGCTTCAACTGGACGTTCTTTCCTCAGTTCCTGCTGGGCACCAAAGGTATGGCCCGTCGCTACTACAACTATAAGCCGGAATTTCAGGGGCTGCATGTTGTGTCGACTCTGGGAGCGTTCGTGTTGGGCGTCGGTTTAGTAATCTGTGCTGCGGTGCTGGTGCATTCGCTGTTTCGTGGCCGGAAGGCCCCGCCGAACCCATGGGGCGTGGCAACAATGGAATGGGAAACGACATCTCCGCCTCCAGTCCACAACTTCGAAGATACGCCCAAGGTCACTGATCCGTACGATCTGGAAGGATTCGTGCTGAACGAAACATCAGGCAACTACGAACGCAGACCGGCTGGGATAACTTCTTCACAAAAGCCTTCGGAGGTCAAAGCATGATTGCCGAAGCCTCATCAGCCACTCAAGCACCGTCGCGTTTTCGAGCTCATCATTTCGAAACCGCCGAACAACAGTACGCCGCCAGCAAATTGGGGATGTGGCTGTTTTTGGTCACCGAAGTGCTGTTCTTTGGCGGGTTGTTTGTCGCGTACGCTGTGTTCCGCACGCTGCATCCGGAGGTCTTTATGAATTCGGCTCAGTTGCTGGACACGCGTTTGGGAGCAATCAACACCGTCATCCTGTTGTTTAGCAGTTTGACAATGGCGTGGGCCGTTCGATGCAGCCAGTTGGGGCAGCAACGGGGATTGGTTATCTGCCTGAGCCTGACCATCTTTGCCGCGATCGTGTTTCTTGGTATCAAAGGTGTCGAGTACTCACACAAGTGGCACGAAGGTCATTTGTGGGCCTCGCAGTATTCTTCCGGAGACGCTGCGAGCGTGGGTGGTTTTGATCGAGCTGGCACTTTTTTTAGTATTTATTTTGCGATGACCGGGCTGCACGCCATTCATATCGTTGCTGGAATCGCTGCGATCGGCTGGGTGCTGATGCGATCTTTGCGAGGCGACTTTGGGCCAAATTATTTCACGCCCGTTGACACGGTTGGCCTGTACTGGCACCTGGTCGACTTGGTTTGGATCTTTCTGTTTCCGCTGCTATACCTGATTGGATGACAGGCAGATACGCATGAACAACTCATCACTGCCAGCGGACGAACAGATTCATTCGCACGTCAGTTCGCCACAACAATTGATTTCGATCTTTGTCGCATTGCTCGGACTAACCGCGCTGACAGTGTCCGCGTCGACATGGCCCGTCGGCCGATTCGATGTTTGGATCGCGCTTGGAATTGCTGGAGTCAAAGCGTTTCTGGTCGCGGCGTACTTCATGCATCTGCGGTACGACAAGCCAACCAACTCACTTCTCCTGCTCTTCTCCGTTGGCGTTGTTGTACTGTTTCTGGGAGTCACACTGGCCGACGTTCATCAATCTGAACCACAAGTGCAAGCTGCAGGGTTGCCACAAATACCCGCCTCCGAAGCTGCACCGTAACTGTGTCGACATGGTCCCGACATGGTCGGGTCAGGGTCTGTTCAACGAGCGTATGAAAAATCCAATGCCAAAACACGTCGTCTGGTTTCGTAAAGATCTGCGACTCCATGATCATCGGCCACTCTGCAGGGCGATCGACGCAGCGGCTGAACGTAGTGAGGAGCTACTGCTGGTTTACGTCGTCGACCCACGACACTTCGGTCAGACACGTTTTGGTTTCGAACGCGTCAGTCCCATCCGACGACGCTTTCTGGCGGAATCGGTGGAGAGTCTTCAACACCGCGTCGCAGCATTTGGGCTGACTCTGCAGTTGCACGTTGGATATCCGGAAGTGATTTTGCCTCAACTGTGTCACGACGCGCCGAACAGCAGTGTCTATTTTCATCACGAAATCGGAACAGAAGAATCTGACGTCGAAACACTGGTGCGTTCGGCAGTCGAAGCAATTTCATGTCGTGTGGAGGTGTCGTCCCCCAACACAATGCTGAATTTCGAAGATCTGCCGTTTGAGCCACACGAAGCCCCGGAAGTCTTCACTCAGTTCCGTTGCAAGGTAGAAAGGACGACGGACGTTCGTGAACCATTGCCCGTGCCTGTGGATGTGTTAGCAGAATTGGGACAGCGATCAGGATGCCACCCCCCCAGGCAAACTCTGTCGGTGAAAGACATCGACTTGCTTCAGTATGAAACGATTTCGGCCGACTCGCGAGCCGTGTTGAACTTCATCGGCGGCGAGTCCGAAGCGCTCAATCGTGTGCAGGAATACGTTTGGGATCGTGACCACCTGCGACGCTACAAAGAAACTCGCAACGGCATGCTGGGACCAGATTATTCGTCTAAGTTTTCGCCGTGGCTGGCTCTTGGTTGCGTGTCTGCCCGACAGATTTATTCGGAGGTGAAACGGTACGAAGAACAACGCATTCGTAACGATTCGACGTACTGGCTGATCTTTGAACTCCTGTGGCGAGACTACTTTGCTTTGATGGCAGAAAAACACGGAGCGAATCTGTTTCGAGTTGGCGGGCTCCGCGGAACCGAACTGCCGTGGTCTCGGGACAGCGAGCTCTTTGCACGTTGGACGAGTGGTACGACAGGGTATCCACTGATCGATGCCAACATGCGTGAACTGCAGCTCACCGGTTGGATGTCGAATCGTGGCCGCCAAAACGTCGCTAGCTTTCTGACCAGGAATCTCGGCATCGATTGGCGGATGGGGGCCGAATGGTTTGAATCGCGACTCATTGATTACGACCCATGCAGCAACTACGGCAACTGGAACTACAACGCCGGTGTTGGAAACGACGCCCGCGGCTTTCGTTGGTTCAACACCATCAAGCAGTCTCAGGACTACGACCGGGACGGCAGCTACGTTCGTCACTGGTTGCCACAGCTAGCAGCGTGTCCGGGAAGCCATTCTTTGTTGTTGCCAATGGCGTCTGAAAT
>CALFSX010000025.1 GCA_937916515.1 uncultured Planctomycetaceae bacterium | reverse complement strand
GGGTATTGGGTATTGGGTATTGGGTATTGGGTATTGGGTATTGGGTATTGGGTATGAATACCCGCAGCGTATTGTTTTGGCAACATGCTTTTGGTGAAAATATAAAGAATTCGAAAACACCCGGGGATTCCCGTACGTACGCCGCTACGGAGTCTGGGGGATGTTGTGTCAGGGTGGTTGAGCGTAACTCCTTGGTGAAGAGGTGTTTAGCTGGACAGCGCCAGGTCTTGATGTCGTTTAACCGTAAGCCCGACGGGCTACGCGAGTTCAGTTGAACCGCGTGTTAAACGATCCACCCACAAAGACGCGACGCCGTGAACGCGGGCGATCCACAGGCATTGACACCTTCGTCATTCCCGCCTGCGCGGGAATGACGGTTAGGAAGCGGGTGATGTGGCCGGCCACTGGCTCTACGAAAAGCTGGTAAGCAGCCGTGGGAATGTTAAAAGTAGGTTCATTCGGGGCGAAGCGTTATTGGTATGTCTACGATTATACCTTGCGCGGCGAGAAATGATGTGCTTCGAATTCAGCCACCGGCTTTAGCCGGTGGATAGGTTCCGAGTTCGAGGCCACAAGCCGGCTTTAGCCGGACTTCATTCATGGCTTCAGCCGTTGCGGTTCCTGGTTAAAACCATGACGAGAAGTCCGGCTAAAGCCGGCTTGTGTTGTTTACTGCGCTTGGTTCCACCGGCTAAAGCCGGTGGCTGAAGAACCCCGTTCAACAGGGTGAAGCCCGAAAGGGTGGCCACCCTCCCAATATGCTCACAGCAATTCACGACCTCCAGGCGACAGCTCGAATGTATACTTCGTTCGGTCGGAAAGCCGGTATCGGCCAGTGAGCGGAAAGGCAAGCGGGACGCCCGCGTTCCCGGAGCGCGGACGTCTCGTCCGCTTGCCGATGCCTCATTTCTCACCGCGATCCGTATCTATTCAATTGTGCAGGAACTTTGTGAGGCAGGCTTTTGTTAAGAGCACAAACAGCAGACGATGCGCAAGTACACTTCTTGAATCTGGCGGATTTGTGACGATGCGCAGCAAACAAACTGGTTTCCGATTGGCTTGCTTGGGCGTATTCACGGTTAGTCTGGCATTGCGACTGGTGAACATTGATGCTCGATCCATTTGGTTTGACGAAGCATCCAGCTGGTTAACCGCTAACATGCCGTTGGCGGATCTGACGCACAGTCTCACCCAAAGCACTCATGTGCCTCTATACTATCCCGTGTTGCGAATCTGGATGTCGGTATTTGGAGATTCCCCCACCGCCTTGCGAAGCCTGTCTGTATTGCTGGGAATGTGTACTGCGATCGGAAGCGGCTGGCTTGGTTGGCTTGTGTTGCACAGCAGTGTTGCGAATCGACCTCGCGGCGAGCGGGAAACAAGTGACGTCGAGGGCACGACGTCGCAGACGAAGTGGTTCGGTTTGTTCTGCGCTGCAGTGTGTGGACTGAACGCATTTCAGGTTCATGCGTCGGTTGAGGCTCGCATGTATTCGCTCGGGACCTTCTTGACAATCCTGTCCACTGGATTAGCGCTGCACGTACGAAGCAATCCTGATTGCCTTCGCCATTGGATGTTGCTCACCATTGTGACTCTGGCATCGCTATATACTCACCACTTGCTGGCACTGACCGCTTTGGTGCAGGCTTTGTGGTTGGCATGGCACCTTTGTAGTGTGCCTGTGACCGACCGTTCAGTGAATCAACCACAACGTCGTTGGATGTACTGGAAGCTTTCTGTTGGGGCGGTCACTCTGGGATGGATGCCAGCCTTGTTGCTGTGGTGGAAACAATTTCATCGCATTCAGCAGGGGTTTTGGATTCCTGCAATGGATGCATGGACGCTGCCCAGAACTTGTTTGGAGTTCTTTGCATCACCTCCTCCAGGTCGATGGTGGGAGTTCCGAGAGTTTGGGGTTCCTGTCCTGCTTTCGTTGGTGTTTGTCTTTTGTTTTGTCTGGACGATGGGTGGCCCCAAAATTCGGTTGCTGGTATTGCAGTCGTTGGTTCCGATGGTTGTGGTTGGGCTGGTGTCGTTGAAAACTCCGCTGTGGGAAGCTCGCTATTTTCGCTTCGCTCATGTTTCGATTTTGCTGTGTGTCGCGTTTTGTGTTTGGAACCTATCCACGCGAATCCATGCGCGACGAATGTTGGCTTCGATCACATTGTTGACGATGTTTTGCGGTTCGCTGTTGTTCTGGCAGTGGAGAGACATCCCGAAGCGGCAGGCAAATCGCGGTGCTGCTATGCTGATTAATTCGGATGCCGCATCAGCCAGGGTTCCCGTGGTTGTGACTTCGCCAATCGACTTCATTGTGATGAAGTACTACGGTCGCCAACTGCAATGGCCTGCAGAACGAGTGAAACTGTGGACGGGGAAAAATCGCGATGCGGCAGCCGCCGTTCATCTGATTTCGGATGCCGATTGGTGGCATCCACCGGCATCCGATTCACCGGCAAACGACAAGGTCTGGCTGGTGGAGCCCGTTCAGTCGGAGTCGCTGATTCCAGAAGTTCTGCTGAATCGAAGTGTTGGCGTGTTTCGTTCAGACCTGTGGCTGGATGCATGGACTGTGCGAATATGGAAGACGCCAATCAATTCCTTGCTTTGATTGCTTGTGGTAACAGTCTGTCGGAGTTTGTTACTGATGAGTCTGGCTGTTTTGGGGGATGAGTTCTGGATGTTTATTCTTGATGCCTGAATTGTTTGCGTACCTGTTTTGTGCGTTGGGCGCGGATGAGTCGCATTGGTTGGTGGATTCCACTAGAATCGGCAGATTGTGTATTGTTTTGACAGCAATTCGGAAGACGTGACGTGGCAAAGAACAAAGATCAGAAGAAAAAAGAGCGTGAACGCAGGGTTGCTCAGAAGAAGCTTGCGGAAACGGCTAAGCGTCGTGAAGTGGCTAAGAAGCAGGATGATTCTACGGGGGCTGTTCCTCGAGCGAAAAAAGTGCTGACTGCCGGTGTGAAGCAGGCTCAGGTGAATACCGCCAAGCCATCCGTGACTCACCGTCGCGCTGGTGGGTAGGCTTTTTTACGCGTGTTTTCAGGGAACCTGCGTAACGGAGATTCAGGCTTTTCAATCGCGCGCACGGCTTTCCGGGTGGCCGTTCGACTTTGCGGCAACCTACGGGTGTGTTGAGTTGTAACGAGTGCCTGTCGTTGGCATGTGGCTTTATTTCACGTGCCGATGAGGGATTGCGAGTTCAGACTTCTTGTTGCAGCGAACATGTTCACATTGAGTCAAGTTTTCAGAGCCACAACGGAGCGTTTCCGAGCGTTTCCGAGCGGTAGCTCGAATGGTGTGAGGCACAGCCTCGTTTTGGATATCAGGAGATCGCTGGCATGGATTTGTCCAATAAAATTGTCGTCGTTACGGGTGGGGCCAACGGAATTGGTGCGGCAATGTGCCGTCGCTTTGCGGCTGCCGGTGCTGCCAGAGTTGTCGTTTCGGACGTTGATTTTTCTGCGGCCGAAAAAGTTGCGAACGAAATCGGTGGCTTGGCGATTGCCTGTGATGTGGCCGTTGAGCAGGACGTTGTTCGACTTGTCGAATCCACCGTTGCAGAATGTGGAGCCATCGACGTTTTCTGTTCGAACGCCGGTATTACCGTGAAGGGTGGCTTGGAAAGTTCCAACGAAGACTGGCAACGTATGTGGGACGTGAACGTTATGTCTCGCATGTTCGCTGCCAGAGCAGTCGTCCCGCACATGTTGAAGCAGGGATCTGGTTACCTTGTTCATACGGCTTCTGGAGCCGGTCTGCTGACGGAGATAGGATCTGCTTCATATTCCGTCACCAAGCACGCCGATGTGGCTTTGGCGGAATGGTTGTCGGTGTGTTATGGTCGCCAGGGCATCGATGTTTCGTGCGTTTGTCCTTTGGGTGTGCAAACGGATTTTTTGGATGACGATGACCCGATTCATCGTTATCTGCACCTGCATGCCATTACGCCGGAAGAGGTTGCGGAATCTGTTATTCAGGGTATGAAGCAAAAGTCGTTTCTGATTCTGCCTCATCCACAGGTTGCCGAATTTTTTTCCATGAAAGCTGACGATCACGATCGATGGCTGCGAGGAATGCAGCGGCTTCGCCAAAAATTGACTCGAGCTAAAAAACGCGACGCCGCGTGAGTTTCGGGCTGCGTTAAGCGGACAGGTTAAATTCTGGCGTGGCACTTGATGGCAAGTGCCCGCTTGGTCTGATGTGAGATGAGTGGACTGCCACAGCTTACTATGAGGGTAGGTCCGGTTCCTTAGGGACGGTTAATAATCACTTTTCGTCCGGTAGGAACCGGACCTGCGGATCGCTCCCAAATCTAATTCCTGGATGGGCAAATCGTGAGTTCTTAAGGCTGGTTAATTCTTTGTGAGCAGCTTGCAGCTACAGCTTGCCGATGGGGCGTCGACCTGAACCTTGCTGTTTTTTGTCTCCAAGGTCATTTCTCATTTCGTCTGCCAGTGCGGACAATCGGGATACAACTTCGGGGTTCTGAGCGGCGACGTCCGTTGTTTCTCCCACGTCTGATTCCAGGTCAAACAAGGCCAGGCCGATTTCGCCCTGACTGTAGTTTGTTGGGTTGCCATCGGTGCCACCCGGCTTTCCTGCCATCGTTCGATAGTTGTGAGGAAAATGCAGCTTCCATTTTCCGCTGCGAATCGCGTGAAGTTCATTACCCCAGTAGAAAAAGTAGGCCTCTTGCGGCGATGTTGCGCCGTCAACACCGGCGATTAATGGCCAGATGTTCTTGCCATCGATCTTGTGTGACGGAAGTTCGGCTCCGATCAGATGAGCGATGGTTGGCAGAATGTCGATGGTCATGGCTGGTTCGTGGCATTCAGTTCCTGCTGGAATTTTGCCCGGCCACCACATAACGCAGCTTTCTCGACAGCCTCCATCAAACATGGTGCCTTTGCCTTCGCGAAGAGGGCCCGCACTGCCAGCGTGGTCACCGTAGCTTAGCCATGGGCCGTTATCTGAGGTGAAGATGACAAGCGTGTTATCGTCAAGTTTATGTTTGCGAAGCGTGTCGAGAATCTGTCCAACTGACCAGTCGACTTCCATCATTACATCGCCAAACAGGCCACGCTGGCTTTTGCCCTTGAACTTGTCCGAAACATACAACGGAACATGAACCATGCTGTGGGGCAGATACACAAGAAACGATTCGTCCTTGTGATCGGTGATAAACTGCACGGCTTTCTCTGTATATTGAGTCGTCAGCTGCTCCTGATCTTTCGGTGTCACCTGAGCATTCACAACTTCATTCTTATCGATCAGCGGCAGGTGTGGCCATCTTTTGATGCGTTCGCTCATTTCCAGGTGGCGGACACCCGGGTGGTACGGCCACATGTCGTTGCTGTACGGCAGGCCGAAGTAGTCGTCGAAACCGTGCTGCATGGGCAGAAATTTTTTATGGTGGCCGAGGTGCCATTTTCCATAACAGGCGGTGGCGTAGCCTTTCTGCTTTGCGATTTCACCGATCGTTACTTCATCTTCGTTGATGCCAACGGTCGCGCTGGGGCCGAGAGCTCCACCAATGCCGACTCGAACGTTGTAGCATCCGGTCAGCAGTCCGGCTCTGGAAGCAGAGCACACCGCCTGAGTTACATAGAAATCGGTGAAAATGCGGCCTTCCTGAGCCATGCGGTTCAGGTTGGGGGTTTCATAGCCTTCCGCGCCGAACGGGCCGATATCTGCGTAGCCCATGTCGTCCATGAAAATGATGACAACGTTTGGCGTTCGCTCTACGGCAGAAGCAGATGGAACGCACGATGTAGCGAGAATGAATATCCACACGTGTTGCAGCAATGACGCCTTCATTGAACAGCTTTCCGATATGAGGTTGGTGCCTTGTTGAACGGCTCCTGGTTGAACGGCTCACAATACGACCACGGTTGCGGATCAGCAAGTGACACAGTCCGCATCTTCGGGGCCGGGCACGGTTTTCGATTGATTGGCTTTTATTTCAATCTGCCACTGCAGCCTGCTGATGTCACGCCAGGTCGTACACTTCGATCCTTCCGAACTTTGGATACGTGCCTTCTTTTGACTTGTTTGGCTGTCCTTGAGTGCCAACCAGAATCAGCTTGCTGCCATCGGTGCTGAATGTTGCCTGCGTGACGCGATAACCCGTTTTCAGTGTAGCGATGCGGGTTCCAGATTCGAGTTCAAACATGGCCACGTTCCAATCACCGCCACGAAGTCGACCACCCATAACAAACCTGGTTCCGTCTGGATGAACGGATAACGTTTCCATTAGACCTTCGCCGGATTCGTCTTTGTGAGTCTCGTCGATCTTCGCAGGTGGCGTCTGCTGCCATGCCCATTTTTGCCATAGCTGACGACCATTGCCGGCCATCGGGTCGTTCATGGGCCCCATGCCGGCAAGCAACAACTGAGTGCTATCGGGCGTGAACGCCATGGAGAAAATGCCGCCCAAATAGCTGTGGCTTTTGATGATGCCCCAACTTGTGAAGTCGGATGTTGTCCAGCTTGCTGCGAGTTCACCGGTGTTGACATTCCAGATTCGAACTTCCCCCATCAGATTTCCGGCGGCGACAAACTGATTGTCGGGGCTGAATGCCACAGCCTGCACGGATGGCACGTGTGGAAGACTAAGCAGGATTTTCCCTATGTCGGCAGACAGAATTCGCACGCATGGTTCGGTTTCTGCAGCCGGTTCATACTTGTAGCCTCCCGCAAGATACTGGCCAGTGACCGACGCGATCAGCTTTCTGTCAGGAGAAACTGCCATGTCCCACGACCAGAACTCATGAAGCTGAAGTTCGCGAGTTCTTGACTTGGAACTGAGGTCATACCATTGCAGGCGACCATCGTATCCCGCTGTGACGATTGTGGATTCGTCATTGATGAATTCGGCCGAACTTACATAGCTGGAGTGTTCGTTGATTTTCTCGAACGACTTGTCTTTCAGATTGGCAAGATAGACTCCATCCATGCAGGCGGCTGCCAGTGAGGTACCATCGTTGGTCACGGCGGCACCCAGAATGCCGGTCGGCAGCTTGAAATGAGTTGCAAGATTGAGAGACAGTTGATTCATGATTGTCACAAATTGTTACTGGGCCAGCTGATAATGAAAACGCAGTGAACTGTAACGGCGCACGACAGACTGGCTATTGGCCGAGATGAGAACGCCCACTGAAGGCTATACCAGAATTTCGTTGATCGGCTTGGTATCACCTTCGACTCGTTGAAATGTGGGTAGTCCCGGCAAAACGTATTCTTCCTGATGGCTAATTCCCAGAGCTCGAAAAATCGTCGCAAATAATCGCCGGTTGTCGACTTCATTCTCAGCAACATCAATGCCGTGTTCGTCTGTTGCTCCGAATACGGTGCCACCCTTGATGCCCGCTCCGGCCATTGCCATGCTCCATGCATTGGGGTAGTGATCTCGTCCGCGAGCTTCGTTCAGCCACGGAGTCCTTCCGAATTCGCCCATCGCAATCACCAGAGTGTCATCCAGCATGCCTCGCAAATGCAGGTCGGTTACCAACTGGTAGATCACGTTGTCCAGTTCCGGCACAAGCATTTGGTGCATTTCATGCTGGAAAACATGGTTGTCCCAGGGCATGCCGTTGGCAACCATGACAAACGTCGATCCGTTTTCGATCAGGTGTCTGGCCTGCAGTGCGTGTTGCGCGAAGGCACCCAGCCCGTAACGTTGTCGATCGTCTTCGGGCAGGTTTTTGAGGTCAAACAATGGTGCGCAACTCATGAGCCCCCGCACTCGTTCAAACGCTGCGTTGTACGAAGCGGCGGCTTCGCTGCGTTGTTCGTTCTGGAACTTACGGCTGAAGAATTTTCGCAATGCTTCGCGATCGGAATGATCAGTCTCTGTCAGGTTTTCGGGACGCAGGATATCGGGGATTGAATACTCGCCGCCCGCTCGAACGGGACCGTATTCTGCTCCCAACCAACCCGCCCAGTTACCGGCTTTGAATGCCTTGAATTCATTGCCTTCCGGGCACGGGTCAAGCAATACAAACTGTGGGACCGGGCTGTCCAATTGCCCCAGTTGTTCTGCAATGACCGAACCAAGAATTGGCCGCACAAACGGCGGGCGAGGCTTATCGCCTCGAGTTAACACATCGATCCCCTGGAAGTGTTCGCTGGGTTCCGTTTTCATGGAACGGATGACGGCAAGTTTGTCCATCATCGTCGCGCACTTCGGCATCAACTGGCTGATCTTTACTCCTGGCAAATTGGTGCTGATGGCACCAAACGGACCGCTGGTGGGTGTGCCGGGTTTTGGGTCCCAGGTTTCGAACTGACTGGGAGCGCCACATAGCCACAGCAGGATGCATTTCTTACCGTGGCGTTTAACTTCATCGGCGATTGTCGGAACGGAAAACAGCCCGCTATAGCTGGCGATCGAAGCGGCTCCGGCCGCCAGATATCCCTGCAAAAACAGACGACGATGAACGTCGTGTTCCGGGCTGCCACAGCCATCAGTTGCGGTATTTGAACGAGATGTTTTCATAGGTGATTATGCGTTGTGCTGGTACTGAACTGGCCACCGTCAATGAACGTCTGCGTTTTGAAATCGTGCTTAGCTGGACATCGCCAGGTTTGATGAAATGTCAGATTTTCTTTCAGCCACATGAGCCGCAGGGCGTTGGCCTCGGTTTCTGCGAATCAGGGGAAAAACCGAGACTAACGCCCTGCGGCTGATAGAGACTTGGCGCTGTTCAATTAGTGATTAAAGCGAAACTCTGCGCTGGTTATCAGCGACCAGATGACTTGTTTGATGCGGTCCATTTGTGAAGCTTGATTCTGCATGAGGTAACTGGCGACAGTTTCAACCTCTTCAGAATCAGGTTGCCTCCCGAAGATCGTTTGGAACAGTAATTCAGCCTGCTGTTGTGGTGATCCCAGATTAAGCGTGCGAAGCGTCAGGTGGTTCTTGTCGTTGCTTTCATTGATGAAATTGTTGACCGCGGCGTTATTGGTCAGGAACAACGCGTCCTTAACCGTCGCGACGTTTTCTTTGGGCATTACATCGCGGATACTCTGACGAACCTGTTGAACGATCTGGCTGTTGTTATCGAAGTTGCCTCGTACCCCAAGTTGCATCGACCGACCGATTTGTTCGGCGGTGAGTGGACGTTCCAGGTACCACGCAAACGTGGCTGGATCATCGATGCCTTGAGGTTTGACCGAACCAAGTTGGTACGCTTTGGTTGAAGCGATCGTCTGAACCAGGCGGCGAATGTTGTAGTCTGACTTACGGAAGTCTTCGGCAAGAAGATCGAGCAATTCAGGGTGCGACGGGGGATGAACACTGTCCATCTCATCAAACGGGTGAACGATGCCTCGCCCCATCAGCATGGCCCAAATACGATTAACGAAAGCTCGAGCAATCAGTGGGTGGTCCGAAACAATCTCGTCAACGAACTTTTCGCGGCGTGAGAATCGAGGCACTCTGGGATCGCCATCCAGACCGGCCGGAACGTACAGATCATCTTTGTCTTCCGGTTTGGCATCCTTGTCTGGGCGTTCTTCTGCGATGGTTACGGATTTAAAAAACGTCAACAGGTTGGGCGAACTGTCGCCTTCCAGATTGGCAAATTCCGAGAACCCACCGATCGCGTCTTCGCTTATTCGCGGCCCATTTTTTGTGTGAACATTTTTGCTGCGATTAAAGAATGCCACCAGCCCCCAATAGTGAGCCTGCTCAATTTCATGAGCGCTCATGTGATCGTGACATTGAGCACAGTCTATACGAATGCCGAAGAACGCCGGAGCCACAGCTTCTGCAATTTCCTGATGCTTTTCCTTCCGCTCAAACAGAAACCAAACGGCTCCTCGGTCATCGTTCGACGCTGGGCGAGCCAGCAGGATTTCGGCAACAACGTCGTTCCATGATTGATTCTCACGAAAGACGCGTTCCAGATACGAACGCCATTGGTGCTTGGATCGCTCGTCATAGTTACGTTGAGAAGTTCGCCCCATCAGCAACGCGTCGAACATGTCGGCGAAGTGTTGCGCGTAGTCTTCGCTGGTGGTCAGCACTTGTATAAGTTGAGCCCGTTTGTCAGAACGACCATCCTGCAGAAATGTTTCCGCTTCCTGAACCGTGGGAATTCTGCCGACGAGATCCAGATAGGATCGGCGGACAAACACGCTGTCCGAACATGTTTCCGCTGGCGTCACGCCTGCTGCCGTCCAACTGTCTGACAGCATTTGGTCGATCGTGCCCGTCAGATCGCGGTCATCGACGTCGTCTTCGGCATGAGCCGATCCAATGGCGAGAAACACGCACGCAGCAATGCGCAGCGAGTAGATCAAAAGTTGGTGATGTTTTAGTGGCGAGATCACGGCAGTGAGCACTATGAGGTGAGAAGTTTGCGGGCCTCTATTGTTATCGACGGCGAGGCGATTTACCAGACGCTTCCGCAAACTGAATTGAGCGTGGTGATCCTGCTGTCGCAAACACTGCAGTAGATCGCTGTTCTGAATTCACGATTGCCGACTGAATTTGTGATCCTGAATGGCTTTGTCTCGGTTTTCTTTCCGCACCAGTTGACCGCAGGCGGCGGCGATATCATTGCCCAGCGAATAACGAACGGTTGTCTTGCGTCCTGCCTTCTTCAAGATGTCTGCGAAGGCTGAAATTTGGTCTCGGTCGGTGCCCGTCAGGTGCGGCGCATCATCGATTGGGTTGTACGGGATCAGGTTGACGTGAGCCTGAATGCCGTCAAGCCACACGGCAAGTTGTGAGGCATTGTCGGATGAGTCATTCACGCCAGCCAGCATCAGGTATTCAATCATGACCTCGCGTTGCTGAAGTTTGTTAACCTGACGAAGAGTCTCTTGAAGTTCATTAAGCGGGTGCTTACGAGCCAGCGGGATAATCGTTTTACGCGTTTCTTGATCGACGCTGTGAAGGCTTAATGCAAGGTTCACTAGTGGAAACCGTTCGGCGCAACGCAGCATCGCATCGTGAACTCCAACGGTTGAGACAAGGATCGTCGACGGTGATCTGTCGAACATGTGCGACGCCGTCAGGATTTGTAGCGTCTCATGCAGGTTCTGTTCGTTGTGAAACGGTTCGCCCATTCCCATGAACACGATGTTATCCAGACGGCGATTTTCAGCGGCGAGCAACTGTCCGGCCTGAAAGACCTGATCCAGGATCTCTGCGGGTGTCAGGTTCTGAGCGATACCCATCTTGCCGGTCGCACAAAAATCGCACGCAGCGGCACAGCCAACCTGGCTGGAAACACACAACGTTGTGCGACCAGTGGCGATTCGCAAAATGACAGATTCAATCAGCATGCCAGCGGATGTGCGGAACAGCAGCTTGGTGGCCCCATCAATGTTCGAGTCGACTCGCTTGAACAGACTCAGCACGTGGCACTGAACGCGATCTCCCGCCGGAAACGCGGCTAGTGCGTCGTTGTCGTTCGCGAATTTCTTCAGCAGATCGTTACGCAGTTTTCGAACGAATTGTGGATCAAGCCGAAGCTCTTTTCGCAATTGCTCGATTCCAACGGAATCAAAGATGTTGATTATCTGAGACAAGTGTACGGTGTTTCTGGAAGGGCGATTTATCGGGCAGCGTTATTCTGCGACTGCGGTTTCCAGCCGCTGCCGGCGGTCTGTTAGTAATGGAACCGACGTTTACATGGTGACGTTTAGTCATTCACATTCAACACGGACCACAAAGAATCTGGCGATGATAGCGGGCGAACGATATTGGCAATCAGCGATGTTGCGTTCAAGGCTGCTGCCAGCGGCACTGACCACCGCCCGGAGGTGGCTCGTTCGAACCCGGCAACTGCCGCAGCAACGGCTGGGTCGCCGTCGTCGACCAGCGGGTCTTGCGGTAGTCGATCGTAGTAACGTCTAAAATTCGTTGTGGCCGCAAGAAACTCACGAAGACCGTATTTCCCTGCCAATGCTGCCTGCAATCTCAGGCACGCGTGCTCTCGAATTCGATGAGCTGGGTTGTCGATTTCCAGTCCCCAGTCGGCTTTGGCGAATGCTTCCGGGCCTTCGATAAGTCCGTGACACGCTTCATGGAAAATCATTTGCGCCAGGCAATCATCGGGGTCCAGCGTTTCCGCTACGCCGATCTTCAACACGCCACTGCCGTCCCACGATGCGAACACATCCGCGTCTCGTTCGACCTTCATTCCCATTTCGGTGGCAGCGTTCAGCCAGACAATGTCCAACGGGTCCTGATAAATTCGTATGGCCGTTCGCACGTTACTTCTGCCCTGCCCTGTGTTCTGAGGCTGCTTTCGTCATTTTTTCGCCGATCATGACCAGTTTGTAATCTTGTAATCGCTTTTCGTTAAGCCAGTATGGGCTGGTGATTTCCTTGAATGCGTAAATCGCCGCTTGAATGCCTTCGGCCCAGGCTACGGTTACAAGTTTGATGTCGCCATGCACATCGCCAACGGCAAAGATGCCTCGGCGAGACGTTTCAAAGTAGGGGTCGATGCAATGCTGCCGTCTTCGTTCAGTCGAATCGCGAGCCGTTCAAACGTCTCCTTTGCAGACAGAAAACCGATTTGCACGATTGCCACTTCTGAAGCCAGCACGGTTCCGTCGCTAAGCGTGCTGACGATTTGCCCATCCTGCGATTTCGCCTCCGTGACTTCAGCGGCAGTCCGAATTGTGCCGCCGAGTTCTTGAATTCGCCCAACCGTGTCTGCTTTGCCGACGGGCGATTCTTCACGAATAATCACATCGACTTTTGCATTCCGTTGCAATGCCATGACGGCGGCATCCAGAGCAGAATCTCCTCCACCGACAATCAGCACGTGTTCGCCGTGATAGTCGTTGACGCGAGGAACTTTGTAGTACACCTTTCGGGATTCCAGAGCATCCAACACAGCCAGCTTTCGTGGGTAGTGCAACAGACCGCAAGCCAGAATGACTTTGCGACAAAGATACTCGCCCTTTGACGTGACGACCTTCTTCAGTAACTCTTCCTTTTCGGCTTCCTGAGTGTCGTGTATTTCGACCAGTTCTTCTTCAAAGCGAAACTGCACCAAAGCGTCTGTGGCCTGACGGAATGTACGTTCGGAAAGTTCGTGTCCGGTGATGCCGTCCGGGAAACCTGGGATGTCGACGATTTTTTTGTCAGCGTAAAGGAACTGAGGTTGTCCACCGGGTTCAGATTTCGCTTCGATCACCAGAGTGGTCAGGCCTCGATGAGCGGTTGTGAGACTCGCCGCCAAGCCGCCCGGACCGGCTCCGATGATGACGACGTCCCAGTATTTCAGGTTGTCGAAATCTGTTTGCGGATCAAGTTGAGTAACTTTGAAGTCTGCCATGGTACAGCCGTTCTGCAGGAGCGTGTTTGTTCGAGTTTTGAACTGTGGCAACTGTAGGTCAGTTGCGGCACCCACTGAAGGCTGTTTTCTGGATTTTCGTCAAGGTCGCACAGTTGGGTTGGTGGCCGAGTCTACGCCAAAAGGTCGTCGATGACGTGACCGTGGACGTCGGTCAGGCGGAAGTCTCGGCCTTGATAGCGGTATGTCAGTTTGCGATGGTCGATGCCCAGCAAGTGCAGAATCGTGGCGTTGAGGTCGTGAATGTGCATTGTGCCGGGAGTCCACTTGCTCTTGTCGGGCTGAGGATTCATCGGCGTTCCGTCTTCGTGAGCGATGTTGTAACCGTAGTCGTCACTGCGTCCATAAGTGATGCCCGGTTTGACTCCGCCGCCGGCCATCCAGGTGGTGAAGCATCTTGGGTGGTGGTCGCGTCCGTAGTTTTCACGTGTGAGGTTTCCCTGGCAATATGACGTGCGTCCAAATTCTCCGCCCCAGACGACCAAGGTGTCTTCCAACATGCCTCGTTGCTTCAGGTCTTTGATGAGAGCTGCACAGGCCTGATCGATATCACGACATTGCGATTCGTGTTCTCGCGGAAGTCCGCCGTGAGCGTCCCAGCCTCGATGGAAAATCTGGATATTGCGGACGCCTCGTTCTGCTAACCGGCGAGCATTCAGGCAGCAGGCGGCGAACGTGCCGGGAGTCTTCGCGTCTTCTCCGTAGAGTTCGAATGTTGAGTCGGACTCAGAAGACAGGTCCATCAATTCCGGCACCGACGCCTGCATACGGTAGGCCATTTCATGCTGCCGAATTCTGGCCAGCACTTCGGGATCGGCGAAGCGTTTGTGTTGTTCCTGATTAAGTGCTGCCAGCGCATCCAGTTGTGTGCGACGGTCTTCTCGCGAAACGCCTGCCGGGTTGCTGAGATACAAAACCGGATCGCCCTGACTTCGCATCAGAATGCCCTGATGATCGGACGGCAGAAATCCGGCTCCCCAAAGTCTGTTAAACAGGCTTTGTTCGGCGAAGTTGGTGCGAGCGTGCATGACGACATAATGTGGCAAATTTTCGTTCAGGCTGCCCAGTCCATAGCTTAACCACGCTCCCAGACTTGGGCGTCCGGGAATCTGGCTTCCCGTTTGAATGTACGTGATCGCCGGGTCGTGATTGATGGCTTCTGTGAAGGTGCTGTGAACAACACAAAGGTCTTTGGCGACGCGAGCTGTATGAGGCAGCAGGTCGCTGACCCAGACTCCGTTTTGGTTGTTGTCGTACTTTCGGAAGCGGTACTTGC
The DNA here is from genome assembly GCA_937916515.1 of uncultured Planctomycetaceae bacterium. Classification (GTDB taxonomy): domain Bacteria; phylum Planctomycetota; class Planctomycetia; order Planctomycetales; family Planctomycetaceae; genus Fuerstiella. The sequence continues at coordinate 21,630 of CALFSX010000025.1, read as the reverse complement.
TGGGACACAACGGAAGCCCGTTTTTTTGGTTGGCCGTCATGCCGGTAACACGTTGGCCACTGCGAACATGGTCCGGCAGTTGCTGATTGAACATGTCTTTCAGCTTTGGCTTGTAGTCCCACATGTCCAAATGGCTTGGGCCGCCGCTCATGAACAGATAGATGACTCGGCGTGCCGTTGCTTTGTGATGGGTGGCCCCTATGTGCCCCGTTGTTTCGGCTTGCAGTTCGTTGCCGAACAGGCCAGCCAGGGCGGCGGTGCCGAGTCCCAAAGCTGACTTGCCGAACAGTTGTCGCCGTGTTGTTAGAAGTTGTTGTTCGTAAATTGGATTCATTGTGGTGCTTTCAATACAACAGAATCGCGGCATCGCTGGCCAGCACAGTTGTGGCGACCTGTGACCACGCGGCAACTTCGACGGCGTTCAGTGAGGAGTTGACGGAGGCTTCTCCCGTGGCCAGCAATTCGGCTGCGTCTTTCTCTGAAGCGGCGTATCGAGCCTTCATTGTGGTCAGAAGGTTTTCACACGCGGATTGTTCGACGGGCGAAGGATTTCTGCTGGCCAGCAATGAGTACAACAGGTTTAGCCGAGCTGAATCGTTGTCGCATTCCGTCAGCAGTCGTTCTGCCAGTTTACGAGACATTTCGATGCGTTGAGTTTCATTCAGTAATCCGAGCGATTGAAGCGACGTGTTTGTTCGAGATCGTCGCACGCAACTGGTTTCTCGATCGGGAGCATCAAACAGCGTCATCATGGGATGAGGGCTCGTGCGTTTCCAATAGACATACAGACTGCGTCGATAAAGTCGTTGGCCCGAATCGCGTTCGTACAGCTTGGTGTTGCTGGCTGGATGAGCCATCGCCAGCCACATACCTGCGGGCTGATACGGTTTGACCCCTTCCCCGCCCATGTGCGGATCCAGTAAATTGCTGCTCCAGAGCCCGATATCCCGCAGAACTTCGGCATCCAGTCGGTAGCTTGCGGATCGAGCGAACAGGCGATTTTCCGGATCTTCTACGTCCGTTCGCCATGTTGAACTTTGTTTGAAGGTTCGACTGTGAAGCATCATTCGCAGCATATGCTTCAGGTTCCAGCCGCTGTCCTGAAATTCGACAGACAACCAGTCCAGCAACTCGGGGTGAGTCGGTTGCTGTCCCTGAACTCCAAAGTCTTCCGGCGTTCGTACCAGACCGTTACCGAACACCTGTTGCCAGATCCGGTTTGTGAGAACTCGGGACGTCAATGGCTGTTCTGGTGATGTCAGCCATTGGGCGAGTCCCAGTCTGTCAGCAGGAGCGTTTTCCGGGAACGCTCCCATCACGGCGGGAGTCGCAGGCTGAAGAGTATCGCCAATGGGAAGGTTGTATTCGCCGCGGCTAAGAACTTTAGTTGTGCGTGGTTGAGGAAGTTCCTGAGCAACCAGCGTTGTTGTGAAGTTTGCGGATGCCTCGTCCATGCGTTGAGTTAGCTCGGCTGCGGAAGATTGCAGATCTGAAGCTGCAAAGGGGCCATCCGTTTTTGTTGCAAGTTTCAGGAGGTCTTCTTTGGAAGATGAATTCCATTGGGCAGCGATGGTGGCTGGGAGAACTTGTTCTGCTTTGGCTAGTAACTCATCGCGTTGTGTTTCCAGTTGTGTCCATTGTTTCCAGCCATTGATGTCAGTGGGGGCTTTGATCACCGGGCCGTATTCGTATTTGTTGCCATCCATCGGTGATTCGGCAGTGCTGTTGAAGAATGCCAGCAACTGGTAGTACTCGGTATGCAGAATCGGATCGTATTTGTGTGTGTGACAACGAGCACACGTGAACGACATTCCCAGCAACACGGTGCCGATCGTTTCTGTGCGGTCAAAGTTGTTCTTGGCCTGGAATTCGTCGGGGATGGCTCCCCCTTCGGACGTGCTGGGATTCATTCTGACAAAACCAGTGGCCACTTTTTGAGCGAGCGTTGGGTTTGGCAGCAGATCGCCAGCCAATTGCCATGTGATGAAGTCGTCAAACGGAAGGTTCTGGTTGAACGCCAGCACGACCCAGTCGCGATATGGGTAAATGCCACGTTTGTTATCCAGATGAAGCCCGTGCGTGTCTCCGTAGCGAACTGCATCCAGCCAGTAACGAGCTTGATGTTCGCCGAAGCCGGGGCTTGCCAGCAATTGCTCGACATAGTCGTCGTACGCGCGGTCGCTGTTGCTGTTCAAGAAGGCAGCAAGCTGGTCGGGTGCCGGAGGAAGTCCGGTTAATACCAGCGACGCTCGGCGAGCCAGCGTTGACCTGTCGGCTTCGGGGGCGAAGTCGATACCGGCTGCTGTGATGTTTTGTTGAACGAATGAGTCGATCGCGGCAGTGCCGTCTTCGAATTCGGTGGCCGTTTTTTTGGGTGGAACAAAGGCCCAATGCTTCGCGTAACTTCCGCCTTGCTTGATCCATTCGGAAAGCAGAGTTCTTTCTGCAGCCGACAGTTGCTTTTCGGAGTCTGCGGGCGGCATCGGATCGTCTGCAGAATGAATGCGATTCAGCACCAGACTGTTTTGTGGAGCATCCGGATCGATGGCTTTGCCGGATTCGAGGGCTGCAGTTGCCGCTTCAAAGGAATCCAGCCGACGCATATCGGCACCATGTTCAGCGGCATCGGGGCCGTGGCAGACAAAACATTTGTCCGAAAGAATCGGCAGAATCTGGCGAGCAAAATCGATCGGCCTGGTGTCTGAACCGTCGGCCAGCAAGCAGGTCGTTGCTGGTATCTGCAGGACAATAATAATGAACAGCGTAGATGGTTTCATGAAAATCAGTTTCCCTACGGCAAACTTGCCTCAAATCTGGATTACACGTTAACGTGAGTGATCCGACGTGGCAAACATGCCGTTGGGATTGAGCGACTTCTGTTCATTGCTTCACTTTGAAATGAGCTCAGACTAATGATTGATCGCAAAAAACGAGCGAGGCTTGCGTTGGATGGCTTGTCGATTGGTGACGCATTTGGGCAGCAGTTTTTCCATCCAGGTGTTGTCGAGATGGCGACCGATGAAAACTTGCCGACGCCTCCATGGAATTATACCGACGATACAGAGATGGCAGTTTGCGTTCTGCAGGAACTGGAACGCTGTGGAGAAATTCAGCAGGATTGTCTTGCCACCAGGTTCGCCGAGCGGCACGCATCTGACCCAAACCGAGGCTATGGTGCTGGTGCTCGGTCGCTGTTGTACGAAATTGCGGCTGGAGGCGACTGGCGAATCGCAAGCCGCGAGCTGTTTGGCGGTTCCGGCAGTTATGGTAACGGAGCCGCGATGCGAGTCGCTCCGTTGGGTGCGTGGTTTAGTGATGATATCGATAAGCTGATTGAACAGTCCGAGTTATCGGCGACTGTCACGCACGCTCATCCGGAAGGAGTTGCGGGAGCGATCGCCGTCGCGTTGGCTGCTGCATGGGCGTGGCGGCGGAATTTTACAGAAACACCCGCCTCGCCAACTGAGCTGATTCCCTGGGTGGTTTCGCATCTTGGACCATCCGAAGTGAGACGAGGCCTTGAATGGGCGTCCACTTATGAGCTTGATACCTGGGCATTCACCGTGGCGTCGCAAGTCGGAAGCGGTATCCAAATCAGTGCTCAGGATACGGTGCCGTTTTGTCTTTGGCTGGCGGCGGCAAATCTTGACGACTACAAAGAAGCCATGTGGACGGCAGCTCGCGTTGGCGGCGACATCGACACCAATTGCGCGATTGTAGGTGGAATCGTTGCTCTGAATGTGGGAACGGACGGTATCCCGGAAACGTGGCGATTGTGCCGAGAGCCTTTGTCGATGTGAATTGTTTGAAGATGATTTTAGTGTTTCATTTGCGACCGGGAATATCATGAACGATCAACCACCCGAGGCGTCCTTTCTGACTTCGTGGAAGTTTTGGTTGAGGTCGGCGTTCTTCTTAATTGTCCTGGTGTTGCTGGGGCTTTGGTTGTCGGCTCGGCAATCGGTTGCGACTCAGTTGGCCCAGCTGCGAGCTGCCGGGCTGCCGACGAATGCCACGGAGCTCAATGATTTTTATGCAGTGCCCGATGGGAAAGTTGATTCCAAGAGGCTGTGGCTGAAGGCTGTACGAGCTGTTGCTTCAGGCAACCTGCTGGAACGCGGAAAAGATCTGCCGATCATCGGGCATGGTTCAGCGACAGTGCCGGATCCCGGTCAGGACTGGGAACAATATTCTGACGCGGAAACATTCATCAGCGGGGTGAGTCAGGAGCTGGAGCTCATTCACTTTGCTGCTGACGCCGGTGGGATTGTCCGTTTTCCTGTTGATTTTACTCAGGGGCTGAACACGCTGCTGGTTGACACGCAGGCCGCGCGCGATGTAGCTCGATTGCTGCAGTTGGATGCGTATGTGGCCGCTCATCAGGGCGACCGCAACCGAGTACTTCGGGACGTGCTGGCAATGTTGGCGCTATCTGAAGCCTTGCAGGCGGAACCCTGCGTGATTTCGCAGTTGATTCGGGCTTCGGTCTTTGCCATGGCGGCAGAATCAGCGGGCACTATGCTGTCGTTGATGGATTGGAACGATCAGCAGTTGTCAGAATTGCAGACGGTGGTTGAGTCGATTGATTTTAGGGAGGGATACTACAGGGCAGCGTGCGGAGAACGGGCCACGTTTCTTGATTCATTGGGGCAATTTCCACTGGGGCCATTCCGCAATGCAGCCACGCGCGACGCACTTGAGTACTTTCAGAGGTCGGTTGAATCGTTCCAGAATTCATGGTTGGAAACGATTGAGTGCCACCGACTGATTGCTCAAGAAATCAAAGAAGACTCGCAAACCACGATTGGGCGCTACAAGAACATTGCAATCGCGATGATGTTTCCTGCCAGCCTGTCATTTGCCGTTTCGGGGGCTCGCAGCCAGAGTCGTCAGCAATACTTACTGGCTGCGATTTGCCTGCAGCGACATCGCCTGCGACATGGTGAGTTCCCCCAATCGCTGCAGCAAATCGACGTTGATCTTTTGCCCGCTGACATCGCCACGAGCGGGTTTGTGGATCACTTTACGGGCGAATCGTTGAAGTACTTGATTGGAGATACTTCAGTGAAGGTCTACACCGTTGGTCAGAACAGGACGGATGATGGAGGAGCGATCGAATACGATGAAGACCGTCGGCAACAACTGGACTTCGGAATTGAGCTCAAAATTACAACGCCTTAACGTCGCTGTGGTCAGCCACCAGTTTTGACGGGCGGTTAGCTGTTTTCAAAGTCGTGGAGCGAAGGCATGTGGTAGCTTCGGACTTTAGTCCGAGGTGGAAAGTTCTGTCGTCGGAAAGTCGCGGAGTGATGACATGTGAAAAAGCCACATGTCGCTGCTCTGCAGATTTCCATTGTGCAACTGCCGCTGACCTTGGGTTGAAACCCGCGGCTATCATCTGCCTTCGATCCGCGACTCTCCCTCCGCCTTTCCGTGGCTCGCTGCCATGTTGAACTTCTGGGACCTGATCCTCGTTTTAGCCAATAATCGTATTCACGGATTGGGCCTGAGTTTCAAAAATCCGTCTACTTCCGGAAGTGGTTTGCCACATGACTTGAGATTTCGTTCACATTTCCAGACCATCCTTGCTAGTGGTTACTTAAGATTGCTCAGGAAGTTTGAGGTTACTCGGATTTTAGAGTCTTCCCGAAAGTGATGCGCATGTTGGTCGTAGCGACAAAGGAGCGTCTCGGCGGTTCGAGCGTCCTACGTCTTCCAGCCAACCACGCCACTGGGTCAAGGGCGAAGCCCTTGTTTGGGCTTGGTGTGAAACTGCGTTTTTATTTTGATGCGGAACTGTTTGATTTCTTTGCAGGCGATTTGCCGGCAATTAGCTATGTGACCAAATTCAAAGACGGAAAAATAAACCAGGCGGTTCACACGAACATTCTTAGATAGTTGACAGGACTTTTTTGATGAGTGACAAGGTTTGTCGTTGGGGAATTTTAAGCACAGCCGGTATCGCCACTAAGAATTGGCATTCCATTGCTGCTTCCGGAAATGGTCGATGCGTGGCGGTTGCCAGTCGGTCGGTGCAGAAGGCTCAGGCGTTTATCGACCTTTGTCAGGCTTCCGTTCCGGTTGCTCATCAAGTTGAGGCTGTTGGCAGTTACGACGAATTGCTGCAGCATAAAGACATTGATGCGGTTTATATTCCACTGCCAACCGGAATTCGGTCGGAGTGGGTCGTGAAGGCCGCAAATGCTGGCAAGCACGTGATGGTAGAGAAACCTTGTGGGGTTTCTGAGGCTGATGTTCAGACAATGATCGACGCCTGCAAAGCGAATAAAGTGCAGTTTATGGACGGCGTGATGTTCATGCACAGCGATCGCATGGCTGCCATGCGAAAGGTGTTGGACGATGGCAAAAGCGTGGGGACGATTCGCCGTATCGCCAGCCAGTTCAGTTTTTGTGCCGATGAAGAATGGACGGCCAGTAATATTCGAGCCAGCAGTAACCTTGAGCCAGCGGGTTGTTTGGGAGATCTGGGCTGGTACACAATTCGGATGACTCTGTGGGCACTAAACTATGAGATGCCAACTGAAGTGCGAGGCCGAATATTAAAAGGGCTGCAACGGCCTGATAGTCCTCACGAAGTTCCGATGGAATTTCAGGGTGAATTGCACTTTGCCAGTGGAGTTTCCGCCACGTTCTACAATTCGTTTCGCGGAAACCATCAGCAGTGGGTGAACATCAGCGGCACCAGTGGCTATCTGGAATTGAAGGATTTTGTGCTGCCGTACTATGGCAACACGGTGTCGTTTGATGTTGCGAACCACGATTTTGTTGGCAACGGCTGTCAATTCAACATGGAAAAATACGTTCGCACGGTTTCAGTTCCGGAATACAGCAACAATCATGCGACCGCTCAGGAAACGAAACTTTTCCGCACGTTTGCGGATCTTGTGTTGAGTGGAAACGTTGATTCTCACTGGCCGGAAATCACGTTGAAGACTCAGCGAGTCATGGATGCCGCCCTGCACTCCGCTCAAAACAACGGCGAGCCCGTGATGTTGTAGCTGAGGCTGGGCAATTTGAGTACGATTTTGCCGTTATTTGAACGTGATTCTTCCCTCGGACGGAACATCAAAGCCAGCTGCTGTCCCACAGTTGAGGGGCTTTCGCAGGAACGGTCCAGGACGCGAAAAGGCTGGTGGCTGGAGTTTGATAGTCGGCCTCGTTAAACTTAAGTCCTTGGAACGGGCGAAAAGTCCGTGTTGTTTCACTGTACGTTAATAGCCATTGTGGGTTCTGATGGACGCTGTAGTAAATCTGTTCCAGAGTTTGGTCAACGTTTTCTGGTCGTTGCTTGATGTCGTCATGGCGCTGGTGATGGTCATTCTTCCGTGGCTGCCGCTGCTGGCGTGGATCGGCTTCTGGTCGTTTGCGGTCAACTGGGTGCGCACATTTGATATTCTGCGAAAAGGCGGATTCATTGGCGTGTTGTTGCTGATGTTTGCTGCCGTGATTGTTTGGGCAGCCGTTGCTCCGCCGATTGAGGGAACTCATACGCTGTTTGGACTGACGGTCAGTAACTACGCCGGTAAGTTCATTTACGTAACGATGCTGACGTGTATCGCCTTGATCTGCGGATCGGTGCAGATGTCAGGAACATTTGGCTCGCTGATCGACTTCTCCAACGAAGATGGCCCTGCAGATGATCATGGCCACGGTGATGATGCTCACGCCCACTAGTGCAGTTTAATGTTTGGGTAGCCGAAGTTGCCAGACATCGGGATTCCCCATCAGGTTTCGTTTGAGGACGCAGGACACATTTGCAGATTCGTTGTGCCTGTTTGTTCGGGCTGAAACGAAAGTCTTTGTTCACCGCAGCACATTTCCGTTAACAGGTTTCGATCGATGCGAACATTTTTCACAACCGTTGCCTGTGCGTTTGCGTTGATTTCTGAAGTTACTGCCGGCGACTGGCCAACTTGGCGCGGGCCGAATGGCAACGGCGTTGCAGAAGGAACCGGCTATCCCACGGAGTGGTCGGAATCTGATGTGAAGTGGAAGTTTCCATTGAACGGCATAGGAGCTTCAACGCCTGCTGTTCTGGACGATCAGATTTTTCTGACGACCACAGAAGGTGGCGTGAATCAGGTGATCTGTCTGGGGATGGACGGCCAGCAGCAGTGGAAAAAACAGCTTGGCGATTCGATCGAAGGCAAGCAGGGGAAAGATGGTACCGGCGCCAACCCTTCACCAGTTTGCGACGGCGAACGAGTGTTTGCGTACTTCAAAAGTGGCGACTTCGGTTGTTTTAGTTTGACGGGCGATCTTGTTTGGGAGACCAACGTCTTTGAGCGTTTCGCAAAAGTCACCAGCGAAACGTTGTGGTGGGATCTTGGAACTTCGCCAGTTCTTACAAAAGATGCTGTTGTTATTACGATGATGCATTCCGGCCCGTCTTATCTTGCGGCGTTCAACCGCGCTGATGGGAAGCTGTTGTGGAAGCATGATCGAGAAACGAATGCTCCACGTGAAGCGGCTCAAAGTTACACGACTCCCGTTGTCACCCAAAACCCGGACGGCAAGGAAGTGATTGTCGTGACAGGTGCGGATTACGTGACTTGTCACAGTGCTGAAGATGGTGCAGAGCTTTGGCGAGTTGGTTCGTTGAATCCGGAATCGAACGAGTACTTCCGGTCGATCAGTTCTTCTGTGTCGGCGGATGGGATTGTTATCGCTCCTTATGCTCGTGGAGGATCTTTGACGGCAATCAAGTTGGGTGGATCTGGTCAGGTGACAGACAGCCATGTGCTGTGGACAAATGCGGATACATCTGCTGACGTGCCAACTCCCACAATTGCCAACGGCCGAGTCTTTGTGGTTCGTGACGTGAAGAACGATCGAGGAACGATTGATTGTCTGGATCTGCAAACCGGAAAGCCAATCTGGTCTGGTCAGCTGGAAAAACACCGTTTGACGTATCGCGCTTCTCCAATTTTTGCGGACGGCAGGCTGTACGTGACTCGACAGGACGGAACCGTTTTTGTTGTGGATGCCATCGGTGACGAGTTCAAGGTGCTTGGTCAGGGCAAGGTTGCCGAAGAGCACACTGTGGCGACGCCGGTTTTGGTTGATGGAAAGATTTTGCTGAGATCTCAGGACAATCTGTACCTGATCAGCAAATAATGTGCAAAACGTGGCTAAAGCAGACTTTGAGCTCACGCCACGGCTGATTCTGGTTGCGAACCGGGGATTTGGGTCAAAATTGCCCCTTGTTTGCGAGAAATGGCAGGAACTGTGTCGCAGCTTTATCAAGAGACTGGTTTTTGCTTGCCGATTTGACCGTACAGGTTTAAACTCCGCCGCTTCGAATTTCTAACTTTTACACAATCTCAGTGGCGTCCCACGGCTGGTGTACTTGTCACTTGCTGGCGACCGCTGAAAAGGCAACGATTCAATGAAAAAGGACATCCACCCGGAATACCGGGATGTGATCTTCCAGGACACGTCCAACGGAACTCGATTTTTGATCAAATCAACAATCAAGTGCAAAGAGACTGACAAGTGGGAAGACGGCAACGAGTATCCGTTGTTCAAAGTCGAAATTACGTCAGCGTCTCACCCGTTCTATACCGGTAAGATGAAGTTCGTTGACTCAGCTGGTCGCGTCGAAAAGTTCCAGAAGAAATACAACTGGGGCAAGAAGGCCGCAGACGCAGCAGAAACAGAAGAAGCCGCCAACTAGCGACTTCACATCAGACAATCAGACCAGGGACGCGCGCGGATATCTGCGTGCGTCCCTTGTTTTGTTTTGATGCTTTGTTGTGAGTGACTGATTCAGGCGGGGCAGTGTTGCGGTCTTCCCGATTCACACCGCACGAGTGCTGTTTTCCGCAGGCTAAATTGTGCTGGCGGCGTCGCTTTCTAATGATGTCGTTGTTGCTACCTTTTCATTAATTGACACTACGATCATGTTTCCAAGTCTCGAACAAAAACTTCACCGTTACGAGGAACTCGAAAAACAGCTGGAAGATCCCATGTTGTTGTCCGACATCGACCGGATGTTGGAAGTGCAAAAAGAGTTCGGCGGACTTACGAAAGTCGCTGAAGCGGTTCGCAGGTTTCAAAGTCTGGAAGAAGACATTGAAGCTGCGGAGATGATGGTTGAGGAAGAAACCGATTCAGCGTCCAGGGCCTACGCGAAAGCGGAATTGGACGGACTGATCAAGCTGCGAGATGAACTGGCTGTTGAACTGGAAGATCTGGCGACTGCCGGGGATTCTATGACTCGCGGTTCGCTGATTATGGAAATTCGCGCTGGAACCGGTGGTGATGAAGCCGCTCTTTTTGCAAAAGATCTGTACGACATGTACATGAAGTTTTGCGAAGAGAAAGAATGGAAAGTGGAGCTGTTGGAATACACCTCTACAGAATTGGGCGGCATCAAAGAAGCGGTTTGTTCAATCACGGGCGAAGGTGCGTTTCATCAATTGCAGTTTGAAAGCGGTGGGCATCGTGTTCAGCGAGTTCCGGAAACGGAAACTCAGGGACGCGTTCACACCAGTGCCGCAACGGTAGCCGTGCTTCCGGAAGCGACTGACGTGGAAATTGATATTCGCCCGGAAGACCTGCAGGTTGACACCATGCGCGCTGGCGGTCCCGGCGGGCAGAAGGTAAACAAGACGGAAAGTGCCGTCCGCATGACTCACCTGCCAACTGGCATTGTGGTGAAGATTCAGGACGAAAAAAGCCAGCACAAAAACCGAGCGAAAGCTTTGCGCGTTCTGAAAAGCCGCATTCTGGAAGCTCAGCAGTCGAAAGAACACGAAGCCCGCGCAGAAACTCGCCGAACTCTTGTTGGTTCCGGCGACCGAAGTCAGCGAATTCGCACGTACAACTTTCCTCAGAATCGAGTCACCGACCATCGCTGTGGCCTTTCCATTCATAAGCTGGACCGAATTATTGTGGGTGAAATGTCGGAGTTGATCGATGGGCTGGTCGAATTTGACCGCCAGGAAAGACTCAAAGGCAATCGCGGCGAGGCCTAGTTTTTGAAGGCTGATGCAACGACATGTTGCTGTGATTGAAATCTGCTATCCTTCGTCTCTGAGAATAGATCACCAGAGGTTCGGGTTTTTCAATGACAGATTCCGCAGCAGCAGCGAACGAAGAGTGGACCGTACAACGAATTCTGCAGTGGACGACCGACTTCCTTAAACAGAAGGGAGTTGAGTCGCCGCGACGCGAAGCAGAATTGCTGCTGGCTCACGCGCGGAAGTGCGCCAGGATCAAGCTGTACACCGAATTTGAAGTCGTGCTGACCGATGACGAACGAACCAGCATGCGCGGCTTTGTAAAGCGTCGAGCTCAACGTGAGCCACTGGCTTACATCACTGGAAAACGCGAATTCTATGGTCGCGACTTTGCCGTTGGCGCAGGCGTCCTGGTGCCTCGCCCGGAGACGGAAACTCTGGTTGATGTGTGTTTGGAATTCATCGGCAAGGAACTTCCCACACGAGTTTGCGAGGTCGGCTTTGGTTCTGGCTGTATCGCGGTGACTCTGGCAAAGCAGCGCCCTAACGTAAATGTGGTGGCCACAGATCTGTCTGCTGCGGCGATGGAATTCGCATCACGTAATGTGAACGATCATCACGTCGCAAAGCAGGTGTCGCTTTTAGGCGGAGATGGCTTCGAACCTGCGGTGACGGCAGCTTCTGAATTGTTCGACGGGATCGTTAGTAACCCGCCGTATATTCGCGACGACGAACTGGCGGGTTTAGCTCCCGAAGTGGCTCAGCACGAACCTCACGAAGCACTCGTTTCCGGTGCGGATGGATTGGATCTGATTCGCCGATTAGTGGCTGATGCGCCCGCGATGCTGGTGCCGGGGGGCTGGATCGCGATGGAAGTTGATCCGGCTCAATGCAACGCCGTCAGTGATTTGTACAAGGCCGCTGGTTTTGGTGAAGTGCGTATCAGGAAAGACCTGGGTGGCGACGATCGAATCGTTTCCGCAAAACTGATGGCAAAGTCCTCGGGCTGATTTTTTTTGAGGCGAAGCTATGGACATGTTGGTTGTTCAAGGAGGACGACCGTTGTCTGGCACCGTGTATGTGGACGGTGCCAAGAACGCGGCGTTACCGATTATGGCCGCATGTCTGGCGATTGAAGGTTCCGTCAGCCTTGGTCGTGTGCCTGATCTGGTTGACGTGCGAACGATGACGTTGCTGCTAAGTAGTCTGGGAGTGGACGTACAGGCTTCCGGCGAAAACAGTGTTGTCATCGATGCGTCATCGGCTGGCAGCTGGGTGGCCGAATATGATCTGGTTCGACGCATGAGAGCCAGCATATGTGTGCTTGGTCCGCTGTTGGCTCGATTTGGGAAAGCCAGGGTTTCGCTTCCCGGCGGCTGCAATATTGGGCATCGTCCTGTTGATTTGCATCTGAAAGGCCTGGCAGCTCTTGGTGCGGATATCCAGATTGTTAATGGCTACATCATTGCTGAATGTAATCGGCTTCAGGGAGCTGAACTGTCACTGGCTGGCCCGTTTGGAAGTACCGTAACGGGAACATGCAACGTGTTGATGGCGGCCTGCGTGGCGAAAGGACGGACTGTCATCCGTAGCGCGGCGATGGAGCCCGAGGTTGTGGATTTGGGGCAATTTTTGATTGCCGCCGGTGCCGAAATACGCGGCCTTGGAACATCAGTAATCGAAGTTGACGGTGTGGACGGACTGCATGCGGCTGAATACCAGATCGTTCCTGATCGAATTGAAGCGGCGACACTGGCGATCGCAGCAGCGGCGACACGCGGCAGCGTCTTAATTCCGAATGCTCCAGTTGACGATCTTCATCAGGTTCTGGAAATGCTGAAAGCAGCTGGCGTTGATGTTGATGTAAGCTGTGCGGGACTTGCAATTCAAACCAGCAAAGTACTGACATCGGTGGACGTGGTTGCTCAACCGTATCCTGGTATCCCAACGGATTGTCAGGCTCAGTTTATGGCGTTGTTGACGACCGTGAAGGGGCGTAGTTCTGTTCGCGACACCGTTTTTCCGGATCGCTTCATGCACGCATCGGAACTATTGCGTATGGGGGCAACGATTCAGCGCCATTCCGATATGGCTGAAATCGAAGGCGGCACAAAACTGACGGGAGCAAACGTAATGGCGTCGGATTTAAGAGCCAGTGCGGCACTTGTTATTGCAGCTCTTGCCGCCGATGGTATTTCCTGCGTGAGAAGAATTTACCACCTTGACCGCGGCTATGCCAAGCTTGAGCGGAAGCTATCAACACTGGGAGCAATTATCGATCGAGTATCCGATAACGAACCCGGTCGGCCGCACTATCTGCAGCATATCAACCAGCAGAATGAGATGCCGACTGGACGTGCGTCACCCCCTCGCTCAGACGGTAGCTCATCAGCTAACGACCACCGCTGAGATTCGAATTGCGATTTCCGGAAACTTGCGTCGCCGGAAATATACCGCTGTTTTTGGAGTCCGCTGTTGTTCCGGATGTTGGCGTGTGCAATCCATTGATTACGTTTGTTCGCAATCAGAAGCTGAGCGAGGGAACGTTTACTTGGCGCATTCGTCGCACCGCTGGTCTTCTCTGCGAAGGATGTAGCTAGGTCCGTATTGGGACGTTGCTTCGGTAATTGAGTACGGGTTGTAGTCCATGCGGAACGAATCGCATGGTTCAGCGAACAGGTGGCCCAGTCCACGTGGACGGAAGGAGTCTGGAGCGCATCGCTGATACTTTGTCAGTGTTGCGGCCTTTGGTCGGTGCCACAGGGTGTAGTTTTGGAATGGCAACGAAAAGTGTTTGAAGCCATATCCTGCGGAATTTGGACCACCCAGGTCCGCACTTCTTCGATACTGGTCAAATCCGTTGGCTGAATAAGGCTGTGAGGTGGCTGTGGCTGAAACCTGCTGTAGGTTTTCCGGAGCAACCTGGGGCTCGACTGCTGTTGAGCGGACTTGAAGAGTCAGAATCGCGACAACAAAAACAGCGAGCGGCTTGAGTGAACGCATCCTGCATCTCTCCGCAAACAATCTGTTGATTTAGAAGGAGCGACATTCCGTTCACTCCGCATGATGGATTGTTTCGGTTGTTCAAGCTTAAACGCTGGTGTACATGTACCAGCGGTTGCCCGGTGTCTGACGATTCAAGTCGGTTGGAACGGTGTTGACGATTGTTCGTGCTGCCTTGAACCCTGAAATATCTAAAAATGCTGAGTTTTCCCCTGATCAGCGTTATCGTCACGGACGTCAAAGTCCCCCCAGAGAGAACATTTGCGAAAACCCACAGGAAAACCGTTTGGCAAGAGAGACGAGGCAGGCAGTCACGCTAAGGTTCAAAAACTCAAGGAAAGTGACTATCATCTCCCGAGTGTTCTAATTCTCTGTTTCTCTGCAAAGTTGTTCCGGGCTGCTCCATGAATTCTCAGAATCCCGTCGCACCGGCAAAAACCGGGGATCTGGTGTTGGAAAGGATAGAATCCAATCCGAAAGTTCAAGCTCAGGCACCGAGGCTGATGTTCAGAAAGTCAAACCGTACCAACACGCTGACGGGGGTTGCCGTCACATCGATTGGCGCCTATGTTCCTGATCGAATTGTCACGAATGCAGAGCTGGAAAATCGATACGGATTTGAGCCGGGTTGGGTGGAGAAGCGTACGGGCATCAAAGAACGCCGATACGCAGCCGACGATGAAGGTACCAGCGATCTGGCTGTGAAAGCGGCTCGACGAGCCATCGCGGCCGCTGGAGTTGACCCCGCTGAAATCGACCTTGTACTGGTAGGCACTTTTACTCCGGACTACACGTGTCCATCAACAGCATGCCTTGTTCAAAATAAACTTGGTTTAGACGCAGCGGCTGTTGACCTGCAGGCAGCCTGTTCCGGCTTCATGTATGCTTTGGCCACAGGCGCTCAATTTATTGCGACAGGCAATTCCAAGCGAGCTCTGGTGATTGGCGCTGACATCAACAGCCGGATTGTTGAACCATCAGATCAGGGGACAGCTCCTTTGTTTGGCGACGCCGCTGGTGCCGTACTTTTGGAAGCCGGTTCTTCGAATCAAGGGTTGCTTTGCTACCAATTGGGAGCGGATGGAGCTGGTGGTTCGATGCTGGATCGTCCTGTTGGCGGTACTGCTCGACCGCTGACTGCAGATTTGATTACATCCGGACAACACTATTTGAAGATGGACGGTCGCAACGTTTTCAAGTGGGCGATTCAAGTCGTTACTGAAACAATCCAACTGATTCTGGATCGTGCGGGAGTTGGCGTTGATGACGTGAAGCTGTTCGTTCTGCATCAGGCCAACATTCGCATCATTGATCATGCGATGAGCGTGCTTGGAATTCCGGCACACAAAGTATTCAACAACCTTGAACGAGTTGGCAACACATCAGCAGCATCAATTCCTGTTGCACTGGAAGAGGCGAATCGTCAGGGCAAGCTGGAATCTGGTGACCTGGTTCTGATGTGCGGCTTTGGAGCCGGACTTACCTGGGGAACCGGTTTGTTTCGCTGGTGATTTTCGCCCGCCGGGCCGGATGTGTGTGCCCTGCCCAGTCGATTCTGTTGGGATGACGTTTGGCGATTTTCGTTTACAGGGTTTGAGGCAATTCGCAAGTCGTCCTATTCGGACGTCTTGTTGTTTCGCTTCCCTGATCGGAAGTAGCGTTTGGACTCGTTAACAGCCGTTCGGCGAGTTGTGAGTCTTACCAGCAGCGACAGGAAGTAGTTTTTCCAGCCAGGGATAACGTACTGACGTCGTTTTTCCAGAGCCGACAATGCCGTCTTCACGACTTTGAATGTTGTCTGAGACGAGTGTTTATCCAGCCAGCCTGGCGCACCAGCGCGTTCGAAAAATTCGGTGGTTGTCACACCCGGACACAAGCCCAGTACCGTGACGCCGCGACTTCTGGCTTCAGCCCACAGTGCTTCGCTGAAGTGCAGGACATAAGATTTTGACGCCGAATAGGCGCCCATAAACGCCACCGGCTGAAACGCTGCAACGGAAGACACGTTGATAATCGCTCCGTGGCCTCGTTCCAGCATGCCGGGAAGAATTCGATAAGTCAGATCAGTCAGCGTTAAAATGTTGAGGTTCAGCATGCGCTGCACCTCTTCAGGTGTCGCGTTTTCAATTGCCCCAATCAGGCCGATGCCTGCGTTGTTAACCAGCAGTTCAACGTTGACTCCAAGACGATCGATTTCATCCATGAGCAGTCGGCCGGCATCCGGAGCGGCCAGGTCAATCGTCACGATGTGGCAGTTTGTTCCGTGCTTGGTTAATAGATCCTGCGCCAGAGCGTTCATCTGTTCTGTGCGTCGAGCCGCCAGAATTAGATGCATGCCACGACCTGCCAGCCGCGCAGCAAATTCTGCACCGATGCCTGATGAGGCTCCTGTGACTAATGCCCATCTATCGTTGAACGAATCCAGCAAGGAACGACCGCTTTCCGGCAGCAGGAAATTTTGCAGAATGGAAGAACAGAAATTTGTACGGTGTTGGCGACTTTCGACAAACGCTATTCGCCTGCGTTCTTGAAATATATGGTATCAGTTTACTCAGTTCCGTCATTCCACGGATCGTGATTCAGATCACCGGATGCGGAAGTTTGTGATTTTGGGGGCTCGATTTGCCATGAATCTGGCCCTCGTCGACATAAAGTACCGAAGTTGAGATTCGCTATGTGCCCTACTGAAGACCTGGTTCTTTCCAAAGACGAGTCGCGATCGATCGATGAAGCGGCCATCACTCAGTTGGGATTGACCGGTCCACTGCTGATGGAAAATGCGGCTCGCGGAGTTGTCGACGTGCTGTTGCGGGAATTTCCGGAGCTCAATTCACGTGATGGATTAAAGAAGGAAACTGGCCGAATTCTGGTTGTTTGCGGCACTGGCAACAACGGAGGCGACGGTTTAGCGATCGCACGGCAACTGGCGGCGATCGGAGTAAATTCAGACGTGTATCTAATGAAAGCTGGAAAGCAGCTTTCTGCGGACTGTGAATTCAACCTCAACGTGCTTCTGGCATGCGGCATTTCCGTTGTGAACATTGATGAGCCGAATGTGATTTGCGATCGGATCGAGCGGGCCTTGGAAGTTGATCTGGTTGTTGACTGTTTGCTGGGAACCGGACTTCGCGGGGTCGCTCGAAGTCCATTTGTTGAGATCATCAACGCGATCAATTCATCGGCCGCGCGTGTGCTGTCTGTTGATGTGCCGTCGGGCTTAGATTGCGAATCGGGACTCATGGAAGGCGAATGTGTTCAGGCAGACGTTACTGTTACGTTTTGCGGTCGCAAGCAAGCGTTCGACAATCCGCAGTCGTCACAATTTACCGGCAAGGTGTTTGTCGCTCATATCGGACTGCCATTAGCGTGGCTTATTGATTGGCTAATCGCACTCCGGAAGCGATCCTGACCAGGAATGGCAGCCGCCAATTTGTTGAGTCAGCGTTCCTTGACGACGATGTCGCCATGTTACTCTTCCTCACGCCTTGACCACTGGCTTCACAACGCGGCCACTTATGTTTTGTCAGGCGTTCTGGAAATTCATGTTCTGCAATTCTGCTGATGCTTAGTTACCAGTATCGGCTGCCTTGTTCTTCAGTAATTCGTCCAGCTGAACGCGTGCAACGTGCCACATATAGTTCGGGCCAAAGCCTGCGGTGCGTGGCCACTTTCTGCTTACGGCGCGGCTTAGATATGTCTTCGCTTCGTTGTTCTTTTGCTTAACGACCATGTGCATGCCAATGTACAGCTCAGTATAGAACAGCCGTTTTTCTTTCTCCGAATCCCCCACGTCGTCAGGGATGTTGGCCAGTGCTTCTGCTGCTGTCATGCTTTCGTCAAACAGTTTATAGACGGCGGGAAACGGTTCACGGTCGTCTTTGTTGTAACGCAGCAGTTCTTTCTTTGCCGTGGCGGCATCGGTAGCCTTGAACTGAGACAGGTATCTCCAGATTCCGTTTTCGCGATCGACATCGTCAAACGCATGGTACTTTTCAAACTGCGCCACTGCGTCTTGCGGGCGATCGGCGAAAAACAAGGCGATGCCAAGTCGCCAATGTGATGATTCCAGACCTGGATCCAGTTCAACCATCGCCTGATACTCATCGACCGATTCTTTGAAGCGTCCCAGAAAGAATAATGTGTCGCCTCGCTGCGAATGAACGTTTGTGGAATTGGATGCTCTGGCTGCAGGTGTAGACAGCGAAGTCAGTTGGGATTCCAGCTGTTTCTTTAGATCTGACGACTCTTTCAGAGAAAGAGGATACGCAGGCTTCGCGTTGGCATCTGGTTCGTCAGCAACCAAAAAAACGACTGGCATCAACAATAGTACCGCGAAAACAGCGATACCTTTGTGAATGGCTGGGGTTTGCACAGGCACACCTTTTTTGTTTAAGTTTTCTATGCTGAAATTTTCAGGCTGTTGTTCAATGTTCTCGTTATTCGAGCGAATTTGAATAAGCTGCTGATGATGCACCGGCCTTGGCCATTCGAGCGACTATTCGGAAGGCGACTTCACTTCTCCGCTAAGAAAAATTGTCTCTACGTCAACCAGATCGCTGCAACAAGAACGATGTGCTGAGAGTCTACGACAAGTTGCCAAAATTCCAATCAACGTTCTGCGAGTCTTTCCATGAGAATTCCCCTGTTGCTTTCGCTATTGCTGGCAGGCTGTCATTCGAACATCGCACTTTGTGCTCAAACACTTAATTCGTCCTCACACACGAAAGCCGTTGGCAACTTTGCGTTGAACGATTTTCGAGGCAAACGGCATGAATTGTATGACTTTAAACAAGCCAAAGTTGTGGTGTTGGCTTTTCTGGGAACGGAATGTCCGCTGGTTAAGCTCTACGCCAGGCGTCTGCAGGAACTTTCTGAAACCTATGGTTCTCGCGGAGTGGTGTTTGTTGGCGTCAATTCCAATCGTCAGGATTCGATTACGGATATTGGAGCTTTTGCTCGGCTGAATTCGCTTACGTTTCCGATCTTGAAGGACGTCGGCAACAAACTGGCTGACGAAGTTGCGGCAGACAGGACTCCCAGCGTGGTGGTGCTTGATGGTGATCGAGTTGTCCGATACAGCGGCCGCATCGATGACCAATATGGCGCTGGCTACGCCAGAGATACGGCGGCCAACAACTATCTGCAGGATGCGATGGAATCACTTCTATCCGACAAGCCCGTTTCCGTGGCATCGATGCCAGCCGAAGGATGTTTGATTGGTCGACTAAGAAAAGTTGACAACGAAAGTCTGGTAACGTTTGGTCAGCATATTGCCCCAATTCTGAATAAGCATTGTGTTGAGTGCCATCGCGACGGAGAGATTGCTCCGTTTTCCTTAACCAGCTTTGACGAAGTTGCTGGCTGGGCCGAAATGATTCGGGAAGTGATTCAGGACCGACGTATGCCACCTTGGCACGCAGATCCAGCGCATGGGCACTTTGCAAATACTCGAGGACTAAGTGACAAGGAAAAACAACTGGTTAACGATTGGGTATTAGCGGGTGCTCCAGCGGGAGATCTATCAAGCCTGCCTGCACTGCCGCCCAAAGCGACTGGTTGGCAACTGGAATCGGAACCAGATTTGGTGGTCGCCATGCAGTCACCATTCAGCGTGCCTGCTGAGGGGACGGTGCGTTACAAGTTTTTCGAAGTCGATCCCGGTTTCAAGGAAGACAAATGGATGAAGGCGGCTGAAGTGGTGCCTGGCAGTCGTGATGTGGTTCATCATGTGCTCGTGTTCGTCAAGACAGGAAGTCGTTTGTCGCGTGGCGGTGATGGTTCGGGTGGCGAATTTCTGGCAGCGTATGTTCCCGGCCTGCGGGCGGCTGAATATCCCCAGGGCATGGCAAAGCTGATTCCTGCCGGTTCAACGCTTATATTCCAAATGCACTACACACCAGTGGGCGTGAGTCGTCAGGATCAGACGTCAATTGGCCTTTACTTCGCGAATGACAAAGACGTCAAAGAAGTGGTGATGACTCAAAAGGCGGCCACCAGAAGCCTGGAAATTCCTCCCAATGATCCTGACTATCATGTCGACGCTTCTTCGCCACGTGCGCCAACAGAACTGAAGGTGCTGGCATTGATGCCACATATGCATTTGCGTGGAAAGTCGTTCCGGTACGAAGCCGTTATGCCTGGTGGACATCGCAAGACGTTGCTGGATGTTCCGGACTATGATTTCAACTGGCAAACATCCTATCTTTTTGCAGAGCCGATCACGTTTCCAGTGGGTGCAAGAATGTACTGCGAAGCATCGTTTGATAATTCTGATCGCAATTTGAACAACCCCGATCCTTCCGCTACTGTTACATGGGGCGACCAGACCTGGGATGAGATGATGATTGGATACTTCGATGTTGCGATTCCTCGAAATGTTCTGGCCGGAAAAACAGGCGGTAAAGCAGAGAACGAACGCAGTGAAACCATGAATCGTTTCGACGCAGACGGTGACGGTAAGATTCAAAAAAGCGAAGTTCCGCAACGGTTGCACGCTATCTTTGAAAAGCTTGATTCAAACGCAGACGGACACGTTGACGAAGTAGAGCTCAAGAAACTTCCCGGTGGTCGATAGTGTTTGACAGTCCGAAGTTCCCGGCCCAGCTTGCCTGCTTCTGACGATTGCCGAAGCGTCAGTCGATACTCTGATACTCGCTGTCTTCTCACCGATAGACTGCTGGGGAAAATGGGGTAAAGATCTGCGGGCCATCCACCCGCATTGACGCCTTGCCGTTGTCCTTGCCTCGCCGCGTTTTTGCCTGGCCCCAACCCGGCCTCGAGCGGCTCCCCAAGGCTCCGATTCACACTGAGCCACTCTCGCGTGTCATCACAGTCGAGCTGGCTTTTGTTCGTGTAGTGTTTTAGGATTGTGGCCCCAAAGTTCGCGATCATTCTGACGTTTGAATTTTTCGCTTGAGGCAATCGACCTGGATTGGCAAGAGGAGGATTCTGTAATTGACTGGAGCCAACTTACACAGCAGCTCGACGTGATCCGAAAGGACCACGCACACCTCGCCGAAGCGTTCGACTTTGAAACGGTGATTGAGTCTTATCGACGTTGGATTGAAGCACTTTCGGAAGATGTCACACCTATTGAGCTCCATGCTCAGATTCGACGAGCAAAGGTGCGACTACTCCACGAGGCGAAAGAAGCTGAAGACGACCACAGATGGATTCCAATTGAATCCGTCCACGATGCGCTGCAGGACTATATTCGAATCTCGAACAAGATGATGGACGTGTTTCTGAATTGCTCCCAGGCGATTTTCCGACTCCCAGTGATCAGCTTGGGCATCGGACGAGATTTGGCGGACAACCGCGGTGGATTCAATTCAATGACTACCCAAACTGTGAAGAATGCGGCTCACCAAGGCCATTTGTCGGTCAGATCGACTCCGTCGGTCTTGCGAAGTCAGAAAAGACGACTGGTTCATTCACCTTTAGTGACGCCGGAATGATCTACATTTTTCACTGCTGTGGTTTGTCGAAAGTTATTGACTCCTCCAGTTGAAGTATCAGGTTAGTCGCTCGGTTGGGGGGGGCTGCGGGGTTGCTTGAAGATCAGCAATAGGGTTCCTCGCCCTCGCCCTCGCCTCTCGCCTCTCGCCTCTCGCCTCTCGCCTCTCGCCTGCGGGCCATCCAC
>CALFSX010000024.1 GCA_937916515.1 uncultured Planctomycetaceae bacterium | reverse complement strand
AACCATTTCATCAATGATATCCAGGGGGAAACGGGTATCCGGACACGCTGCTAGACGAAAGTAAGCCGCAGAACGGCGGTATGTGCAAACACCAATAATCGCCCCTGAATCAGCTGCAGACCCTAAATTTTTGCGACGCTGCGTGGTGGTATGTTTTTGCACCACCACAGCCAACAATGCCTATCGCAACGCCACTCGTGACACTTTGCGTTCTCGAGTTGGGAAACCGGGCCATGCAACGGTGTCTTCCTGAGCATCATCGCTGATATGGCGTTCGCTCACGGGTAAGAACTCCCCCGAAGCAGAATCATCGTACAAACTGCGACGGCCCCAAAGCTGTGCAAGGGCATCCTGATACAACAGGCACCATTCCTCTGTATTGGCTTCCATCGTCGCGACGCAGTTCTTACGTTTGCGCTCAAACAGCACCAGATCCGGATTATTGAATTCCAGTGATCTGCTCGGATCAAACTTGCCGGATGATTCTTCTCGATACCGAATATTCTTCGGCAGGTCTCCCAGAATGAAGTCGAAGTACATGTCAATAATTGGTTGCGGATAACACGTGCGGAAACGTCCGTCGAATGCGATGCGTGATTCCGGGCTGCTGTCTGCAAACACCGCCAGAGCATACTGAGCCCAGTTGAATGTTACGAAGACTTTACCGTCGAGTTCATGATCCGCCATAAACTGCATGGCACTTACTGGATAATAGTCTTTATCAACATGCAGCGTCGCCTGCCGAGGATACTGAGCCGCAGACAAAACCAGCAGCAAGACCGCAGGAACTATCAACCCTGCATAACCAGATCTGACTGCCGTGGCGCGACCAGCCTCTTCAACACGTTTACTAAACGACTGTGTCACTCGTCGAAATAAAGATTCAATATGCGGAGCAAGCACATAGCTGGCCATCAGCGCGACAAACGGTAGATGACGATGATGCTTGACGGCCTGCCAGGACAGCAGCGCCAACACAATCATGCCCGGCCAGCGAATCGGCTGATCGGTTCGCTTGACGCACAGAAACGCAACCAAAGCAAGGCACCAGAACGGAAGACCATCCACGGCGAACAACGGCAGCGGAGCCCATTCACTGATTTCCGGACGAGGACGCCCCAGCGACGACAACATCCATGTATGCAGTTCCAATCCGTAGGGATTCACCATGCACGCGGCAACAGTAGCTCCAAACAGAAGAGCATGATGTCGCACGGTTGGCCAGAATCTGGCGTCGCGAGTCAACAATAGTTCGACCGCATCCAATCCAAGCCAGGCCATCAGAATGGCAACACCGGCAAGGTATCCACCGTGCGAGTTCGTCCAGAAACACATCAACGGCGGAATCAGCCACAACCATTTACTGGAACCACGTCCCGCTTCCCGAGCCGTCACGGCACCGGACAACGACGTCGCCAGAATCGCCATCAAACCTGCGCCACACGCGTAGCTCAACATGTGAGGGCGCACCAACCAGTGAAACGAAATATTAAACGCCAGCAACACAACAATCGCGAAACATGTCAACAAACCTGCGCCGCGTTTGGCAGCTGCCCAAACCGGAAGGCCCAGCACGATTAATGTCAGCAATGACTTCAGAAACAACAGCCCCGTTTGTCCGGCAAAGTTGTCTGCGGCCGCTAACATCAGTTCGGCAATGTTTTCATGGTTCACCCAGCGAAAATCGTCAACCGCATAAGACCAGGTTGTGGCCGGATGCAAATATCCGTCGCGAATCACTTCCTTGCCATAAGTGACGTGGCCCCAAAGATCCGGGTCTGCTTTACTGCGAGACATGATCAACAAACCGAACATCACAAACACACTGAGCCAAAGCACGGTGCGCGCCGTCACACCGACAGTTGTGGGCGAGTTCTTCGACTCAGCCGTTAATGCAACTGGTTCAATAACTGCGGCTGCTGCAGAAGTGTCGTTCGTCATGGCAATAAGCAACTAAAACGGTCGTAGCGATTATTAGTGTCACAAAGCTTGCGTTGCAAAACCGCAACACTGCAAGCTAGCTCGAAAACCGCTACCGCGCCGAAATTGATCGACACGATTTTTCATCCTTCTAAAAAACAAGCTAAAACCAGCGATTAGAGCCCGAACAATACCGAATCCAGCCTTGAATTCGGATTGACCTGAAAGTCACGAAACCGGTACTTTGCTGCCCCATCGCCTGTCTGTGCCCTGCCCCGTTGCGCCTTGCCAACCATGAAAAAGCCTGCCTTTCACATTCTGATCCTTGCAGTCGGCTATATCGCCGGCCTATCAGGATGCGCGGGATTCGGCACATCTAAATGGGCGATGGATGACGAAGTCTACGCAGAAAAATACGACAAACCGTATCCCAGCAACGACGGCAAAAAGATTGCTCGCATGATCAAGCAATCAGCTGACGCTCGCTTCGTGGCTGATCGCGGTGGATACTACGTCGGCGCGGCAGGAGCCGACGAGCCAACATCAGCGGGAATCGAACTGGGCCTGTTTCAATATCTGGGACCGGCCGTTGAAAGCCGTATCGGCCTGAAGGGACTGGCCGGCACTGGTGCTCGAGAATGGTATGCGGGCATTGATCTTGGACTTCGAACTCAGTCGCCGTCGCGGCTGGCTCCGTTTGCAGGAATCGGTACATTTGTCGGCGGCAACGGCAACCACGTCGCGGCGGAAGATGATCACCTGGACAACGACGACGATGGAAGCATCGACGAACGAGGCGAAGTTAGAGACGACCCACACTTTATGGCATCCGTCTATCCAGAACTTGGCGTTCACTGGTGGCTGAACAGTTCCACGCGCCTCACCACAAGTGCTCAGTACCACCTCACAACCGACGGACGCGATTCAGACTTCTGGTTCATTGGCTTCAGCCTGTCATTCCTGAACGCCCCCGAGAAGTTCGCCCCGCTGGAAGATTAGCAATCCCGAAGCGTTGCCCCGGGCTACGTTAGAGCGTCCCGCTGGGACTAAACTCCGCCACTCCGGGGATTTGGAGAATTGCATCTGATGTGCTCCCGTGACTGTTTTCACGGGCAAAAAGCTGTCGTCCCGTTGAGAATGAAATGCGTTTGCAGACGCGCGTCGAATGAGGCAGAATGAGTCGATCGTTG
This sequence comes from uncultured Planctomycetaceae bacterium, assembly GCA_937916515.1. Taxonomy (GTDB): domain Bacteria; phylum Planctomycetota; class Planctomycetia; order Planctomycetales; family Planctomycetaceae; genus Fuerstiella. The sequence goes on along the minus strand of CALFSX010000024.1, from coordinate 33,168 downwards.
GTTTACTCATTCAAATTCTCAGGAAACTAAAGTGATTCGCTTCATTTGCTCCACGTTAATTGTGGCCTCAGCTTTGTCCTGCACGGCTGTCACCGCGCAGGATCTGTTTTCCGGCATCGACCCGGATGGCTTTGACCGATCAGTTCGACCGCAGGACGATCTGTACCAGTTCGTCAACGGGCGCTGGCTGCTGCATACTCAGATTCCATCCGATAAGTCCAACTATGGCTCGTTCAGCGGACTGGCCGACGCTGCTCAGGAAAACATTCGCGCCATCATAGAAGAATCGGCGAAGAACCCTGTTGATGCCAACAGCCAGAAAGTCGGCGACCTTTATGCCAGCTTCATGAATGAAGAACTGATCGAAAAGAACGGCTTCAAACCAGTTCAGGCGGAACTCGACGCCATCGATCAACTTTCTGACATGGAATCTGTCTTCCGCCACATGGGCTATCTGAACACGATCGGCATCGGTGGCCCGGTTGGCTTTTTCGTGACGACTGATGCGAAAAATTCCAGCCGCTATCTGTCTGCCATGATCCAAAGCGGCACGTCTTTGCCAGATCGCGACTATTACCTGGAAGACGAAGACAAGTACGTCGCAGCTCGCGAAGCCCTGAAATCGTACATCGCGACGCTGTTTAAACTGGCCGAACTTCCCGGCGGCGAACAGGCGGCCAGTGACATTCTTGCTCTGGAAACCAAGCTCGCAAAGATCCAGTGGTCTCGCACAGAAATCCGTGACGCCGAAAAACGATACAACCTTTACTACGTTAAAGATCTGGCAAAACTAACACCCAGCCTTCCGTGGCAAGCATTCTTCGAAGCTGCGGGAGTTCCCGACATCGAAGAAATCAACGTGATGACGCCCAGCTTCTTCGCAGGACTGGATGAACTTGGTCAAAGCCTGAGCCTGAACGTTGCCAAGCATTACCTGAGATTTCAAGTTCTGGATTCAGCAGCCTCATTTCTGTCGAAGCCATTTGTTGATGCCAACTTTGAACTCTATTCAAAGCAGCTTGGTGGAGTTCCCGAACAGGAACCTCGCTGGAAACGTGGAGTCGACACAACAGGCGGCATTCTGGGAGAAGCCGTCGGACAGCTGTATGTTGCGAAGCACTTCAAGCCAGAAGCCAAGCAACAAATGGACGTGCTGGTTGCCAACCTGATGAAGGCTTACGAAATCAGCATCGCCGATCTTTCCTGGATGACAGACACCACCAAACAACGAGCTCTGGAAAAGCTGCACAAGATTACTCCCAAAATCGGCTATCCCAACAAGTGGCGAGACTACAGCAAGCTGGAAATCAAAGCCGACGACCTGGTCGGCAACATGCGTCGAGCGTCTGAATTCGAACATAACCGCATGATTAAGAAGTTGGGTGAACCCGTCGACAAAGAAGAATGGGGCATGACGCCTCAAACCGTCAACGCTTACTACAACCCCACCAAAAACGAAATCGTTTTCCCCGCCGCCATTTTGCAACCTCCGTTCTTCGATGCAGAAGCTGACAACGCCGCCAACTATGGTGGTATCGGAGCTGTCATCGGTCACGAAATCAGCCATGGCTTCGACGACCAGGGCAGCAAGTACGACGGCGACGGCAATCTGGAAAACTGGTGGACAGACGAAGACAAAGCAGCGTTCGGTAAGTTGACCAGCCAGCTTGTGGCTCAGTACGAAGGCTACAAAGTGCTGGACGGCAAACCGCTTAACGGCAACCTGACGCTGGGAGAAAACATCGCCGACCTTAGCGGCATGGCGATTTCCTACAAGGCGTACATTCTGTCACTGGATGGCAAAGAAGCTCCTATGATTGACGGCTTCACAGGCTCACAGCGATTCTTTCTCGGCTGGAGCCAAATCTGGCGACGCCTGTATCGCGACGAAGAACTGATTCGCCGCCTGGTGACTGATCCGCATTCACCGTCACACTTCCGAGCCAACGGCCCGGTCACGAACCTGAACGCATTCTACGAAGCGTTCGACGTCAAGCCCGGCGACAAACTGTACAAGATGCCCGAAGACCGAATTCAAATCTGGTAATCTCGCTTCACCACCAGCAACAACAAACGGCCCGGTTTCCGCTCAAGCAGAACCCGGGCCGTTTTCGTTTGTGCCCGATCAGAATGTTTTCACTCTGCTTCAATCCCGAGATCCTGTTGCATCTGCTATGTCTCCAGCAATGGATGGCCCACTTTCCCAGACGGTGCATCGTGGACTTATCATTGCAGAGCCCGCCGAAAGCCAAAGGTTCCCAGACAAAGCCCTCCCCTCTGCGAACCTCCGCTTCTCTGCGTTCTCTGCGATAAACAACAGCCCTATAGATTTAATATTCACCTCAAAACTGACTGGCGTAAACCCCACTTGACTTGGTACCACTATTCGGTACCATTAAAACATGCGACGAAAACACCGCACAACACTGAATCGGATCTATGAGCGGCCCACCAGTGGCACGATCAAGTGGTCAGATATCGAAGCGTTGTTTGTCGCGTTGGGTGCCGAAGTCAGTGAGCGTGAAGGTTCTCGAATTGGCGTGGTGCTGTTTGGGGAAATTCGCGTTTTTCACAGGCCTCACCCATCGCCGGAAACGGACAAGGCTTGTGTCAACAGTGTGCGCAAGTGGCTTCGTGAACATGGGGTTGAATAATGACAACAGCGATGAACATCATGGAAATCGACGGCCATCGAGCCGTTGTGCAATTCGATCCGGAAACAGATATGTTTCGTGGAGAATTTGTCGGGCTGAATGGCGGAGCAGACTTTTATGCCACAACCGTGAAGAACCTGCGAGTCGAAGGCAGGAAGTCTTTGAATGTGTTTCTGCAAATGTGCCAGGAATCGGGGATTGAGCCAAAGAAGACGTTTTCCGGAAAGTTCAACCTGCGAGTACCCCCGGAAACTCATGAAGCACTCTCGTTACGAGCCGCGGCCGCCGGAAAGAGCCTGAATCAATTCCTGTCCGAAGTACTGGACGATGCTCTGACATAATCAAGGTATGGCAGCGTTAATAACTGAACGCATCGTGGGCTTTTCATCGCAGAGCCCGCAGAGAAGCAAAGGTTCGCGGAGGAAGCCCACCTCTCTGCGAACCTCCGCTTCTCTGCGATAAAAAAACAGCAACACGATTGACCGCTGATCGGTTCAATCAGCGGTGAATCGTGTTGCCGAAACCGGCGCCATCGCTTCGATTTGCGGCAATTTGCAGGGTTAATCCAACAGCTGATCACTGCTTCTGGCCACCCGTTTCCAGAAAAACTGGAATATTGCCTAAGAAACCAGGCGGTTGTGGGTCCTCCTCTGTGAGAGGATGAATGGTCTTGAATCCAACCTGCCAGACACCACAAACGGGACTTATCTTGGAACCGACTCCGCACGTCAACGACTGCCGTGCCACGGGCGTGAGTGAACTCACGCTGCGGTGTTTGTTCGATTCCGTAGAAACGCCTCTGCTGCGCTATGCGTTTTCGCTGGTGGGGCGGCGAGCGATCGCGGAAGAAATTGTTCAGGAAGTGTTTCTGCAGCTTCATTCGCACTGGAATGAAGTGGAATCGCCGAAAGCGTGGCTGTATCGAGCCGTGCGGAATCGAGCCTACAACCACGTCCGCGACAACAAACGAGAAGTGCTGACCGACATCGATCGCGATTCGCAAGCCAGCGTCGCACAAGACGAATCGGCCGCAGCATCGCTGGAACACATGGAAGCCGTGGCGGCCGTGAGGCAAAGCCTGGACGAACTGGATGAATCTGATCGGCAGCTGGTTCAGCTGAAGTATTTCAAAGACCTGAAGTATCGCGACATCAGTACAGAAACGGGCCTGAACATCGGCAACGTTGGCTACCGATTGCACCATATTTTAAAAGAGCTGGCAGACAAACTGCGGAAGCTCGGATTCGACGAAAAGTCATGAACGAAGAATCACACAACCCAAACCGGGAAGACAATATCGAACCGGAACTGGAAGCTCGCATCATCGCTTTGGTGCTGGGTGAAGCATCCGATTTCGAAACCGAAGAACTGCATCGCCTGATTGCTCAGCGACCAGAACTGGCGGCGTTCAAGCAGCGAATGGAAAGCATGCACGGACTGCTGCTCCAAGCTGGGGCGGGTGAGTTCGAAGCACCGTCCGGCGAATGGAAGCTACCGTCAAATAAACGCAACGCGGTACTGGCTGCGATTCGCGGAGAAGCGACAATTCCTGCCGCAATTCAGAGTGAGAACCCGGCTGTAACACAAGGCATGTCTGCCAGGCGACGTTGGCGGTGGAAGCTGGCCGCAACGTTGGGCGGTGCGTGCCTGGCGGGATTCATTGGAGTGATGGCCTGGCCGTCGTTGTTCGATCAGAGTCCGGACGCCACATTGGTTGCATCAAATCAAAGCGACGCTTTGGGGTTTGAATTGCGGGGCGGTACGAATTTGACGTTTGAAGTCGATTCCATCAACAACATGGATGATTGGTACGCCCGGGGTTTCTCCAATCGGACGCGAATACACGGGATGTCGGAAGATGTTTCCATCGATCGTCGAGAAATCTCGCCTGCAGACGCTGGCAGTTTAAGTTCCAGCAAAGCTTCGACAGATGCACTGTCAGCGATTCATGATACGCTCGATGCAAAGGCCACACTTCCAGGCGACACTTATCTGGACGATGACGTTCAATATTTTGACGATGGTCCGGAGTTCCAACTGAGCAATGAATCCGTAGTTCAACAGGCAACGATCGAACGAGAACGAAGCAGTCGTTTTTCATCCTCACTTGAAAACGAGCCTGCTGCAAAGCCGCAGGCTGTTGGCGCCGATGAACTTGTTGCTAAGGCAGCGGAAGGCTCGCTCAATCTTCGAGGTGCAGTTAGCGGCAAGGAGATGCAGGACCTGGACATGATCATCCTGAAGGGAAACAAAGCGGACGCTGAAAAGGTAGAGTCTCTGGTGGAGAAGTTGGATCGTCAACAAGCCGTTGCAGAGAACGATGTTGCCTCCGCATTAGGTGTGGAATCCATCGCACAAGACAATACAACGTGGATGTTTCGGGACGGAGCTGCAGGTCGAGGACAAGAAGGTCGTACGTCTGAAGAAAAGCTCAGCATCACAATGCCGAAACCGCAGCGAGCGGCCGGAGTGTGGGTGGAGGAAACTAATGAGCCTGAAGTTGCCGATCGGCTTGAAAGCGTGCTCGGCGAATTAACGACGCCCGAGACTGAACCTATGTCCGGACTTCAAGCCAACGACGGGCTGGCACTGCTTTACGATAATGAGTCGAAGCCTGAACGGCTCAGCGAATCGCGAGAGGAGCTAGCTGCTGCTTTGAATCAATCGCCAATCATTGACGGCTTTAACGACAAGGCGAACGTGACTCGGAACTGGGAGTCACAAACAGTGAATCCTGCCGTTGATCGATTCCGGTTTGACTCCGGAAAACAGAGTAACACCTCCGGATCGCCGGTCACTGATCTTTTCACACTGAATGGCGAACCGGCGAATTCCCAGAACTACAACTTCCAGGCTGTTCCAGAAACTGTTGTTCCAGAAACTGGGGAAACTGAGGCGGACTCTGCTTTGCCACCGATCGCGGTTCCGAACGGTGGTTCGGTCACGCTTGGCGGTGTCGTTCGACCGTCCGTGGCGTTAGAGCGGCAAGGACAAGAAAATATCGCAGCGGTCAACGTCCCGGAAATGACGGTGACACCACGAATCATCATCGGCGAACAGGAAGTGCCGCTGATGTTGGGGTTTGCTCCAGACCGGGCGTCAGGCTTATTCGAGGACGGAACCATTCGTGCCAACGGTCAAGTCGACTCACCCACGACCGCCGGTGGTATGGGCGGTGGTGGATTTGGAGGTGGCGGAACGGCAGCTAATTCGGTCGCATCAAAAGACAGCTCTGTGCGTCCTATCGAACTGCAACGCAGTTCGCCAGCCGAACTGCTCGGTCGACTTGGCGACACTTTGAGCCGCGGCACAGACGTCGATGCCGATGCCGATGGAGACGGCTTGAACATGCCGGTCCCCGAAGATGACTTCATCAAAGGGACCACCATCGCGATAACGGAAAGTGAGCCGTCGGCACATCCTTTCGCCGTTGATGCTTCTGGAGTCAACGCTGAGAAACAGGACGCGATCGCGCTTTTCGGCCGAGCTAACGGGCTGGCTGAACTGGCGGATGGCGAACAACCGGTTGTTATTCCGTCCTTCTCGGGCACAACGACCATTCCCGAGCTTCCAGAGCAATCCGACTTGCAATCACAGCTCTTTTTCACATGGCGATCCCCAGCTGATTTTGGTGTCGGCCCGGCTGATCAAAGTTCCATTCTTTCGAACTCGACAAATCGAGAATCTCTGATTGATCTGAGTAAGAAAGCCGAATCGCAGCCAAAATCTAACGTCACGAAAACTGCTCCAGTCGCAAGCCTCAACGAAAAGGTGGCCGCAAACGAAGCGTTTTCCACTTTCTCTCTGCACGTCAGCGATGTGTCGTTCAAGCTGGCTTTGGCGGCTCTTGCAAAGGGCGAATGGCCCGAGGCGGCGAAGGTGCGGATTGAAGAATTCGTCAACGCCTTCGACTACGGCGATCCTATGCCAGCCAACGGCGAAAAGGTGACGTGTGCCATTGAACAATCGATTCATCCGTTTGTGCAACAACGAAATCTGCTGCGAGTTTCCATGAGAACCGCGGCGGCCGGGCGAGCCAGTCAGACTCCGCTGCGATTGACGTTTTTGCTGGATAATTCCGGCTCCATGGAACGCATCGATCGACAGCAAACGGTTCGTCGAGCGTTCGCGATGCTTGCTCAACAGTTGACGCCGATCGATCAGGTGACGCTCATTAGTTTTGCTCGCCAGCCTCGACTGTTGGCCGACAAAGTGGGCGGTGCCGACGCGGGCAAGCTTGTCGGACTCATCGACGAGCTGCCCAGTGAAGGCGGCACCAACATCGAAGCGGCTTTGCAACTGGCGTTCGAAAAGGCACGGGAACAACAAACTTCCAGTGCTCAAAATCGAATCATTTTGCTGACCGATGGGGCCGTCAACCTGGGCAATGCCAACCCGGAAAGCCTGTCGCAGATGGTGACCGCCATGAGAAACTCGGGCATCGCGTTTGACGCGGCCGGAATCAGTGCCGATGGGCTGAACGACGAAGTTCTGGAAGCGTTAGCTCGCAAAGGCGACGGTCGTTACTACCTGCTGGATTCGCTGGAATCTGCAGACGACGGGTTTGCTAAACAGATCGCGGGTGCTCTGCGACCTTCTGCAAAGAACGTCAAGGTGCAGGTGGAATTCAATTCTAAACGAGTCGGCAAGTACAAACTGCTGGGCTTTGAAAAGCACATTCTGAAAAAGGAAGACTTCCGCAACGACAGCGTCGACGCCGCCGAAATGGCCGCGGCCGAAGCGGGAGTCGCCATGTATCAATTCGAAGCGTTGCCCGATGGCGAAGGCGACGTGGGTTCGGTATCGGTGAGGTTTCAGGATTTATCGACAGGAGAAATGGTCGAAAACCGCTGGCCCATTCCGTACCAGGCCGACGCAGCTCGCCCCGACCAGGCCGCACCTTCACTTCGCATCGCCACATCGGCGGCGATGCTGGCGGCCAAACTGCGATGGGAACCGTTAGGCGAATCCGTCGACCTGCAAGTGCTGTCCGGGCTGATGTCCGGATTGCCGGAACAGGCTCGCAACGACACACGAGTTCAACAACTGCAACAGCTGATTGAACAGGCGAGACAGTTGAGTGGGAAGTAGAGAAGGCCGGACCAAGGAGCGTAGCGACGATGTTCCGGCAGTGTATTGAATGATCGTTCGGGGAAAAGCCGGAACTGCGCTCCGCTTGGTCCGGCCTACGAAACTAAACGCCTGGTGTTTACGGGGCAAAGCCCCGGCCATTTACCTAGCCCAGTCCGAAGGGCTGGGTAGGCAACCACAACTAACAACAGAGGGCCTTTGACCCGAAGTGAAGAACAACACCCGAGGTGTTTAAATAGCGAAACGGTACACCGGAACGCACAGCTTGGATCGTTGGCCTGAACCGCAGTCATTGAAGAAATAGAAAACTATGCACACAACTTCACTCTTCACGCCGGGCAATTCACTTCGCCTTCTTGCGAGACTCGCCGCGTTGATGCTCATCTCGCTCATCGCCACCCCAAGCCACGCTCAGGACGAAGCTGTTCAGGCGGTCACCGCAGACGCTGCAGCAAACGATGAAACTCCCGTCGAGGCTGCCAAAACACCGACAACCGACGAACCGGCAACAGGCGACGAAACCACGTCCGCCCCCGCACCCAAACCTGCTGAACCACCGCAGACCACTCCCCCAACCGGCGCGGCAATCAGCACGTCAGCATCCGACGACGGCGCGCGGACAATCATCATCAAAGGTCCGGCGGAAATTCCAGAACCGGCGTTGTTCTATTCGGCCATCGCAAAGGCGACGGCCAATGTCGGAATAGACCACGTCGAACAATCCATCGACGTCACACTGAAAATTGTGCAGGGCAAAGCGACGACGGTTTCTTTGGGCATCAACGGCCCGGATTCGGTGCTGGATGTCACCGGTGGCAACCTGAAAGCGTGGTCGGTGCGGCAGCAGGGAAGCCAGCGTTTTCTTGATCTGACGGTCCGCGATGCTGACAAACGGCTGATCGTGAAGGTGAATCTTCGTTCGGTGAAGTACGACTTGAAACAACCCGTGGCCATTGAACTCACACATCTCACACCCGGCGACGCCTTGGGTTTTGATTGCGTTGTCAACCTGCAATACGCAGCGGAAATCGAAGCAGCAGTGACGGCGGCGACAGGGTTTGCTCCGCTGGATTCGTCGGACGGCATTGCTCGGTTTCAGTCGCCGACCGGCGGGCAAATCAAGCTCATGCTAAACAAAGCCGGAGCTTCTCCCGCCGCCGTCGAACTGACAAACACGACTCTGAAAGGCAACGTACACGCCAACGGAGATTCGATTCTGTTTCAGTTTGCTGGCACAGCTAATGTGACCGAAGCCAATGCCGAAATCACCATTCTGTCGGGCAACGCCGCGGTCACCGAAGTGCCAACCAACGCCAATTACAGGTTGCGACTGACGACTCAGGAAAATCAAACCGTGTACAAGCTGGTGTTTCCTGAAGCGGGCACGTTTGCTGTGTCGCTGGATTTTGTGGCTGGAGTAACATCATCTCCCGGCAACGTTCGCAGCATGGACTTTGTCATCGGTGCGAGTGCCGTGGTGCCGTTGACACTGACCGGTTTGGCCCCGGATCTGGACTTCCATCGAGACCAGGAATCCGTCGTTCCTTTGCACAACGACGACAACTGGATGGGTTTTCTGCCAGCAACTGGTCGAGCCAAACTGTCCTGGAAGACAGCTCGAAAAACGGGCGACGGCAAGCTGTTCTTTTCCACCACGGGAACCATTGAAGCTCAGGTCGGAGCCGGCTTGTTGCGTCAAAATCATCAAATCGACTATCAGGTTCTGCAGGGCGAACTGAATTCGATTCGCATTCTGCTGCAGGGCCCCGGAGAAATCCTGGACGTTCAGGGCACCAACATCGTCGGCTGGACGGTCACCAAACAGGGCGAAGATCGTCTGCTGGAAGCAACGCTCAGCCAGCCGATCACCGGCACAAGTCAGATCAAGGTTCGCAGTCAAACGGCGCTGGGAGCGTTTCCTGTGCGAGTTGAAGGGCTGCGATTGTCGCCAATTGGGGCCATCCGGCATTCTGGCTTTTTGCGGATCACAAACGCCGGCTCCGTTCGCCTTGAACCAACGGAGCTCAGCGGGTTGACTCAACTGGCCCCCGAGCAATTCCCCGCCGCCGCCATCGAAGCTCGACAGATTTTCGTGTACCGCTTTCCCGCTGCGGACCACGCGTTCACCGTGGCGGCCGATCGCATCGAACCGGAAGTCAATGTGTCTCAGTTGGTGCTGTATGAACTTGCGGAAACGGATCGAGTTATCAAAGCCGACATCGAACTGGATGTTCGCGAAGCACCGATTCGAGAATGGGACTTTGGCATTCCAGCGGACTATTCGGTGGTGTCCGTCACTGGAGCCAGCGTGGCCGACTATATCGCCGCGTCTACCGTTGTGGATGGTCGCCGCAATTTGAAGGTTGTGTTTGGCAAAGACGTAGTCGGTCGGCAGTTGGTGACGCTGCATCTGGAAAAAAGCGAAGTCGCGGCGGCGGGCAACTGGGTTCTGCAACGCATCGAATATCCGGGGGCGAAAACCGTGCGAGGGGCCATCGGCATCGTGGGGGCTCCTGGGTTTCGAGTTGTCGTGGGTCAGACGGATCTGCTGGTTGAAAAGCCGCTGTCGTATTTTCCCAAACAGTCGGCTCAATTGCAGCAGGCGTTTCGAATTCGTGAACCCGCGTGGTCGGCCACAATGCAGATCGAACTACTGGAACGCAATGTTCAGTCGGACGTGTTTCATCTGTATTCGCTAAGCCAGGAAACGGTTTATGGAAGTGCGTTGATCAACTACTTCGTCACAGGAGCCCCGGTTTCGGAATGGAAGATCGCCGTCCCCGAAACCATGGGCAACGTGATGGTCGACGGTCAGGACGTGCGCACCTGGCGGCGAGAAGCGGACACTCTGATTGTGTCGCTGCATCAGCCGGTGATGGGAGCGTACACGTTGCTGGTGACGTTTGAAGAGAAGCCCGACAAAAGCACCAGCACGTTTCAGGCAGGGCAGCTTTCGCCGACCGGTGTGCAGGGCGAACGAGGCTACATTCAGGTGGTCAGCCCGATGCAGGTGGAGATCGAAACCGTATCGATGACCGACGACATGTTGAAACTGGATCCGCTGGAACTGCCGGCCGAATTCCGATTGCTAAGCACGGCACCTCCGCTGGGCACGTGGCAGTACACCGATCGGCCGTTCAGCCTGAACCTGAAAGTCAAATGGTTTGAACCGGGCAGCACGGTGGATCAGGTGGTGGAATTTTCGGAAGCCAACAGCCGAGTTTCACAGGACGGCGAACTGGTGACGGACGTGTTGTACTACGTAAAATCACGAGGCCAGCGGACGTTGCGAATTCAGATTCCCGCCGACCCGGTCCGTCTGTGGGAAGTATCCGTCAACGGCCAGCCCGTGACTGCTCGCCAGGCCGACGACGCTACTCTGATTCCCCTTCCCGGCGGCACCGATCCCAATATTCCCATAGAAGTTCGACTGCGGCTGGGCAAACCTACCGTGAAGGGAACACAACCGAAACTCACGTTGCCGATTGTCTTCGCGCCGGTGCTGAAGACTCAATGGGACATCAGTGGCGACGAACATCACGTACTGGTGCCAACCACCGGAACAGTCAAACCGCCCGTACCCGTGTTGCGACCGTCAGGTTTTGAATGGGTGGCTCAGCGAGGAATCGTATCGCTGTTTGTTATCGGTTTGCTGGCATGCATCGGAATCTGGATGCGAGACAAGTCGGCGGCGTGGCGAATTTTAGGACTTGCGATTTTGGGTACGGCCATCCTGGGATCGTACCAGCTTGCTGTAACCGCGTATTCGCAAATAAGAGGTCCGGAACCGTTGCAGCTGAGTCTGCCAATTCTGGCCGCGGGCGAAACGGTTGAACTTCAGGTCAGCAGCATGCCTGTGTGGCAAGTCAATTTGTCATGGGTCGGTCTGGCCGCGGCATTGACCGGCATCGCGCTGCTTGCGTTGTCGTTCCGAAAGTTTGGGGCATCGCAAAAGATGATGCTGCGTTGTGTCGGAATGCTGGCGATCGCGATGGGCGTGCTGTTGCAGGGCGATTCCGCCGCCTGGTTTTTCGGATTACTGGGCATCACGATTTTGGTTCTGTTTGTGAGACCAGCCTACGACGGGTTTCGCGATCTTGGTCGTTGGGTTGGTGGTGTGTTTGGAAGGTGGAAGGCGAACCGGAAAACGAAGCGAGAACCTGTAAGCCCCGAAGCGAGTTCTGCATGATGAACTCCAGTCCGCCACCGAGTTTACCTCGGTGGAATAAGGTTTTTGCACTACAGAAGAACGAAATCAGTAGTGCAGAAACCTCATAACCACCGGAGTAAATCCGGTGGCGTAGAAATGTAAAGCTCGGCCTCGAACATAATTCATAAGGCTTCAGACATGCCACTATCGAATACCACCATGCCTCACCGCCCCAACGCGTCGCGTGCAATCGCCACGGTAATCGCATTCCTTGCCATCGCGATGTCGGGCTCATCGTTTGCCGCACAACCCGACGGCTTTCTGGCCGCCGATTCCGTCACGCAACAATGGAACATCACTCGCACTGACGTTCGCCTGAAGGCCACGGGCACGATCATCGTGTCCGGTCAACCGGGCGTCCAATTCGTGTTGCTGAAATCTCCCGCCGTTCTGACGAACTTCAACGGCGAAGGCCTGCGACTCACCAAACACGACGTGCCTAACGAAGGGCTGACCTACGTCATCAGCATTCCCTTGGCGGATCAAACATCGGAGGCCAAAACCTTCACGGCCACATTCGAATATCAACTGGAAGCCATCAACCCGGCCGACCTTCCGGTGCTGACAGGCTCGGCCGCTGTTCAGCAAATCGATCTGACCTACGACGAAGCGGGCTGGGACATCGTCGGCGCGACGGCCGTGCGAATCGAGCAGCTCGAAGCCGACGAACAATCAACTAAAGCCAAAGTGCTGCTCGGCCCCGGCAAAAGCAGCCTGGCATTGAAACCGAAGGTACGCGATGTGTCGGCCGAGAAGACTCAGTTCTTTGTCGAAGCGTCGAATCTGTTTCTGCCGGGGCCAGGAGTCGTCGACGGCCGTCACCGCTTGAACATCCGCACTTCGCAGGGACAAGTCAGCGAACTTAACGTGCTTGTTCCTCAGGGACTCACCGTCAGTTCGGTCAGCGGGCCGGTTGGTTCGTGGCAGTTCGATGCCGATAGCGGCGGGCTGAAACTGCAGATCGAACCCGCTCAATCGCAGGCCTTCGCCGTCATGATTGAAACTCAACGAAGCCTTGATCCACTGCCTGCGGATGTAAAGCTGGCTCCGCTGCGAGTCGTCGGAGCCAACGGTGAAGTCGGTTTGGTGGCCATCGCGTTCGGTGCGGAAGCTCAACCGGAAACTCTGGAAGCCAACGCAATGTCCGCTGTTAACCTAAGCGACTTCGATACCAGCCTGATGCCCAAAGCGGGTGGCCCGCAGTCGGTGCTGCATCGAGTCTACCGGTATGGGGCGGAAGGTGGCGAGCTTGCTGTGCGAGTTGCTCCCGTGGCTTCCGAAGTTCGCGTTGTCAGCAAACAGGTGTTGTCGCTGGGTGATGAGCGAGTGGTTCTGGCGGTAAACTTCGCCGCTGGAATTTCGCGAGCGGGTTTGTTTCAACTTAGCTTTCCGTTACCCGACGGCCTGGAAGTCGAATCACTAACCGGCCCCGCGCTGCATCATTGGGCCGAACTTAGCGAAGACGGAGGGCGGCAGATTGTTCTGCATCTGAACGGCAAGACCATCGGCACGCAAAGCTTCGCTCTGACGTTGTCGGGCAACGCACCAACTGACGTCGCCGAATGGCAGATTCCTCGCTTCGCATTGAACGAAGCCGATCGACACAGCGGCGAACTTGTCGTGCGACCAACCACCGGCATTCGCCTTCGCACCGTCACGCGACAGAACGTGTCTGAAGCAGATCCGCGAACTTTGGGCGGTGGTGCTCAGGGAGCGTTGGCGTTTCGGTTGCTGCAACGCGACTGGAGCCTAACGCTGGGCATCGAGAAACTTGATCCTTGGGTAACCGGCCAGGTGCTGCACGAAATCACTTTGCGAGAAGGCCAGACTCGATCAGCGTTGATTGCCAACTTCGTCGTTCAGAATGCGTCGATCGATACTCTGCAAGTCGCACTGCCAATTGCCAACGAAGACGAAATTAAAACTCTGCGAGCCAGCGGCAACACCGTCAGCGACATGGTTCGAACAGCTCCCGATTCAAACATCTGGGAAGTTCAGTTTAAGCGTCGAGTTGTCGGGAAGCTTCAATTCCGCATCGAATACGAACGCCGCGGAGACCGCACAAACGAAGACGAAACGTTGACTCCCGCCGAGTTTCCTCAGGCACGCCAGCTGTCCTACTACTTCGGCATCCGCGCGGGCGGGCGGCTGGAACTGGAACACGACGAACTGACTCAGGGCTGGCAGCGGATCGACTGGAATTCCGTCCCGCAGCCTTTGCGAGAAGCCGAAAACCGAAGTGCTCCCGCGCTGGCGTTTCGAGCGGTCGTTCCGGCCAAAGCTTTAACAATTCGCAGCACTCGGCATTCTCTGGCCGATGCGTTGAAGCTGCGAGTCGCCAAGGGATTGCTAACAACCGTGCTTTCGCCCACCGGCGACCAGCTAACCGCGGTTGATGTCGTAATGGAAGTCATTCAACGCAGCAGCTTAAGCGTGGGGCTGCCCGCAGGCGGCGAACTGTTCAGCATTTTCGTCAACGGCGAAAGCGTGAATTCAATTCGGCAGGGTGGCACTGCCAATGCGTGGCAGTTTTACATTCTGCCCGGCATCGACGACCGCACGGCCGTGGTTCGCTTTGTGTATTCTGTGCCCGGTGATCGACTTAGCAACCTGAAACTCAGCAGTCCGGAACTGAACGTGCCGCTGGAGAATATCCAATGGAACGTGGTTGCTCCGAAAGGCTTTGAACTCAACGACAACGACGGCAACTTAGAACTGATCAGTCAAACGAATCAGGAAAACTACGACCGCAATTCGTACCTGACCAAAGCCAGCGGCAAGCGACAAGTGCAGGCTCAACGAGCGGCCCAGTTGCTGGAACAAGCCAACCAGCTGCTGCAGGCCGGCGAACAATCGAAAGCTCGCTGGGCTCTGAACAGCGTCGCCAACCAGTACGCATTGGACGCGGCATCGAACGAAGATGCTCGAGTACAATTAGAAACCCTGCAAACGCAACAGGCGATTGTGGGTTTGAATACTCGCCGTCAGCGTTTGTACCTGGACAACAATCGAGACGAAGTCAACGTGGTTGACAACGAACAACTTCGGCAGGCCGCCGCCGCGAATCCGATTCTTCAGCAGGACCAACTGAACTTTCGTCCTCAGGAACTGAGCCAGCTACTGAAAGGCAACACAACCGCCGACAACGCCATCCTGCAGCGGATTGCAAGCCGACTTGTTCAGCATCAACACACCACCGAACCAGCTCCACAGGCGATCATCATCAGTCTGCCGGAAGAAGGCGTCATCTACACCTTCGCCCGCACCGTGCAGGTTGCCGAAAACGCCCCGCTGGAACTGGACCTCGATTTCGCGTCGATGCAGAACGTTGCACTGTGGCAGATAATTCTTGTGCTGGTGGTGCTGGTTACACTGGGATTCAGTATCGCAATCGCCACAACAGGCCCGAAAGTAGTGGTGAGCTAAGTTTGTGAGGGCGCCTTGCCTGTAGCTTCAAAGTCTTCCTTCCCCCAACGCAGGGTCTGAGAAGGAGTGCCTCTGCCAAATCCTGGCAGGCCTTGACCGAAGCAACTGAATTGAATTAAGGATCTCACTCAACGACGGCTTGCCTGCAAGGCCATCCGTTCGGCCAGCCATTCTCCGACGACTTTTTGAAGCGGGTCTGACGTTTTCACAACTCGATGATCAATGGCCATGGAGCCACAGATCTTCTTCAGCCCTTCGGAAAATTCACCGTATTGGCGCAGGTATTCTTTTCTAAGTCGAGCAGGATCGACCAGCAGACGGTGATCGACATTTTCGAGGTTTCGAAACTGAGTGGGCCGCTCAAACGGAAATTCAATTTCTTCCGGTGCAGCAATTTGAAACACGACAAGTTCGTGTCGAGCATGCCGGCACCGCTGAAATGCGGCTTCCAGAGCTTGCAACGAATCGAAGCAATCGCTGATTAGAATCACCAGACTGCGGCGTTTGAAGGTGGGCAGTACCTTTTCCACAACAGCACCAAGACTGGTGTCGTCTCCAGGAGTCGTCTGTTCAAGAACGTGGGCCATTTGTCGAAAGACGTCACGATTACTGGACGCCTTCAATTGGTCGCGTATTTTTGAATCGAAGGTGACCATGCCAACGGAATCACGTTGTCCAAGTAGCAGCCATGCCATCGATGCGGCCAGCTGAGATGCATAGTCGAACTTGCTGATCGTTGATCCTGCGTAAGACATGCTGCCACTGGCATCAACCAACAAATGAGCTCGCAGGTTGGTTTCGTCCTCAAACTCTTTAACGTAGTAACGGCCCGTTTTTCCGAAGGCACGCCAGTCGATGTGCCGGATTTCGTCGCCGGGGTAATAGTCGCGGTGTTCCACAAATTCGACGCTGGAGCCTTTAAATGGGCTTCTATGCCGCCCAATCATCAGCCCTTCCACCAACTGCCTGGCGACCAATTCCAGTCTTCCGTACTGAACGGGTTTATTTGGATCATTTGGGATTGATTGTTCCGACGACATTCGATATTCCACGCCCCTACTGGCAGTCACTTGCGATGCGCCTTCTGAGCCACGATCATAGCAGAAGGCAGAATAACGCAACTCTGGCGAGGGTGATTTGATTCCCAGTGCTCGGATCAATAAATTTGACGGAATCAGCGAAGATTTCATGAAAGAAACGTACGGCACACGGTGTGTACAGCAACGTGTCAACCATCGCTTCGAAATCCCGAAATGCTGACGATTTGTCGTCAAGAAACGCGATTCACGGACGAATCGGCCTGTGTTCTTTGCAACCGTCCTAAGACGTGCAGAATAACGCGGCATAATCGCTGACTGGAAAACATGATGCTTATTCACCTGAAGACGATGACCGTCACATTGGCCCTGATAGCGGGAATCGGACTGTCTCCCACCGAAAGCGAACACTCCCCCCGCACCCCTGAATTTCGGGCCGTTGAAATTCAGGCTGAAGCTGTCCTCAGTTTTGGCAGTGACGACATGGGCGTCGAAAACATGAAGATCGCGCGGGCCAGTGAACTATTAAACGGCTTCCGAGTTAACGAGGGCTTCTTGTTTGTACGTGGAAAATACTGCGATGCGTCGACAAAGCTAAGCTGGCGCAATAACCAGCTGCAAATCGAAAACCCCACATCATCCATGCTGGCCTTTGCGGCACCAGTGCGAAATGAAATTTCGACTTACAGCGATTCTTCGGCTACGCTTGAGGAAATCTGTGCAATTGATTCCGTGGAGATTGCGGAATCGGAGATGCTGCAGATTCAAAGAACGCTCCGTGACGGGGGCATCGTTGCGCTATCCGACAATCAAAGCCCATTTATGCTGGAACTGTCAAAAGGCGGATACGAAGTTCTGGAAGGGTTTACTCATGATCCGGGCCCGGAACGCGACAGCTTTCTAAATTCTGCTTATTCGTTTGCAGGCATTAAACCGGAACCTGCCATGCAAACATGGCTTAGTGAACTGAAGCCTGACACAAACCTGACACGTCGTGCGACGCAGCTTGTTAATAGAGTCCACACAATTGAGAAAGCAAACATACTGGCGGCGACAGCCGTCCAACGCTTCGAAAGCTGGAGCTATCCCATCACAATCATCGCTATGGTTGTATTTGTCTTTTCCATGGGAACATTGCTCACCGTTCGACCTCACGAATTAGTGGCAGTTGCTCGCACAGAAACGGAAACGTCAGTCGCCAAATTTCTTTGGCTGATTGCCGGTATGTCGGCCATCGACCTTGTCTGGACACTTCTTGCTCACCAGGCAAATCACATCACGGAAGTAAACCCAGTCGGTGGCGTTATGCTGAACGAACCCAGCCGAGTCATCCTGTTTAAGGTACTGGCGACCACTTTGGCAATCGGCATTCTGTATCGCGGAAGATCCAGCCTGTTCGCTCGCAAAGCCTGCTGGTGGACCTGCCTGACTCTGGCCCTGCTGATGGCTCGCTGGATTCTGGTAACCGGCGTCTCGGCTTAACAAGGGCTGCGCCCTTGACCCGGTGGCGTGGTGGGCTGCAAGACATGGAACGTTCGAATCGCCGAACCGCTCCGTTGTCGCTATGAAGGAAAGACACGAATCATTATCGGTAAGACGTTCGCGAGCAAGACGTTCGCGCGTCAGTCCTTCCGACAATGCGTTCAGACGCCTCTCACGTTGCCGAACTTTTCAATGTGCAGACGTGAAGAAAAACGAAAACCGTGTTCGCTCGCAGCCGTCTTGACCATTTCAGATTTTGCCCGAAGCTCTTCCTGAGTTCTGGCCTGAGGCATCAGCCAGACAGTGTCGGCTGTGACCTCTGGAAATTCAGCCAGATAAGCAATGACATCATCAATATCGCTGACGGTGTCGATCACAAACTTCAGGATTGAATTGTAGCGACCAATCAAAGAACGAATCACGGCGGGCTGATGGCGTGTTTCTTCGTGGCGTTTCGACCATGAGGCGTCATCCGGTGTTGAGTTCTTCATCTTGGGGCTGATGGACATCAGATCGCATTCAACAGAACGATCAACAGTTCCAGCCGTTTCGATAGTGATGAACTTATCCGCCTTCCGGCAGATTTCAGTCAGCTCAGTCAGCTCCGGAGCAAGCATGGGTTCGCCACCGGTTAAAACGACGTGTGGCGCCGCGCTGGCAGCGACACGCTCTGCGAGTTCCTGAAGGCGCACCTGCGAACCTTCCGGATTCCACGACGTGAACGGAGTGTCGCAGAACGAACAGCGCAGATTGCAACCCGACGTCCGAATAAACAGCGACGGCGTGGGAGCAAAGGGGCCTTCCCCCTGAAATGATTCATAGATTTCAGATATGAACACGTCGGCTACTTCTGATAGGCAATCGGATCAGTTGAACCGGCTTCAGCAAACCCTTTCAGCCGTAGCTGACAGGAATCGCATTCGCCGCAGCTGACGCCCGCTGGCGACGGATCATAGCAACTGTGAGTCAAGCTGTAGTCGACGCCCAATTCCAGGCCACGCTGAATAA
This sequence comes from uncultured Planctomycetaceae bacterium, assembly GCA_937916515.1. GTDB lineage: Bacteria > Planctomycetota > Planctomycetia > Planctomycetales > Planctomycetaceae > Fuerstiella. The sequence goes on along the minus strand of CALFSX010000024.1, from coordinate 14,260 downwards.
TCTGAGCCTTCGTCCACGAAATTAAAGGCGTGTGAATTCGCAGCAACTGACCCTCAACGCCCGCTTTTGTGGCCAGATTTGCCATCGCTTCGAACGCCGCAATAAATTCGGGACGGCAATCGGGATAGCCACTGTAGTCAACAGCATTCACGCCGATAAAAATGTCGTTCGCCCCGATGGATTCGGCCAGCCCCAGCCCTACCGACAGAAAAATCGTATTTCGAGCTGGAACATAGGTGACCGGAATTCCGCCTCCCATTTCGTCGTCGGAGCGATTGTGAGGCACGTCGATATCGTTCGTCAGAGCGGATCCGCGAAAAATGGCCGTATCGAGTGGAAAAACCACGTGACTGGCCACTTCAAACGCGTCACAGATTTTTGCCGCAGATTCCAGTTCAAATCGGTGCCGCTGGCCATAATCGAACGACACACCGTGTAATTCGAAGCCTTCGTCGCGAGCGATCGCCATGGCCGTGGCCGAATCCAGCCCGCCGCTGATGAGAACTACTGCTTTCCGGGAATTTGTCATGGTTCTGGTCAAACGTTACGTGAACATTACAGTTTCAGAGGTGTCAGTGTGACGATACGATGTGTGCGTTGTCGCCTGCAGAAGCTTTGATTCCACAGATTCCACAGATTCCAGCTTTTTCCAAGCCCGACCCGACATTTGAAAGCCACCGGCTGGAACAGCGACGCACTGTGAAATACCGCACCCGCGAATTTCATGACCATCTGACGATAATTCCACGGAGATAAACCACTTGGGCGATCCCAAACGAGACGAACTGAAAGTTGCCAATCAACGAGCAATTCTGGCTGGCGTTTTTAACCCGGACGAATGCCCGAATCGCGAAGGCGCGCTGGACGAACTTAAGGGGCTGGTGAAAACCGCCGGAGTTAACGTTGTCGGCGAAATCGTTCAATTCAGAGACACCCCGCACCCTGCTCATTGCCTGGGAACGGGCAAAATGGAAGAACTGAAACTGCTGGTGGAAACCACCGGTGCGGAGATGGTCGTTTTCGACAACAACCTGTCTCCATCCCAGGGACGCGCCCTGGAAATGGCGGTCGAAAAGCCGATCGTGGATCGCAGCGAAGTCATCCTGGACATCTTTGCAACGCACGCTCAAACGCACGAAGCGATGCTGCAGGTTGAACTTGCTCAGCTGATGTACTTTCGTACTCGCTTGAAACGCATGTGGACTCACCTGGAACGTATCGGCGGCGGTATCGGAGCCGGTCGTGGTCCTGGGGAAAAGCAGCTGGAAACAGACCGCCGACTGATCGACAAACGCATTTCAGAATTAAAAGCCAAGCTAAAGCACGTCGAAGATCGTCGAGAACGAACCGTGTCGGGCCGGCGAGACCAGCAAACGGTTTCTTTGGTCGGATATACCAACGCCGGCAAAAGCACGCTGATGCGAGCACTTACGGGAGCCGACGTGCTGGTGGAAGACAAGCTGTTCGCAACTCTGGACACTCGCACGCGACGCTGGGCGGTCCCCAACTATGGCGAAGTTCTGCTAAGCGACACGGTCGGTTTCGTTCGAGACCTGCCTCACCATCTGGTTGCTTCATTCCGCTCAACTTTGGAAGAAGCGCGCCACGCAGATCTGCTGCTACATGTTGTCGACGCCAGTAACCCTGACGCCGAACGTCAGATTCATACCTGTATTCAGGTGCTGGAAGAAATCGGCGTCGATTGCTCCAAAATGTTGCTGGTTCTGAACAAGGTTGATCAGGTCGACGACCGCTCACATATTGATGTTCTGCGTCGGCACTATGAGAACACGATTACGATTAGTGCTGCCACAAATCAGGGAATCGACAACCTGAGTTCCATTGTGGCCATGCGACTTTCGGGTGGGTTTGTCACAATCGAACTCGAAACCGATAGCGGCAACGGAAAACTGCTGTCATGGCTGACTCAGCACTCACAGGAACTGGATCGGTCGTACACGGATGATTCTTCCAGCCGCGTCAAAATCAGGTGCCGAATCGCCAAGCACTTCGTGAACGCCATCGACGCAGAAAACACGACAATTATGGTCATGGATTCTGCTGACACTACGGAAACAATTCTGTAACAAGGGATTCGCCGTTACCCCAGTGATGTCGAAAGCGGAAAAACGAAGGGCGTTCAAACCGCCGAGTCGCTCCCATTTCGACAACGATCTATTTAGATAACGTCAACCTGGCAAGCCCATTGGCGAGGAACAACAAGGCAAATCGCCAAAGTCACCGTGGATCTTCTGATAAAACCGCATTAAGTCGTCGCAGGTCAAACTGCTTCGGCTTTTTTCATTGTGTTCCGCCAAACAGTACGTTTCACCACCGGCCACTTTGACGCTATTATCCGTCACCGATAGCGAAACGCTCGATCAACAGGATTTGTGACAATGGCTGAAAAAACATACTTAGCAGTGGATCTCGGCGCAGAAAGCGGCCGAGTTATGGCGGGCCGATTTGATGGTCGTAAAATTTCTTTGGAGCAGTTTCACCGTTTTCCCAACGGTCCTGTCAACATTGGCGGAACGCTGCGATGGAACCTCACCAGTCTGTGGACGCAGATCCAAAATGGCCTTCGAGAAGCCGCTTCAAAACTGAACGGCACGGCTGTTTCAGTGGGCGTTGACACATGGGGCGTCGACTTTGTTCTGTTGAACAAAAATGACGAAATGCTGGGACTGCCATGGAATCACCGCGACAGCCGCACCGACAAGATGATGCCGAAAGCGTTTTCTCGAGTTTCTCGAGCTGAAATTTTCGCCGAAACCGGACTGCAGTTTATGCAGATCAATTCGCTTTATCAGCTGCTGGCGATGGCAGAACGTGATCCGGAATTGCTGGCTCAGGCGCGACGCTTTCTGATGGTACCCGACTTCTTTCACTGGTGCCTGAGCGGCAGTCGAGTGGTTGAATTCACCAACGCCACCACAACTCAGATGCTAAACGCCACCACTCGCAACTGGGCATTTGACATGTTGCGAAAATTCGAAATCCCCACCGACATGTTTCCTGAAGTGGTTTCCCCCGGAACCAACCTGGGAACTCTTCGCAAAGAAGTGGCCGAATTCACGGGACTGGGCAAACTGAATGTGGTGACTCCCGCAACTCACGACACCGGTGCAGCCGTTGTGGCCTGCCCCACCGCAAACACGGGCAAAGCAAACTGGGCCTACATCAGCAGCGGCACCTGGTCGCTGATGGGCGTGGAAATCCAGAATGCGATTCTGACTCCCAAAGCGCTGGAACGAAACATCACCAACGAAGGAGGCGTGGATGGCACTTACAGACTGTTAAAAAACATCATGGGCTTGTGGCTTGTGCAACGCTGCAAAGTGGCATTCGCCGCGCGAGGCAAAGACATCAGCTATGCAGATCTGACTCGACTTGCCGCTGAATCTCAGCCATTCCGTTCGTTGGTTGACCCGGACAAGGCTGTATTCCTTGGGCCTGCCGACATGACCGTCGCTATCGCCGATGAATGCCGTCGAACGGGACAGCCAGTGCCGGAAACCGAAGGACAGTTTGTTCACTGTGCACTGGAAAGCCTGGCTCTGAAATATCGCATGGTTCTGGGCTGGCTGGAAGAACTAACTGGCGAAACGGTCGAAGTGATTCACATTGTCGGCGGCGGAACTCAAAACCAGCTTCTGAACCAATTCACCTCGGACGCCTGCCAACGCCCGGTGTTTGCCGGGCCAATTGAAGCCACAGCATTGGGAAATGTGCTGCTGCAGGCTCGGGCAAATGGGGATATCTCTTCATTGTCAGAAATCCGCGACGTCGTAAGATCTTCTGAGGCGATTGGCGAATACACTCCAAAGGACTCCGCAAGCTGGAACGACGCCTGGGGACGATTTCAGGAATTGTGTAATTCTTAAATAGCAAGGCGTTTTAGAGACTTACTCAAAATGATGCTCGCACGGTGCGTGCATGCTGGTCGTAGCGACATAGGAGCAGCTCGGCGATTCGAGCGTTCCATGTCTTCCAGCCAACCACGCCACTGGGTCAAGGGCAAAGCCCTTGTTACGTTCTGAAACGATAAACACTGACAGGTAGTAACTGAAGACATGGGACTGTTTGACCGACTTAAAGCTGGCCTGAAAAAGACCAAGGACATCCTGAGAACGGACGTTCGAGACCTGTTTAGAGCTGGCGACATTCTGGACGACAAACTTCTGGAAGAATTCGAAGGTCGCCTGATTCGCACAGATATGGGAGTTGCCGCGACGGAACGAATCGTTTCAAAGTTGCGCGAAGATCACGGCGGTCGCACGGTCGATGTGGAAGCCATCTGGGAAACCGTCAGAACTGAATTGCGAGACCTGCTGAAGGGCGACGGCACTGCCGTGTGGGATCTTAGCAACGCTCTATCACCGCTGGCAAAAGCAGAATCCGGAACCACCGTCATTCTGGTCGCTGGAGTTAACGGCGCTGGCAAGACAACGTCTATCGCCAAAATCGCCAACCTTCTGCAGAAGAACGGCAACAGGATTGTGCTGGCAGCCGGAGACACCTTTCGCGCGGCAGCCGTTGAACAGCTCACAATGTGGAGCGAACGATTAGGCTGTGCGATTGTCCGAAAAGCCAGTGGCTCCGACCCGGCAGCTGTCGCGTTTGAAGGTGCGACAAAAGCCGTCGAAATGGGTGCCGATTATCTGATTGTCGATACCGCCGGTCGACTGCAGACTCAACGAAACCTGATGGACGAACTGGACAAGATTCGCCGAGTCATCCAGAAAGTGATTCCGGGGGCTCCTCACGAAAGCCTGCTGGTGCTGGATGCAACCACTGGTCAAAACGGACTAAGCCAGGCAAAAAGTTTTTCAGCCGCCGTAGAATGCACGGGTCTTGTGCTGTCTAAATTGGATGGCACGGCTCGTGGAGGCGTGACAGTTGCTATTCGCCAGGAGATGGGAATTCCCGTTAAGTATATCGGCGTGGGAGAAGGCATCGACGATCTCGAAATTTTCGACGCTGAAGGCTTTGTTGATGCCTTGTTTTCAAAATAGCACAACCAATTACCTGGTAACTGAACAGTGCCGAATTTCCGGCTATCAATAAACATCGCCCGTCACGTACTTTTGTAACCTGCTGTAGCCACTTCTAAACATGTCGAATCGAGACTACTACGAAACACTTGGAGTTTCCCGATCAGCTTCTGCTGATGAGATCAAGAAGGCTTATCGCAAACTTGCCAAGAAGCATCATCCGGACGCGAATCCAGACGATAAAGGCGCGCAGAAAAAGTTCTCCGAAATCACCGAAGCGTATGAAGTTCTAAGTGACACGGAGAAACGCCAAAAGTACGACCAGTTCGGTTCTAACTGGAGCAAAGTTGGAGGCGGAGCTGGTGGTGGCGGCGGAAGCCCATTCGGCGGTTTTGGCGGCGGAGCTGGGGGAGCAAACTTCGACCTGAACGACATCCTGGGCGGCATGTTCGGCGGTGGTGGCGGAGGCGGCAGTCCATTTGGAGGCGGAGGACGTCGGCAGGCTCGTGCTCAAAAAGGTCAAAATGTTGAAGTCGAAATCCGCGTGCCATTTCACGTAGGCGTCGAAGGCGGAGAACACGAAGTCACGCTTCAAACCGGCGGCAAAATCAGCCGACTGACTGCGAAAATTCCGGCCGGCATTGCCGACGGCGGAAAAGTACGATTAGCCGGACAGGGCCACCCCGGACAAGGTGGAGGTGCGGCGGGTGACGTCATCGTGACGGTCAAGATTTCACCACATCCATGGTTTCGCCGTGAAGGTGCCAACCTGCTGGTCGACGTGCCGATTTCTCCTGCCGAAGCCGTGCTGGGCTGCAAGGTTGATGTACCAACTTTGTCTGAAGGCACCGTTGTTATGTCAATTCCTGCGGGTACATCCAGCGGTGGCAAGTTGCGACTGCGAGGCAAAGGTGTGCTTGATCGAAAATCAGGCGAAAAGGGCGACCAGTTGGTTGTGGTGAAAATTGTCGTCCCCAAAACAACAACACCAGAAGTGGAAGCTTTGTATCGCCAGGTGCAGGAAGCATCCGCCGAAAATCCACGTGAAGGCATCTGGAGCTAGCTGATCAGCGATAATCACGCCAGCAAAACCCATCATCACCTTGTTGCGTTTAGGTGCAGCCACGAATGGTGGTGAAGCTGGATGGGAAGTCGCAGCTGGAGCGCGGCATCCGCATAACCCGGTGGCTGACTTCGCTATGCTTTTCCCAGCCCCGGCCAACAACTGACAAAAAAACACGATCCACGACGGCCCTGTCACGTTGCCACATCCGCTCATACGCTTGCCTGAATCGTGGTCTTGCGTCATGCTGGGCCAGTAATTCCCACGTCTTCCTTCCCACCTCAAGGCCCTAAAATGACTCGATCTATTGTCGCCCTTCTTTCTGTCGTTTCTCTGTTCTGCGCCGCAAAACCGCTGTATGCCGAAGTTGGAGTCGGCGCCACGCCGCTTGACGGTGCAGAAGTCATCATTGACGGTTCCAGAAGTATGCTGGACGAAAAATGGACGTACTGGGAAGGTCCTCGCTTTGCATCGTCGCTGCCCATCAAGTGGCAAATCGCAGACGACCCTATTGATGGCGGCAAGACCGTTATGACGCACGATCCGGTTGCTGCAGGCGGCAAATACGGTACCGCCGACATTGTCACGAAGAAGACCTATGGCGACTTTCGACTGCACATTGAATTTCTCATCATGAAGCCAGGCGGCAACAGCGGTGTGTACCTGCAAAACCGCTATGAAATTCAGGTGCTTGATGGCGACAAAACGAAGCACGGCATGGGTGCCGTCATCAACGAAACGGAATCGCCGTATCACGCTTACAACGGCGTCGGCAAATGGAATGCGTACGACATCAACTTTCGAGCTGCCAGGTTTGTCGATGGCAAGTTGACAGAGAAAGCTCGCGTATCAATGTACTTCAATGGCCAGAAGGTTCATGACCACGTGCAAATCAATCAGGTTTGGGGTGGGCCGAATTCGGGAGTCGATGGCGGCAACGATGGCGGCAAAGGCATCACTGATTCGCGTCAGGGACTAAAACTGCAATGTGAAGGCCACGATGTGCGCTATCGCAACACATGGATCAAGGAACTGCATCTCACAGAAAACGACACCAGCTTCACCAGGTAGCCAACAGTCGCCTCCTTGATTGTTACATCATTGACTGCAGGAGGATTGATCGGTCAACGCCAGAACAACTGGCAGCAGCATCAAACATGAACAGCCCGACCGTCTTTCCATTCAGACGATCGGGCTGCTTTCCTTGTTTCACTGCAGATTTGGCCCCCTGCGTTTCGTCAAATATTCTCTTCCAGATCACCGTAAGAAACTTCGATCGGAATGAAGGTCACCTCATACGATTCGTTCGGCGGAAGAGGATTCTGTTCGTCCTGAAGTTCTGCAGTGGACGCGGGATCATCAACGGGGCGTTTCACAATTCCATAAACAGACTTGACCATCTGCATCGGAGTTTCCGATACTCGAAACGCCATCGTTCGCCCCACTGCGTGACCGATCATGGCGAAGCCCGCCTGAGCAACCTGCCCTGTTCCGGGGTCTGCAAAAAACAGAAGACTCTGGCCAACACGCGCTCCATACGCCGGAAACAGCACAAGATAGGCTTCGCGAACCAACGGTCGCTGTCCAGACTCTTTTGCGTAGTTCAGCACTTCTTTAACCGCCGCCGTATCAACCCATAATGGGCTGCCAGGCATGTACATTGAAGCGGAATACAGACCACGGTATGTCGCATCGATCGCCCCTTTGGCATGAGCTCCCTCACGCAGGGCGATACTTGGCCGATCAGAATACAGGCTGATGGAATTCGTAAACGGGTTGAATTCATCGTTACCGAACAGGCGTCCTGGAATCATTGTATACTTCGTAACAGCCAACGCGCCGACAGTATACTTCCAGCCCGGATGAACGGCTTTGTTGCCTGCCAGTCGTTTCCATTCGCCGGCGGGGTCGTACTGATTGATTCGCACCTTCACATCGTGCAAACCATTTGCCGCCAAATAGGCGCGAAGCTGAGCTTCTGTTTCCGGAGACACACTGTGACTGTCTACTTTGGTATTCCACAGCAATAGCTTAGATGGAATTCCCGCAACCCAGCCTGCTCCATCAAGCACGATATTTTTTCTGCCGCGTTCGAATCCGCCCTGCAGTCCCGAATACCGCCGCTTGCTGACGTCGCCTGTGCAACCGCCGCAACCTTCCGGCGGGCTGCAAACTCCGGCCTGGCTTCCAATCGCCGAACAACCTTCTGAACAGCAGCCATTATTTGACGGCTTCAACAGTGGTTGGCACGTTTCCGATCCGCATGCCGGCATTGCATCCTGTTGACAGGAATCTTCACCGCAGGAATCAGGGCGGGTGGAACACCCGACTTTGCCAACGATTGATTGAGTCGCAGAGCACCCCGATATGGCAAGGGACAGAACCAACGAAGCAAATGTGAGGTAGCGATCCATCGCAAACCTTTCAGATTTTTGTGAGCCGAATAGAGATGGGATTTCAATTTCAGATTCGCTGTGAACTCCCTTCACCCACGAATCAAAAATCTGATGGAACGGCCCGTCCGACTGGTTTATCGTCTGCAGTACGGCACTCAATCAGTCGTTTAAGGACATGCCGTCCAACCAGAACAGCACGTATCACCAAACTGACCGTTCAATTCTGCGCAACATGACCGAAGTCATTGCATCACGAGATAGACGCATTTATGAGAACACTCCCCCCCAAAAAAATCACACCAGCAAACGCTCTCAACTCAAAAACGGAAGGATTTGGCGGATACCGCCATTGGTATAGTTCTGAAAATCACGCAGGCCAAGAACAGCGACGACCGCCGAAAACTCAGACACCTGATCGGTGTGGTTCCACTTGTGATGATTGCACCGAATTTACCGATTTCCAGTGTCGGCCCCGCTGGAATCGCAGCATTGGATTTCGCCGGAAATTCCTGAGCCGGGTTGTTGGGCGATTGCCCTCAGATCAACCGACTGCACCAGAACCAGCCAGAAATTCGCATGATGGCCGATCTGGACGGTTCGCTCGCAACTGAAAGCCGCTGAATCTATCCTTACGCATCAAGACCGCGACCTGTTCGAACTGCCGGTTGGAAAATTCGCACTCATTGCGAGCGATCAATCGCGGCTCTACCCAACACTCACTCCCGCCAGAAATCCTCGCTTAGACTCAGGTATCACATGATCCGACTTCTACTGCCTCTTGCCTGCTTCCACTTGTCGCTGTCGTTAGCGGCGGCTCAGCCATCATCAGAGTTCAACACAGCCATCGCAAGAATTCCTGCGACGGAATCGAAGCAGAGCTTATTCAATGGAAAAGATCTGACTGGGTGGCAGGGCGACGAAAATCGCTGGTCAGTTGCTGACGGCCTGATTCGCGGCGCGAATCAGGATAACGTCGCCAGCAGCACCTACCTGTTTACTGAAAAAAACTATCGCAACTTTCGCCTGCTGCTGGAAGTTAAACAAACCATAGGGGAAGAATATTCCACCATGCATTCGGCCGTCTGCGTGCTTGGCGAGCGATTCACGGACAAGGGTGATAACGCATTCGGATTCAAGGGGCCGTTGTTGATGTTCTGCCACGACTGGGGCATCTGGGACGCGTATCGCCGCAATCGCGTTGTCGAACGAGGAGCTGGCCCCAAAGTCGAACGCAAGGGTGACTGGAATTTGATTGAGATACTTGTCGTCGGCAATCGTTTGCAATTCGCAGCGAACGGGACTCAGATTTTCGACTTCACCGACGCTGCAGAAATGCTTCAGGAATCTCCAATCGGACTTCAGCTGCATAGCAATGGAAAGCCCCAGGAGTTTCATTTTCGTGGCCTGGTACTGACAGAGAACCCTGAAGACCGGCTGATCTCCACAAAGCCAATGTACACACAGAAGCCGGAAGTTCAGGAAGCGGCCGCTCGCGGCGCAGATACGTCAGAGCCGCCTGCCGAAAAGAAGGCCACGATTTCCGACGCTGAATTTCATTCGGGAGCCAACCCAAAATGGATCTGGGGCAGCGACAACAACGTTAGCTACGAACTTAGCACAACATTCAACGCCTCAAACATCAGTGAAGCCATATTGAAGGCCTCGTGCGACAACGTGGGCAGTGTCTTCGTTAACGGCAAACAGGTTGCTACCAGCAATGAATGGCAGGAACCAATGTCCGCGAATGTCGCTCAGCACCTGAAAGAAGGCCCAAACACAATTACAGCAAAGGTCGCCAATCAAGGTGGAGTTGCCGCGTTTGTATTGAAACTTGCGATGAAAGATTCAGCGGGCAACGTTACTCACGTCGTCACAAACGAAGACTGGACAAGTGATGCTGATCAGAAGAAGGTTGCGTTTCGAGCAAACTACGGCGACGGACCATGGGGAACCGTGTTTTCCAATACCGTTGCGACGGCACGTGTGCCTCGAGGCGTGTTTGAAGTACTTCCCGGGTTTCAGGTTGAAAAGCTGTTTACTGTACCAAAGGAAAAACTGGGTTCATGGGTTTGCATCGCTTTCGACAACAAAGGCAGACTGCTGGCCAGTGATCAGGGTAACCAGGGAATTTGCCGCATCACGCTTCCGGCCATCGGCAGCGAAGAGGACACAGTTGTCGAACACCTTGACTTCAGCAAGTGCGAATTTAAACCTTCTGGTGCTCAAGGAATGTTGTGGGCGTTCGACAGTCTGTACTTCAGCTGCAATGGCGGCCCAGGCAGCGGGCTGTATCGTGCTCGCGACACCGACGGCGACGACCAGTTTGACGAATGCGTGAAGTTGAAAGACTTTCGAGGCGGCGGCGAACACGGACCTCACTCGATTCGTCTGTCTCCCGATGGCAAACGCATTTTCGTGATTGCGGGCAATCACACTGACCCACCGTTCAATCCGGGCGAAGAATTGACCAACGAAAACTACAGCAGCCGCATTCCCACCAACTGGGGCGAAGACCTGCTGCTGCCTCGTATGTGGGACGCCAACGGACATGCTCGAGGCAAACTGGCTCCCGGCGGATGGATCGCCAGCACCGACCCGGACGGCAAGACATGGGAAATTTACAGCGTCGGCTATCGCAATCCCTACGACATGGCCTTCAACGCCGACGGCGAACTGTTTGCCTACGATGCCGACATGGAATGGGATTATGGCACACCGTGGTACCGACCAACGCGAGTTGTCCATGCCACCAGCGGCAGCGAATTCGGCTGGCGCAGCGGCACCGGCAAGTGGCCGGAATACTACATCGACAGTCTTCCGCCATTGGTCAACATTGGACCGGGTTCGCCAGTGGGTGTCGACTTCGGCTACGGCCTGAAGTTCCCCGCCAAATACCAGAAGGCACTGTACATCTGCGACTGGACGTTCGGCACAATGTACGCCATTCACATGGACCCCGACCAAAGCAGCTACAAGGCCACGAAGGAAGAATTCGTCGCACGGTCTCCCTTGCCACTGACAGACTGTGCAGCTGGACCAGACGGAGCTCTGTATTTCACGATCGGCGGTCGCGGAGCTCAGTCGGAGTTGTATCGAGTTGTGTATAAAGGCAGCGAATCAACTGCTCCAACTCAGCTTAACAACGAAGCCTTGGCGGAGGAACGTCAAGAACGCAAAGCGTTGGAAAAGTTTCACAGTTACCCTGCGGATTTTGATCAGAAAATGCTAAGCGACATGTTGATCGACTCGGCACTTGAAGAGAAATTGGCCACTGACTCTGAAGATCGGTTTCTTCGTACCGCGATGCGAAACGCATTCTTTAATTCAGATATGGTTGAACTGGCATTTGGCACTACCAACCAACTGGAAGACTTGGCTGCGGGCTTAGGCGAAGTGCGGTATGGCGAAGTTGTTACGGCATTCTTAATTGCAAAGGCACCCGATAGATCGATTGGGCGGTCTAATTCAACGAAAGAGTCCATTGAGCTGTGGAAAGCAGCAGCCAAGGCAACCTGCTGGAAGATTCTTGCAAACGCTGACTTCACGAATTTAACGACCGACCAGCAGTTGTATTACCTGCGGACCGTTTCTCTAGTCGCGACGCGACTTGGCGAAATGGCAGATGCTGATAAGGCTGAACTGGTAGCGCACCTCGATACCCATTACCCATCAACAGACTGGCGACTCAACCGCGAGCTTTGCCAGGTTCTTGTCTATCTGAATTCGCCAACAGTCGTTGCAAAAACGGTGGAACTGATGAATCAGCCTCCTCAACGTGAAGACATTGACATGGGCGACTTGCTGACTCGCAACGGAGGCTATGGCTCCGCCATCAACGCCATGATTGCCAATCAGCCGGATAAGCAGCAGATCTGGTATGCGTTCTGCCTGCGAGTCGCCAAGGCCGGTTGGACGCCTGAACTGCGAGCCGACTATTACCGCTGGTTTGGTCGAGCACAAACCTGGTCCGGTGGAAACAGCTTCAAGAAGTTTCTGCAGAACATCGAAAACGAAGCATGGGATATCACTCCCTTCGACCATCGCGTACTTGTCGAAGCAGCGGGAGCCAGAACACCATATACCGTTCCTCAGCTGCCTAAACCAACCGGCCCCGGCAAGGACTGGACAATCGAAGAAGTTCGGGCCATAGCAGCTTCCGGCCTGAAAGATCGCAGCTACGAAAATGGCCAGAAAATGTTTGCCGCCACGCGATGCATCGTTTGTCACCGTTTTGCAGGTGACGGCGGAGCAACCGGCCCCGACCTGACTCAACTGGCCGGTCGTTTCAACGTTGATGCTCTGACGGAAGCCATTATGGAACCGAGCAAAGTGATCAGCGATCAGTACAAAGGCAGTACGGTCGTAACAACGTCAGGCAAGACCTACAGCGGACGCATCGTGTCAGAAAGCGATACGCAGATCAGCGTTTTGACGGATCCCGAAGACAGCACGAAAATCGTTGATATCAAGAAAAACGAAATCGACGAAGTGCAGCCGTCCAACGTATCTATTATGCCGTCTAACCTGTTGAAGCCGCTGAACCAGAATGAAGTTCTTGACTTGCTGGCCTATCTGCTTTCGCGAGGCGACGAGAAGAGCGGCATGTTCCGGCAACAAAAGAACTGACGTAACAGCTCAGAAGCCCTGAAGTTTAACCCGATGCCAAAGGCGAGGCTGCAGCCACGCAGCCAACTCTGGCAACAGCTTGCCGCATCGCACGACGAACCTGCAAACCCAACGATTGTTAGCCGAATACGATCGTTGGGTCGCAGATCACATCGACTTCTAACTCCAAATCACGCTACTTTTCGTAGCGACAACGGAGCGGCTCGGCGATTCCAGCGTTCCACGTCTTTTCGCCCGCTACGCCATCAGGTCAAGGACGAAGTCCTTGTTAGAAGTCGGCCTGCGATAAAGGATCTTCAAGAACTAAGCCCGGGAATTTGTGCTTCACTCCCGCAGGTGTCACCAGCTTTACATAGACCGTGCGGTCGATGCTGTCGCTCAGGCTACGAGACGAACCATCGCACATCACGACGTTGACAATTCCTGGATGATTGGACGAAGGAAATGGAGTACCTTCACCGGCGTCACGCATCGCATTGGGCATCCCGGAAGTTCCCGCTGGCAGTGGCGGACCGGATATGATGTACTGTCCACGGCTGCAGCATCAACAGGATAAACAAAGGTGCAGTTTCTGGGTGATGGGTTAGACCATGTTCCGGACGATCCCGCATTGATATTTTCCGCCAACAGCAGAGTATTGCTGAGTCCATCGTAAATGGAATTCATAGACTGACTCATATTCTTCTCGCGCACCTGTATCCACGAAACTCCAGACGACTTGGTGACCTGCTCGTCTTCTGGATCGCTGAATGGTGCTGACGTTCCGCCCGGTGAATCTCCGTCTTCGTCCCAGTCAAACGGCATCGCGGTGAAGTTGTGCATCTGAGTTTCTGTAGGCACACCACCTCCCTGAATAGCGCTCACATAAGCGTTGATATTGACCATGCTGGCAAAGCCGCTGGAGATGACATAACTTAGTCCGCCGGCGACCTGATAGGCGGAATCGTCATCGGGACACGCCAGCACTTCCATATAAATCCGGCCTAACTCGGCATTACCAGGATCTGCCACAGGAGCGGTAAAGTTCCAGCGGTCATAGAGATCCTGACGATCCAATTCGCTTAGACAGTCGACCACCCAGTTTACGCTTCCCAAAGGTGCACACTCAATTTGATGCGGAGTCGGATTGGAAACCCCGGGAGGCAGAATGGGCGTAAAACGCCCGTAGGCAGGAATAC
>CALFSX010000023.1 GCA_937916515.1 uncultured Planctomycetaceae bacterium | reverse complement strand
CACTTCCGCCCGATCATCACAAACCAGAGACACTTTCGGGACACCCACTAGTTATCAATGGCTGAGAAACGGTACCATCATCGCCGGAGCCAACTCGGCCACCTACACACTGACAGACCTTGACGTCGGCACCAACATTTCAGTGGAAGTTATTTACACAGACGGCTGGGGCACGATCGAAGGCCCGTTGACATCCACGACAGTTGGTCCAATTGCCAATGTGAACGATGTACCTTTCGGACTACCAGTTATTGTCGGCACCGCGACGGAAGATCAGAATCTGGCTGTTGACACCACCGGTATCAGCGACAATGACGGCGTAGGAACATTCAACTATCAGTGGCTGAGAAACGGAATCGCAATCAGCGGAGCGAGCTCCAGCACTTACGCGCTGGGCGATGCCGACGTGAACACCAATATCAGTGTCGAAGTCAGTTACACCGACGGGAACGGAACCATCGAAGGACCGCTGACAAGTGCGCAAACCGCCGCTGTCCTGAACGTCAACGACATGCCGGTCGGATTGCCGGTGATCGTTGGTACAGTGGAAGAAGATCAAACCATCAGCGCCGATGTGTCCGCCATCAGCGACAACGATGGACTGGGAGCATTCAGCTATCAGTGGCGGCGAGACGGAATTGCGATCAGCGGAGCCACCACAAACGCATACACGCTGACCGATGTTGATGTGGCTGCCAATATCAGTGTTGAAGTCACTTATACTGACGGTTGGGGCACCAGCGAAGGGCCTCTCACGTCTGCGACCCGTACCGTGGCTGGAGTCAACGATGCTCCTGTAAACACGGTTCCAGGAAATCAGACAGTCGTCGAAGAAACTCAAACAGCAATCACCGGGATTTCCATTGCCGATATTGACGCCAACGGCCTTGACGTGACGACTCAGTTGCAGGTTATCAACGGCGTGCTGGACGTGACGCTGTCCGGAATGGCGACAATCTTTGCGGGCGGCAATTCTTCGGCCGACCTGACGATTTCCGGAACTGTTGCAGACATCAACGCAACTCTGGCCTCGCTGCTGTACACGCCGAACCTGAACGTCATCGGCATGTCGGCCGACATGCTGACGGTCACCACCAATGACGGCGGCAACACCGGCAGCGGTGGAGCTCTGCAGGACGTCGACACGGTCCAGATCAGCATTTCCAACGTCAACGACGAAGAAGTGCTGTCCACGAATCTTGGCACGACTGTGAACGAAGGCGATTTAGGATCTGTTGTGACTCGTCTGCTGCTGGAAACAACCGACGTCGACAACACGCCAACCGAAATAGTCTATTCATTGACCGCCGTGCCAACGTCCGGCTCGCTGCAGTTGAACGGAATCAACCTCGCCACCGGCCAGACGTTTACTCAAGCCGATATCAACGCAAACCGCTTAACTTACGACCACAACGACGCAGAAGTCTTCAGCGACAGCTTTGCTTTCCGAGTAGACGATGGCAGCGGCACGATCTCATCTGGCACCTTTGCCATCACGATCACACCGGTCAACGACAAGGCTCCGGTGATCACCAGCGACGGCGGACCAGCGGACGCTGCGATCACGATCGCGGAAAACACAACAGCCGTCACGCTCGTCACAGCCACCGACGCCGACCTGCCGATTCAAACGCTGACATTCAGCATCGCCGGGGGGCCGGACAGCGGTCTGTTTACCATTGACAGCGGCTCAGGAGCACTCGCGTTTGCAACCGCCTCAAGCTTCGAAACGCCGTTGGATGCCGACGGTAACAACGTGTACGAAGTGGTGGTCGAAGTGAACGATGGCCAGGGATTAACCAGTCAGCAAACAGTTCGCGTCACCGTGACCGACACCGATGAATTCGACGTCACGCCAATCGTCGACAACAACTCTGCCGCGAACAACATTGACGAAAACTTAGCCGTGGGAACTACCGTCGGCATCACCGCCTTCAGTGAAGACCTGGACGGCACCAGCAATGCCATCACCTATTCACTGGACGATGACGCGGCCGGACTCTTCAACATCGACAGCCTTACCGGAGAAATCCGCACCGCTGCGTCAATCGACTTCGAAACCGTTGGTGCCAGCCTGAACATCGTTGTGCGAGCAACATCCGCCGACGACAGCACAACCACGCAGGCGTACACCATCACAGTGAACGATCTTGATGAATTCGACGTCACACCCGTTGTGGACACTGACAGTGCCGCTAACAACATCGATGAAAATATCGTGATTGGCAGCACAGTGGGCATCACGGCGTTCAGCGAAGACCTGGACGCAACAACCAATGTGATCACCTACTCGCTGGACAACAACGCGGGCGGATTGTTCGCAATCAATTCCAGCACTGGCGTCGTGACGACCGCCAACAACATCGACTACGAAGTTGTGGGAAGCGTGCAGAACATCATTGTGCGAGCCACCTCGCAGGACGGCAGCACGGCGACTCAAGCCTATTCCATCACGATCAACGATCTGGATGAATTCGACGTCAGCCCGATTGTGGATACCAACGCGGCAGCCAACAACATCGACGAAAACGTGCCGGTGGGTACTTTGGTCGGCATCACCGCCTTCAGTGAAGACCTGGACGGCACCAGCAATGCCATCACCTATTCACTGGACGATGACGCGGCCGGACTCTTCAACATCGACAGCCTTACCGGAGAAATCCGCACCGCTGCGTCAATCGACTTCGAAACCGTTGGTGCCAGCCTGAACATCGTTGTGCGAGCAACATCCGCCGACGACAGCACAACCACGCAGGCGTACACCATCACAGTGAACGATCTTGATGAATTCGACGTCACACCCGTTGTGGACACTGACAGTGCCGCTAACAACATCGATGAAAATATCGTGATTGGCAGCACAGTGGGCATCACGGCGTTCAGCGAAGACCTGGACGCAACAACCAATGTGATCACCTACTCGCTGGACAACAACGCGGGCGGATTGTTCGCAATCAATTCCAGCACTGGCGTCGTGACGACCGCCAACAACATCGACTACGAAGTTGTGGGAAGCGTGCAGAACATCATTGTGCGAGCCACCTCGCAGGACGGCAGCACGGCGACTCAAGCCTATTCCATCACGATCAACGATCTGGATGAATTCGACGTCAGCCCGATTGTGGATACCAACGCGGCAGCCAACAACATCGACGAAAACGTGCCGGTGGGTACTTTGGTCGGCATCACCGCCTTCAGTGAAGACCTGGACGGCACCAGCAATGCCATCACCTATTCACTGGACGATGACGCGGCCGGACTCTTCAACATCGACAGCCTTACCGGAGAAATCCGCACCGCTGCGTCAATCGACTTCGAAGCTGTTGGGGCCAGCCTGAACATCGTTGTGCGAGCGACATCCGCTGACGACAGCTCAACCACGCGTTCTGAGGTCATTACGATCAACGACCTGAACGATCGTTTACCTGTCATTTCGTCCGGACAATCGTTCTCTGTGCTGGAACATGCAAGCGTAGGGACTGTCGTCGGGAAGGTGTTGGCATTTGATGAGGATTCCGTTGGTCAGGTTCAAGGGTATTCCATTGTTGGTGGAAACAGTGATGGTGTGTTTGCCATTGACGCAGCAACCGGAGTGCTTTCCGTTTCCAGCACGGCAAACCTCGATCATGAACTGTCATCGTCTTACACATTGAGCATCCAGGTGAATGACGGTGTTAACGTATCAGCCGTTGAGTCGGTGACAGTGGCCGTTGTGGACGAAAACGATCGGCCTTTGTTCACATCGGCATCAACAATATCGGTACTGGAAAATGCGGCAAATGGCAGCCACGTCACTTTTCTTCAGGCATTCGATCAGGATGTTGCTGACGTCCTGAGCTATTCGATTGTCAATGGTTCGCCAATTCAACCGTTCTCTGTAGATAGTGCCACGGGAGAAGTAACAGTAGCTGATTCTTCATTGTTGAATTACGAAGCACTCACAACGTTCACACTGAATGTTGAAGTATCTGACATGGCGGGACTGGTTGATACCCTTACACTGTCAGTTGCGGTGGTCGACATTAACGAGAATCCCGTCAGTATTTTGCTAACCGGCGGTACGATAGACGAAAATTCCGCCGCAGGAACTTTCGTGGGACGCGTTCTTGGAAAAGACCTCGACGCAGGCGACTCGCTGTTGTACAGCCTTGTCGACGATGCCAACGGACGATTTGCTGTCTCAGCGATTACGGGACTGATCACCGTTGATGACAGTACCCAGCTTGACTTTGAGGATGCAAGTCAGCACTGGATCACAGTGAGAGCGACCGACGTTGGCGGACTAAGCGTTGATCAATCATTCCTGGTGACATTAAGAGACGTAAATGAGGCACCAGAAGCCGGTGATGACTTTATTGTTGGCAATCAGTTGGAAGATTTGAACGTGGCCAGTGGCGTTCTTGCTCAGAATGACTTCGACATTGATGGCAATGCCTTCTCATACGTACTTATTGACGGCCCCCAAAATGGACTGTTGAACTTCAACAGTGATGGCTCATTCTTCTATCAGGCGTTCGGAACTTTCAGCGGTATGGATTCATTTACGTACTACATCACGGACGGAAGCCTTAATTCCGTGCCGGCCACAGTTGAATTAAACATACGCACAGTGATTTCAGGATCGGGTAATGGAGGCGGCTCCGGAGGCTCAGTAACGATTATTCAGGTGGTGACTCCCACGGATCCATCGACGGCTACCGAAATCGACGACATGACGGAAGAGGAGACAAAATCCGAAACCTCAGAAACGGTAGACCTGAACAACTCAACATCCATCACAGCGAATAAAGCAGCGGCTACAGATGACGACTTTGCCGGGCTGACTGGCCTCCAAAATTCATCAACCGAAATTCTTCGAACGACCAGCAGTGAATTATTTGTGGCCGTATTTCTGGATGAAGTACCGGACGGAAACGCCATCGGCGGTGATTCACGCCAAAGCCTGAGAGACCGAACAGAAGGTAGCCAGCTTGATAAGATGGGCCTGTCGAATTATCTGTTTGCACAGATTGAAACGACAAGTCCGTTTATCGCAGTGGCTGAATTCAACCTGAACCAGCCCGACCTCATAGCCTGGCAGGAAGAACGGCGATTTCGAGAACAAATCATCGAAAAAGTTGTTATCGGCAGTACAGCAGCCGTCTCCACCTCCTTTTCGGTGGGCTACGTTGTATGGATGCTGAAAGGTGGCTCTCTGTTCTCGACGGTACTCTCGTCAATTCCTGCATGGCAAACATTTGACCCATTGCCTGTACTGGAGTCGTTTGAAGAGAACGGTGATCTGGAAGACGGTGAGTCGCTGGCGTCGTTGGTTAGCAGCCCGGATTAAGACACCTTTCTTAACCTGCAGCGATCTCGACACTTGACGCTCTGTATCATTTTTTGCCCGTCTATACTCCTTCGTAAGTGAAGCTCGACAATGCCCCGCTTGTCGTCAATTCATAGAATCGTGCTTGGCCTTGTCTGTCTGTCTGTCAGTATTTTAATGGTGGCAGGTTTGCTGGGGTTCATACCGAATTCCGTATCTCTGGAACAGCAGTCTCGACACAGTTTCTGCGAGTCCACCGCTGTGTCGTTTATGGCCCTGGCTACTCGCATGGACAGCGGCGACCTGCAGTCCACGATCGACCAGATCCGAACACGCAATCCGGAAGTGCTTTCGATCGGTGTCCGACAGGCCGACGGTCAGCTGATCCTGCAATCGGGAGATCACGCCGGATTGTGGACAACCACTGGCACAGAAGTAACCAGTGAATGCGAGTCAATCGTTCCCATTCATGCCAGTGGCGAGCACTGGGGGCAGCTGGAAGTATTTTGGGGGCCATCCAGCCATGTAAGCGTGTTGGGCTACTCCGTCCGACCGGATCTTATGTTAACACTGCTGGTTGCTTTTGCCTCATTCATCGTGTTTACGATGTACTTAAGTAAAGTATTGAAGCATATCAGTCCCAGCAAGGTCGTGCCTACACGCGTGCGAGAAGCTCTTAATGCGTTGGCGGAAGGATTGCTGGTATTGGATCGAAAGCAGACAATTGTTCTTGCAAACGACTCCTTCGCCGCCGTGGCAGGCGAAACGCCCGAATCTCTCGTCGGCAAAGAACCCGGCATTTTCGATTTCAAGCTGACGGATGACCTTGCCGAATTTCCGTGGCACACCACGTCGCAGCTTTCAGTTCCCGTGAAGGGAGTGTTGCTGACACGCGGTGAAGGGGAAACTCAACGAACGTTTTCAGTCAGCACTGTTCCAGTTCGAGACAACAACAACGAAAGCCGGGGAGTCGTCGCAAGCTTCGAAGATGTAACGCAACTTCAAAAGAAGCAGTTCGAATTGCGTTCAGCCCTCACTTCGCTGCGGTCGTCAACAGACGAAATTCGTAAACAGAATCGAGAACTGGAATGGCTGGCGACACGCGATACATTAACCGGCTGTCTTAACAGGTGCAGCTTCTTTCGTGAATATGAACGGCACTGGCAGGAGGCAAAGGCAGCCGGAATCCCCATGGCGGGACTGATGGTAGACATCGACCACTTTAAGTCCATTAACGACAACTTCGGCCATGGTATGGGGGATGAAGTGTTGCGCGTGGTATCAAAGACCGTCATGGAAACCGTTAATGAAGGCGACCTTGTTTGCCGTTACGGTGGTGAAGAATTCACAGTTCTGATGCCGAACACAAGCATCGACGAGGCGGAACTGCGTGCGGAACGCTGTCGTATCGCCATCAAGGCGATTCAGTTTCCGAAGTTGCAGGTCACAGCCAGCCTGGGCGTGTCGTCGCTGTGCCAGAATCCGGAAAGCCCGCAGGATCTTCTCGATCAGGCAGACAAGTGTCTTTACGTCGCCAAACGCAATGGGCGAAATCAGGTTGTTCGTTTTGACAAAGCTCAACGGCAAATTGAAGAACTGGCAGGAGCTGAAGCACCAACTCGCGAACAGGAAAAACAAAGCAAGGCAGCATCAGCGATTCCTTTTCATGCTGTCGCAGCACTTACAACTGCTATGGCACACCGAGATCAGGCGACCGCCGTTCATAGCCGGCGAGTTGCAGACCTGTGCGTCGCCACGGCAGAAGGACTACTATCCCTGCGTGAATGCTATATTCTGGAAATCGGTGCGCTGCTGCACGACATCGGCAAGATCGGGATTCCCGATACCATTCTGCGAAAACCCGGCAGACTCAGTCACGACGAAATGGAATCGGTTAATCAGTACAACCGCATGGGAGTCGACATGGTACGCGGTTCCTTCGGAGCACCCGTGTTGACAGAAATTGTAGAACAGCACGTCGTGTACTACGACATGTCCAACGCTGACCGCGGAGCCGGGCCCGATAAACGACCTTCAATCGCTGCCAGAATCCTGAACATCGCCAACTCATACGACACGATGGTGTCTGAGCTGTCTTACCGGGACAAGATGACTCGATCAGAAGCGTTTGCTGAACTTCGAAGATGTGCGGGAACTCAGTTTGACCCCGAACTTGTCGAACGCTTCATTAACGCTGTTAATCTACGCCACCATCAGCACGTGATTTCAGATGATCACGTCACCAAGGAATCAGCATTGAGTATTGGACTGCTACTGGAACAGCTGATTTCAGCACTGGACGACCAGGATCGCACTCAGCTTAGTGACATTACGGAGTCGATCCAGATTGCCGCCACCACGCATGGGCTTGCTGATACTGCCAAACAGGCCAAGTTGCTACACGATACTCTGGAGAAAAATCACGACGAATTTGAAGTCATGCAGATGGCTGGCGAACTTTTAGACCTGTGCCGAGCCACCCAATCAACACTGCTTGAATCCGCTCGCTCCCGCACTGAAATAGGGGCCATTTAGAGACGATGAGATCGTCGGGGGCCCATTCAGAATGAGCAGTTCAGCTCTACTGAACAATAGCCACAAGAAAAACGGCGACTCCCAAGGAGTCGCCGTTTTGTATTTCCTGGTTGCCAAACAGAAGTCTGATCAGCTTCCGGTTCTAGCGTGACAGGAAAGCCACAACCTGGTTAATGTCAACCATCAGGCTTACATCTTCGTAGGTCGGCAAGGTTGTCACGATGGCTGAGTAGTTGCTTTCGTCGAAGCTGATCCAGTCATTCTGAGGAATTGTGATTCCTTCTCGAATTGCTGCGTAAAGCTTACGAACGTTTGGTCGATTTCGCAGAGTAATCACGTCGCCCGTGCGAACCATGATACCCGGCTTGTTGACAGTCTTACCGTTCAGCTGGAAGTGACGGTGAACGATGCCCTGACGAGCCTGAGGGCGTGTCATGGTGAAGCCAGCACGTCGAACAACGTTGTCCAAACGGCATTCGCAAATTACCAGCAGCTGCTCACCGGTGTTACCTTTGGTACGACGAGCCTTGGTGAAGTATCGGTTCAACTGTCGGTCACGCAAACCGAAGTGGAATTTGATCTTCTGCTTTTCGTTCAGACCCAAACCATAGTTGGTTGGCTTCTTACGTCGCTTGTGCATACCAGGAGGAAATTCCTTCCGCTCCGTTGCCTTGATAGCGCCGTTTGATTCGTAAACATTAACTCCCAGTCGTCGATTAACTCGTCCCTTCGGACCTGTATAACGTCCCATTTGCTTCAACAAACTCCAGTAAACTACTCGGGCTCCATACCACCGCATCGCCACACGCGACGGGCCGTCATCTCAAGTCGATTCAGAAATCCCACTAATCCCGTGGTCCGATCGACATCGACAGGCAACCATTCAACAGTTTGAAAGCTGCGTACAGAGAAAAAAGCCTCAACAAACTGGCAATCCGTTAACTGGAATGCCAGCACGGCAATCGCCGTAAGTCGAGAAGCTCGAAAGGTTATCGACGACATGCCAGTTGTTCAACACCGACATTGCAGCCAAGGTGCGTTTTTCCCGGGATCGGACTCATGTTCCATCACAATCCCCTGAAAAAGCTACTTTCAGCAGGAACAACGAATTTCGCTGACTTATGGCCGCTAAAAACAAGAACCAGACCACGCGGTGTGGTTGACGGCGTGCCAGAACCACCCACAACGGAAGCTGCTCTAAACGGGCACCGCCGCCGAAGAACACACAAAGTCCAGCCGAGCCGTCACTTTGCCGTCCACAGAAACTCGCCCCTTCAGGTAAAACGCGTTGGATACGCGCTCTGTCAGTTCCACTTCCACCTGAATCGTCTCACCAGGACGAATCAGTCGGCGAAATTGAGTGTTGTTCTGCCGCGTAACGACGGGAACTTCGCCAGCAACGCCTTCCGCAACCTTTGAGATTAAAACTGCTCCCGCCTGAAAACAGGCTTCACACTGCAAAACCCCCGGAAACACGGGGAATTGTGGGTAGTGGCCCTGAAATACAGGCAAATCCGCAGACAAGTGTTTTGTGGCCACAATTCTGGATTCGGTAATTTCAGTCACCGAATCCAACCACAGAAACGGGCTTCTGTGCGGAATGCACTCCTTGATCTCATCCGAGTTCATCATGGGAATTCAGCCTTTGTCGAACAACGAACGCGTCCAACGTTTGGGTGACGCCGTGCGTCCGGAGTTCAAAATTGGCACTTCGAAAATGCGAAATGTGATACGAAGAATCTGCAGAACTATAGTTCGATCTTCAATTCTTCAATCTTGCGGTACAGGCTCGACAATCCCAGCTTCAGCCGCTTGGCCGCTTCCTTTTTGTCCGGGCATTGTTTCAGCACGCGAGTGATATGCAATCGCTCATAGTGTCGCAGAGCAGAACGCAGGTCGTCCGTGTCTGGCAGAGTTGTGCCCAAACCCAGCAAATCTGGCGGAAGGTCGGAAGGTTGAATGTCTTCACCTTCACACATCATCACAGCTCGTTCGATGGCGTTGTCCAGCTGACGAACGTTGCCTTTCCAGTGAGCCGCCATCAATGTACGAATAGATTCGCTGGTAGCTCCTGTCACGCGTTTGCCCATCGCGTCGGAATGTCGAGTCATAAAGTACTCAACCAATTCCGGAATATCATCCAAGCGCTCTCGCAGCGGTGGAATGCGAATTTTGACGCCGTCCAACCGGTAAAACAGATCTTCCTGAAAAGTGCCTTCTGTGACTTCTCGCATCAGATCGCGAGACGTCGCCGCAATAATGCGAGCACTCACGTTCACAGTCTCCGATGCACCTGCAGGCATGATTTCCTGATACTCAATGGCTCGCAGCAGTTCGGATTGCGTCCCGAGCGGCAGCTGAGCGATTTCGTCAAGAAAAACCGTACCTGTGCCGGCTGTGCGAAACAGTCCAGGCTGGCCACCATCCACCCCAAACAGTTGTGCTTCCAGCAGTTCCGGCGGTCGAGTTCCACAATTGACGGCCAGAAATTTCTCGTCCTTGTTAGGACCGGCCATATGAATTTCGCGGGCGAACAATTCCTTGCCGGTGCCGGTTTCACCAACCAGCAGCACGTTGGAATTTGTGGCCGCAACTTTTCGAATGGTATTTAACGTGTCCTGCAGAACTCGGCTGCTGCCCATAATCTGGTCAAAGCCGGATCGGCGTTCCAGATCCTTGCGAAGCTTTTGATTTTCCAGATACAAGTCCTGAAACTTAAACAGACGCTTCAGGCGATTGACCAGCTCATCGAAAATGACGGGCTTCACCAGATAGTCGAAGGCTCCCGCAGTAAAGGCGTCGACAGCGCTTTCGACAGTCGCGTAAGCTGAAATAATCAGCACGAACATTGACGGATTCAATCGATGCAGGCGTCGCAGCAGCTGAACTCCATCGCCGTCGGGCAGCTGAACATCGCAGATCGCAACATCGTAGTCGCGTTCGCGAACAATCGCTAAAGCATCAGTCACATTGGCCGCCGCGCGAACCTCAAAGCCCTCACCCGAGAGGAACTCCGACAGAGTGTCACGAATGATGTCTTCGTCTTCGACGATCAAAATGGATTTGCTGAAAAACGTTGGGTCTGGCACGTTTTTGGAACCTCAGAGATGACTGCGAACAACATTACCGACGCCAACCGCTGTTCGGGCCAGCTGACGTCTCACATTCGGGAAGTAGTCCCCATTTGCGAACCTCCAGATAATCGCAAGCAAGCAATCAGTATTCAATCGGTCCGCGTTGTAATCCCCATAGAAGCTCGAACTCACGTCCGATTGGGGGCAGAATGATCAATTTTCGTTCTCGTTTCGATTGTAATCCGAGAATTTGGGCTGTCTTTTACAACTGGAGGCCTCGACACCTGGCGGGTTTTGCCTACCCACAACCCCAGCAGCAATGCCGCAGCCCATGCCGCAGGAACCAGAGCATTAGAAATTTGTTGCAGCGAAGCTCATCAACAGTGTGCTGATAGATCCACTTAGCCCGTGGCGCAGGCCGCACAAAATCAGTCGGGGACTACTGTAAACCCTTCTCGGCGACCACCGGCAGCACAATATCAGTACGTGCCACCACGAAGTCAAAAAGCCAGTGACAACCTTCGCGACAATGGGGCGACGCAAAGTTTCTGTTCGGTGGTGAGAACTGAGGGACCAAATGCCCCATTGTTCAGCCGGACAGTGAATGGCAATTGTTCA
Organism: uncultured Planctomycetaceae bacterium; assembly: GCA_937916515.1. GTDB lineage: Bacteria > Planctomycetota > Planctomycetia > Planctomycetales > Planctomycetaceae > Fuerstiella. Next base: position 9,287 of record CALFSX010000023.1, on the reverse strand, counting down.
GGGCAAAGAGACCGCGTACCTGCTTGTCAAGTAGTGACCTGCTTTGGCCACCTGCAGTGTCAAATCGCCTCAGTTTTGTCGCAACAACGTAGCAGAATCAAAAGCAGCCCGCGTCGATTACGCGACGCGGGCTGCAAAAGTTTTGTTGGCCGAGAGGCCCAATACGTGCCAACACCGACGATAGATCGCCCTGTTGTAGACTGCGATTGGAGCGATTTCTTACTGTGGCCAGCACTCCAGGGCAATCACCTGGAGTGACCTCAAAATACCACCCTGCGCAGTAGTTTCACGACCTACAGGGCAACAGCAATCAAAGGCGAAAGAAAATCACCGCCCTGCTTCTGGCGCGATTAACTCCAGAATCAACTAAACGTTAACGTTTGCCTCCGCCTCAGTTTCTGCCTTGGGGGCTGTTTCTCCGTGAATAAACGTGTTGCCTTTGTCGCGACTGACAAAGACAACAAAGCCCACTGTCGCCACCAGCATCGCAATGGAGAACGCGTAGTAGTAGGCCGGTCCTTCAAGAAACGTTTTGCGTCTGCGTCGCGAGTCCTGTATGCCACGTTGAAGCACCACATTCAGAAAGGCGATGACGTTGTCTCCAAACTATTCCCCTTTTGCTGGAGCTCCTTCTTGTACGTCACCTTCACGTTCTGTCTGGATATAAGACTTTTCCTTGTAGATGTAGCCAACGGGAACAAACAACACTGCCGTGACCAAAATGGTGTAGGTCCAAAACCAGAAATAGTCAGCACCTTCGAGAGTATCCTGGCCTCCCACTGTAATCGATGTGGCAATTTCGGTTTTGGCAATATTACCTCGCGCGGCTTCTACGGCTGCCTTACCCTTTTCGCCAGTGGCAATCATCGTTCGTTCCAGCCAATCGTATTCTGCCGGAGGTTTGCCAATACCACTGGTCGCGACTCGATTGACGGTGCCGTTCAGAATGACATCCCACTGCGTCTGGTGAGTCTTATCTGCCCCAACAGACACGATGCGAAAGTTGTTGCGTGAAAACTGGCTGTAGATCAGCTTTTCTCCGCCGCTGTCTTTCAGGCCAGCCAGCAAGGCATTGGCTTCGTCTTCCGACGGAAGCTGTCGGGTGTCATCACTGTCTGTGGACGCGAAGAACGCTTTTTCAATAATTGCCGCGGCCTGATTCAGAACTTCGTCTTCGCTGGTCTTAACGACTTCAAGCTTGTCATAGCTATTGAACTCCATTGTGACGTCGTCTGCCGTGCCAAATTCGCCGTCGGCTCCACTGACCGTAATTGTTTTGCCATCTGCATCTTCGCCTTCCGATTTTGGCCTCGCAATTGTTTTGATGCTCCACGTCTTGATGCTGGCCTCTGTATCAGGATCCTGAGCAGCTGCTACGGCTGCGATCTGGTTAACTCCCGGAACCTGAATTCGATTGTTCACCACACTGGTGAAGATATTCCCTAAAGAAACTGATGCCAGCCAAACAGCCATCACTACAGACTTCATCGTTTTGGGAGCCTGCGTGTAAGAAAATTCAAGCCCGGTGATCGAAATCATCACTTCGCCGGCGGTCAGCAATACGTACGCCCACAATTGCCAGGCGATCGTTGGAGTCGCTCCGGCATCGATCAAATCCTGGGCCTTGGCGACAACCGCAAAGCTGGCCGCTGTCAAAAAGAAGCCGATCGAAATCTTGCGGATCGACGTCAGTTTGAAAATCGGATCGACAGCGGGATACACAACCAACTGGAACAGCGGAATCAGCAGCAAAACCAAAATAGGGTTGACCACCTGAATCTGTGATTGCAGCCATTCGACTCCCAGAAAATTCCTGTCCATGTTCTCGGCCTGAATCACCCAGGAGGATCCGGTCTGGTCAAACAATCCCCAAAACACTGCCACGAATGCGTAAATTGTACTCAGTTTCAGCAACGCAAACACACCTTCTTTGCTGAAGGTTTCCGTGAAGAACTTTTTCCCACCCGGCGGTACGTGAATGAATACGTTGCGTCCCATCCAAAACATCAGCGTGGCAATCGCCATCAGAATCCCTGGCACGCCAAAAGCCACGTGAGGCCCATACCACTTCAACAAAATTGGTGTCAAAGCCGTTGATGCGACTGAGCCAAAGTTGATTGAAAAATAGAACCACTGAAACACCTTTGTCATAAGGTGGCTGTTCTGCTTTCCAAACTGATCACCAACATGAGCTGAAACGCACGGCTTGATTCCGCCGCTACCGACGGCAACCAATATCAATCCTATCCACAACCAGTTTGCCGGACTTGCACCTGGCCCACCAACCATCGCCAACGCACCGTGGCCAAGGCAGTACACAACTGAAAGCCACAGAATAGTTCGATACTTGCCCAGAAAAACATCTGCCAGCAACGATCCCAACACTGGAAAGAAATACGTGGCTGCGATAAACGAATGGTAGTATTCATTCGCCTCAGCATCGCTCATTTTGGTGCCTTCTTCTCCGGCAACCATAAAGTGCAAATACTTGGTCATAAAGACCACCAGAATCGTACGCATCCCATAAAAGCTGAAGCGTTCGGCGGCTTCATTTCCAATGATGTACTTGATGCCCTTGGGCATACCAGTCGTTTCTTCAGGGACTGATTGATATTTTTCGCCAGCCATTGGCAGTTGCTTTCGCTAGTAGAAGTTTGATTTTGTAAGGGAACAAATGCCTATCCTAACGGCCATGCGTCGGCCAGCGATTTCTTTTGAATCGCCGTCAGCTGATCAACACCGATCTTTGCCAGTGCCAGTTGAGCCTGAAGTGTGTCGAAGTCGAACGGTTCGCCCTCAGCTGTGCCCTGAACTTCGATAAACTTGCCACCACCTGTCATGATCACGTTCATGTCCACGTCTGCCGAACTGTCTTCCGGATAATCCAGATCCAGCACTGGCGTGCCGTTCACAACTCCAACACTGATCGCGGCGACGCTGTCTTTGATAATGTTGCTGGTCGGTTTGGTTCTGGCCGAATTGATCACATGCACGGCCTGGCACAACGCGATAAAGCCGCCTGTAATGCTTAATGTTCTGGTGCCGCCATCCGCTTGTAATACGTCGCAATCGATCGTGATTGTGTGTTCGCCCAACGCTTCAAAATCAACCGCGGCACGCAGGCTGCGTCCGATCAGACGCTGAATTTCCGTTGTTCGACCATCTACTTTACTGCGGTCGCGCTGCTTTCTTGGCGACGTGCTTCCCGGAAGCATGTTGTATTCTGCGGTCACCCAACCCTTTACGACGTCGCCTTCCTTCCGGGGCATTCGATACGGTGGCACACTGTTTTCGATGCTGGCAGTACACAACACCATGGTATTGCCCGCCTGAATCAGAACGCTTGCGGCGGACGTATTGGTAAATCCTGGCGTCACAGAAATCGGACGCATCTGGTCGTTGGCCCGGCCGTCATGGCGAGTCATATCGTTATCTCTCAAGAAGCTTCAATGTATTCGAAAGTCCGCCGCAAATCCGTGCGCCGTAATTTTCGAGCGGTTATGATCGCGAAACAGTTGTTAAACATTGACGAACGCGATGTGCCCTCGTCATTCAGAAATTTCACACGGTCGCCCAATTTCGCTGCGGGATTCTCATGCTGTTGCAGTGTGTTTTCCTTCATAAATCGCATAATAACAACCGAAACGCATTCAGTTCTGCTGTTGAAGTCAATAACTTTGCCTTTGGCTAAGCCGCTTCCGATTGCATGCGAGCCGCCTGAATCTAACGTCAACCCGGGCTAAAGATGCCTGAAATCCTTGTTATTGAATTTCTGCACGCTCATTCGGCGGCATTTGAACAGGCATCCGGCTCGCTGCGCTCAGAAGGTCGCCAGATGCTGGTCAGCGCTGTGAACGACTTTTTGAGCGTGCCCGGTCTGTCCGTTTCAATTGCAGTGTGCGCCGCCGCGGCTGCCACGCTGGAATCAGCACTGGCGGAATCCGTTCAGCGTTTGCGTGTGCCCGATTCTTCCGACGACTCATCGACAATCGCAGCCATCAGCGCACTTACCGAAAGTCATTTTCAGTACGTATTCCCAATTGCTCCCGAATGCGACGGAATCCTCTCCGCTCTGGTTGCAACGTTAATTGAAACTCTGGCGTCCACCAACGCCTGCCTGCTTACAACGCCGCTGGCCGCAATAAAGATTTGTTCCGACAAGTGGACGACGCATCAGTTTCTAACCGACAACCGGCTTCCCACAATTCCAACCTACTTAGTGGATCAACTTCGCGAAGACCTTTTCGCAATCAATCAGCAAGTTGTCGTCAAACCGCGCGACGGTGCGGGCAGTGAAAATATTCAAGCCGTTGTTTGGGGCGAACTTTATTCGCGATGGAGTGATTCAGTCACCAGCAATTCGCGGCCGGCGTCGCAACTGCCGACGGATCGTCAATTAGTACCGGAATCATGGTGGCAGCATTTTTCAGCTGAACACCCGCATTCAGCAAGCTCGTTTGTCGTGCAGCCATATATTGCCGCCGAATCGCTTTCAATTGGCGTCATAGGCCGCGGCCCGAACACGTCACCATTAATCCTGCCTGTGGCCACCCAAACAATTTGCTGGCAGAACGGGCAGCCGTGTTATCAGGGAGGACAGATTCCAGCCAGCGTTTCTGCAAAAGTCGCTGACGAAGCGTCACAACTGGCGTCTCGCATCGCGCAGTTGCTGCAGATCAATCACGGTTACATCGGAATCGACCTGCTGTTGCCTCAAGATTCAGACCAATTGCTCATCACTGAAATCAACCCACGCCTGTGCAGCAGCTACATCGGATACCGCCAGGCAACTACCGCCAATCTGGCTGAAATTCTGCTGGCCAAAGCAGAACCCCACAACGTCACCTGGATCCACGAAGTCGTGTCCTTCAATGTAACGGGCTAATGCTGAACTGCCTCAAGCTGTCCGTCACAAAACCTGATTTGCAATCGCCAGCCAATTCCTAACGTGCCGCCACTTCCGTACAATTTCCCAATCGCAAACGCCATCAGCCGCAGCAGCCATTTCAGTTGAAGCTCAATGTCCAAAGATCGCATCTATTCCGCGCCGCTGGAACGAGTCGGTGAATTTGAATTCGACGATTCCGTCGCCGATGTTTTTCCCGACATGATCCGACGGTCTGTTCCGGGCTACTCGTCGATGCTGTCGATGATTGCTCAATGCGCTTCGATGTACGCAAAGCCGCACACCAACATCTACGATCTGGGCTGCTCTTTGGGAGCCGGCACGCTGCTCATACGCGAAAACGCTGTCAGCGACTCAACGATTCACGCTGTCGACAATTCTTCAGCGATGATCACTCGACTGCAGGAAATCGTCACCAATCAATCAACCAAACGACCCGACGCCCTTCCAGAAGTGAACCTTCATCTGGCCGATATTCGCCACATTGAAGTCAGCAATGCTTCATTTGTGGTTCTTAACCTGACTCTGCAGTTTCTAGCGCCGCAGGATCGTACTCCGTTTCTAAAATCCGTCGCCGGCGGAATGCTGGACGGATCTGCTTTGCTGCTGTCGGAGAAAGTTTGTTTTGAAGACGCCGAACAGCAAAACCTGATGACTGATCTGCATCACAACTTCAAACGAGCTCACGGTTATAGCGATCTGGAAATCGCTCAAAAACGAACTGCGATTGAAAATCGTCTTATCCCCGAAACCATGGAAGCTCACGTTGCGCGGCTGAAGGCAATCGGTTTCAAAACCGTCGCCCCGTGGTTTCAATGCTTCAACTTTGCGTCGATTCTGGCAGTAAAGTAGGCCGGATCGAGCGTGCGACGCATGCCGGAACAGCGCGAACCGTGGATGAAATTGCTTGGTTGCTGAAAGCTTGGATGCAATAGCGGCCGCACGCGCTGCTCCGGCAGATTGGCGGTTCGCCTGGACCGGCCTACTTCCTGAGCCACTGCAGCGACGTAGGCCGTGGTTAGAGCGACGCACCAGCGAAACCACGGGGTTTCCTTCGCAAGCTCAGTCCAACTCCGGCCACCCATCGCAAATTTTACTGGCACGTGTCTTACCAACGTTCGACCGGCCCGTTGGGGACTCGTACCAAAGCGGTTGGCACCGAAGATTCACGCTCTCCGTGACGTTTGCGAATTTCTTCGACAATCGCGTCGAACTCAGCAGCCGACTCAAACTGCCTCAACCTGGATTCCAGATCTTCCGGAATTCCCAATCTGGCACCATACCACGCCGCAAACTTGCGAAACATCAGGCAGCTGAAGTCTCCATGCTGTTCTCGCATAATGTGAAAGTGACTGGACAGAAACTCAATCTGTTCGTCGCGAGAAGGCTCAAACAGCTCGCGTCCCAGCTCGATGTCCTGCAGCTTGCGAAAGATCCACGGATCCAGCATCGCTCCACGTCCGATGGCGACACCAGCACAGCCGGTTTCCTGCATCATCGAAAACGCGTCCTCGGGAGTCAGTACGTCACCGTTGCCGATAATCGGCATCGACTTCACAGCTTCAACCGTGGCCTTAATTCCCGCACGGTCAACGCTTCCCTTGAAGCCCTGTTGCCGAGTTCTTCCGTGTACCGTCACCGCCGCCACACCCAGATTTTCAAACGCCGCCGCCAGTTCTGGAGCGGTGGTGTGATCGCGATCCCAGCCCAGTCGCATCTTCACGGTCACCGGAAGTTTTACCGCGTCGATCACACGCCCGACCATTTCTGTGGCTCCAGCGGTGTCGCACATCAATCGAGCTCCTCCGCCGCAGCCGTTGATTTTCGCCATGGGGCATCCCATGTTGATATCGATGGCCGAATAGCCGTGGTCTTCCAACCACTTCGCTCCCGCCACCAGCTGAGAAACCACGCCACTAAATATCTGCACGGCTAAAGGATTGTCTTCCGGACATGTCTCGACCAGTTCCAGCGACTTGCGAGTTTCCGAAACCAGCGTTTGAGCCTGCACCAGATCGGTCGTACACAACCCCAGTCCCCCCTGACGTCGCATGACAATGCGAAACGCCAGATGAGTATACCCGGCCAACGGCGCAAGAAAGAACCGGCTCGACAAAGTACGCCCGCCGATGGCCAACTGCTGCTGCTGCTGCTGAATTGCTTCCTGATGTGGCTTTGTCATGGTGACGTTGTTTGATGAAGCCTCTGTTGAATCGTTTAACAGAAAATGGTGTTTACAAAATATTAAGAAGACGTGCGTTCACCAAATTCAGTATTCGTTTGCAGCTGGCCGACAGTGGACTCAGCCTGCGCAGGAAACTCCCGTGTTTGCCCTGCGCCAAAACTGACATACAGCGACACACAGTAACATCGGCAGCAATTCGCTTGCACGTGGCAGAGTGACAGACTCAAACACAGATTACAGGCCCCCCAGTTCCCGTAAAGCCTGACCAACTTCAAACACTGGCAGCCCCACCACGCTGCTTAAGCTTCCGGAGATGCTATTCACAAAAACCGCGGCGTGTTCCTGAATTCCATAGCCGCCGGCCTTGCCGATCGGTTCTTCCGTAGACAGATACCATTCCATCCACGAATCATCAACATCACAAAAGGTGACGCTGGTTTTTACAATCATTTCGCGCGAAGCGGATGCCGTCGCCACAGAAAAGCCGGTCCAGACTTCGTGAGTCATCCCCGAATAATATTTCGCAAACCACTCCCGCACGACATCCTGCCAGTTGTCGGCAGGCGGCTTGCCCAGCACAAACTGCTGCTTTGCCGAATCTCCGCCGGGCACAACCACCACGGTATCTGCGCAAATGACGCAATCCAATGAATCAACCTGCGTGCCTGCCTGCAGTTGTCTTAAAACGTCGGCCCGTTTAATCCTGACGATGTTCAACAGCTGAGATTCAATGGACGCGACTGTTCGGCAATCTTCAAACCCGGGCTCGTTGTCGGATTCGGGCGGCAGAATGAGCAGCTGTTCTGCGGGCACAATTGACTGAAGCAACGCTTTACGCTGCGGTGATTGAGAACCTAAAACTATTTTCATCAAACCCAGTGCTTCCCAAATCAAACCAGAATTTCTGATCCATTGCTGTTACCGTACGCAACGGACGCAGTCTTGTCCGATTTTCGGCTCTCTGAAAGCCCGATCGGCGAATGGGCGTTCCAATTTTGTAACTTCTCAACGCTTCGAATATTGGTTTGCCAGAATTTCGCTGCGTCAAAGCGGCCGCTTTTCTATCAGGCGAGAATCTGCCCTCACAATTCTATAGAAAAGCGAACACCGCCAACATCGACGTGTCGAAAAGCGAAGACACGGTGACATCGATCACAAAAACCGCTGTAGACGCTACACATAGAGCAGTGTGAACACATTCCGACAGCACTGACCGGCCCAATCAGGTCTGTCGTAGCACCCGCAGAATCGATAATTCTGTGTTCTGGATGAAAAAGACATAATTTTGCGAGGAAGAACCAGCCGAAACAGACTTGAACTGAAAGGCACGGAACGCTACCTTCCCGCCATCAGAGTTTTGCCACCGAACTTCGGACGGTGAAACGAAGATATTCCCCTGTAGCTCAGTTGGTAGAGCAGGCGACTGTTAATCGCCTTGTCAGAGGTTCGAGTCCTCTCGGGGGAGCTGATTCACACGCTCGCAGTTCCAGCCGTCTAACGGCCGATCTGCGAGCGTTTTTTGATGCGCGGTCGCTTCCCAACCGGGGATTTCCTCCTCGAATAGCATGATCTCCATGTGACCGCTGCTTGGATCGTCTTCTTCCTGGTGGACGTCAATCGCGGCGATGTAGCACCGGAGGAGGTCCCGAAGCCCGTGCAGGTCGCCGGTTTCTTTCAGTCGGTTGACGATGAACGGGAAATCACAGTACGTCTCGGCGACAACCTCGGTGGAGAGGGACTGTTTTTCGCGATCAGCCCGCTCCAATTCGAGACGATTGATACGTTCCTCGACGGCAGCTTTGTCCTGTTCCAACGTGTTGATTCGGTCGGCCAGCGTCTTGAAATCTGCCCCAGCTTCAATGGCAGACATTAAATTGCCGAGTGCGTTCTGTTTTTCGCGAAGCTGAGCACGCACCGCATTCAACTCGCTTGTGATCGCCCCGACTTCCTCACAACGGAACTTGCTGGCGGCCTGAACTGCGAGTTCAAGCTCGGGGCGATTCTTCGCCCAGGCACTGACCTGATCAACAACGAAGTTCTCAACGGTGTCGGCAGGAAGATACCGGGCATTGCACTCAGTCTTGACGCTTCGATTCATCCGGTTGCAGGCGTAGTAGAAGTTTCGTGTCCCGCCACGGCCTGAGCACCACTTCGGCGTCATGAGACTCCCGCACTTTCCGCAGCGAACAAGTCCCT
>CALFSX010000022.1 GCA_937916515.1 uncultured Planctomycetaceae bacterium | reverse complement strand
ACGACACTGCTTGCTCCTTTCGAAGGCAAAGAGTCCGAAAATCACGTCGGCAACTGGATCGACTGCATCGAATCACGAGAGGAACCCAATGCTCCTGTCGAGGTCGGGCATTTGATTACCAGCGTCGCCCACCTGATCAACATTTGCCGGATCGCCGGCCGCACAATCAACTGGGACGCGGCCAAAGAACAAATCATTGGCGATGTTGCGGCCAATGATTTGCTGACCAAGGAACGACGTCCCGAATTCTCGCTCCCCAATGTTTAGACATAGGACCTCAGATGCCTTCCGATATCTCCTGCCGTTCTAATCGAGCGACAGCCCAAAGATCTTTCACAACCATTGTGCTCGTTGCGATCACGTTCTGCAGTGGTTCCGCCTTCGCCGAAGATTGGGCCACTCTGTTTGACGGCAAAAATCTCGAAGCTTGGAAACCCTCGCGCGACAACACACAGTTCGCTATTGTCGACGGAGTCATCGTGGGCACGAGTTCTGGCCAGACTCAGTTTCTACACACGGTCGAAGAGTACGGTGACTTCGAGCTCGAACTGGAAGTCAAACTCGACGACATTGACCTCAATTCGGGCGTACAAATCCGAACCCAACTGACGCGCACCAACGACGCTGGGAAAGTTCGCTCATCGGTGCACGGCCCCCAGGTGGACCTTGGGAAATCTCCGGGACGCAGCGGCCACATCTTTAACCAGGGCAATGGTGCCTGGATAACTCCAAAAGAAGACCTGACTCGGAACGAGCTGATGGTCAACGGAAAATGGAACAAGCTGCGTGTACTGGCCGTCGGTCCGCAAATTCAAACCTGGATCAATGGCAAACAGGTTGCGGATGTCGCTGATGATGAAGTCTTTGCGAAATATCCTTCGGGCGTGATTGCACTGCAGGTCCACGGAGTCAAGAAGTCCCCAGAGAAAGTACGCCACGTTTCGTTTCGATCCATTCGCGTTCGCAGAATCGAATCCGTCAATTAGTACCGCACGTCAAGAACTGATCAGATCCATGCCTATTTCCTGTGCCCAGCGTTTTATCAGAACCACCTTGCTGTTCCTGGTCCCGATGGCTTCGTGGTTTCTGGCAGGCACATGTGTCGCTGCTGAGAAGCCCAACATCGTGTTGCTGTTTATCGACGACTGGGCTTGGAACGGCACTCCGGTCCCCATGAACGACGGCATGGAAAACTCCCGTATGCCGGTTCTGCAGATGCCGAATGTCGAGCGACTGGCTCGCGAGGGAATGAAATTCACAAATGCGTATGCGTCGCCGCAGTGTTCGCCGTCGCGAGTCTGCGTGCAAACCGGACAATCCTCGCCGCGGAACGGCTTCACCGTGTTCATGAACGACGGCCGACAGGATTACTTCGACGAAAAGGGCTACCCGGACTTCCCGGTCATTCCCTGCATCTCAGACATGACGATCGACAAGGATGCTGTGACAATCCCCGAAGCCCTGAAGCCGCTCGGTTATGTCAGCGCCCACATTGGCAAATGGCACATGCGAGGTGATCCCGGCGACGAAGGCTATGTGCTGCACGACGGTGACACCAGCAACACGCCAGGCAATACACTGCCCGACAGCGCAAAGCAACGCCTGCCTGACGACCTGACCGATCCCAAGCTGATGTTCAGCGTCACCGAGAAGGCGATCGGTTTCATGGAACAGCAAGCCAAAGCAGGCAAGCCGTTCTATCTGCAAATCTCGCACTACGCGATGCACGAAGGCCGCGAGTGCCTGCCGGCGACGCGCGAAAAGTACACTCGGCATCCGCTGGTGCAGGCTTACTACCGGAAGGTCGGGAAGTCGGCCGACACTATCAAACGCAAGGAAGATCCGGCCATCTGGCTGGGCATGGGTGAAGACCTCGACGGACGTATCGGAGCCGTGCTAGACCGTATCGGCGAGTTGGAAATCGAGGACAACACATACGTCTTGCTGGTGTCCGATAACGGTTACCGACACAATGAACTGCAGCTGACGAAGGGAATCAAGCAACCACACCATGCTGCCAAGTGGTGGGTCTGGCAGGGTGGCATTCGTGTTCCGATGATCGTCAGAGGCCCCGGCATCAAGGCGGGCTCAGTCTTCAAAGGCAATGTCGTCAACTACGACTTCCTGCCGACCTTCGTCGACTGGGCCGGTGGAGATCCAATCAAACTGAAAGACATCGACGGCGTCAGTCTTGCTTCCTACATGACCGGGAAGTCGCCGACTGACGCCTTCCTCGACCGCAATATCTATTTCCACTACCCGCACTATCGTACGAGCATGCCGCATTCCGCCGTCGTCACCGGCACGCGCAAGCTGCTGCACTTCTACGAGCGACCGGATATCCCCATGCTCTTCGACCTGACTCAGGACATGGGCGAAGTCCACAACATCGCTCCCGCTCACGCTGAAGAACATCGCCGACTCTACGACGACATGGTGGGTTACCTTGAAGAAGTCGGCGCCCGTATCCCAAAACGAAATCCAAACTACAACGCTGCTGCCTATAAGAACGCGAAGGAATACGAGAAACGCGTCCAATGGGGACCATTC
>CALFSX010000021.1 GCA_937916515.1 uncultured Planctomycetaceae bacterium | reverse complement strand
TGTATTCTCGGTTTATCGGCATTGCAATGCCTTGCAATGAATGGCGTCAATTCAGACCCGTTTTTGCCCCGAAGTGGTGAGAAGTGGTGAGTAAAATTGTCGGGGACACTCGTAACGAATGTCAGTTCGTCAACCGCTACTGTCCAGTTGGCGCGACGTCGGAGCGTTGCCCAACAATTCAAGATTCACCAAATCTGAATGAAGTTCATATACTGCGTTATTCTTCATCCGACTCAAAATCCAGCCCCTGTGCTTCTGCAATCGTTTCGAGAAACTCAAAGTCCTCATCGCTAATCTCTAAGCTATTCTGATATTGCAGAGCTTCGGCATCCGCCAAAAACTCTACCTCGCCATGGTTAGAAACGACAATCTGGTGGATTGTCTCAATGTCGACTCTGAAAAACTCTTTTCGAAAGTTAACTCGGTTGAAACGATACTTGTGCAATGCCTTGTGAAGTGTGTGCTCCAATGCCGGTGCATCCTCTGAGAAAATGAGCATGTGAACATCAAAAGGAAATGCAACCGATGCTCCGCTCAGTTCTTTCACCCGATCTAACGGTTCCAACCGCCGAGTAAGGCCCACTTTGAAAACGTTCTCACCAAAACAGCCGATGTTGCTAATAACATACACATAGCCCACCTTGGTCAGTTGGGCTTGTGAAACCGCTCGTTCGCCACGTTGTTCAGCTTCCAACAATTGTCGCTGGAGCTCTTCGACTTCAGCGGAGTGTTCTTTGCCGGCCCGTGCCAACGCATCATCAAGAGCTTCCTGAATGGCCTTGCGCTCAGCTTCTGCCCTTGCGAGAGCTTCCTCAACATCCTTCGCTGCCTTTTGCTCAGCCCTCAGTTTGGCCTTAGCAACTCGCTGGCGTTCTGCTTCCGTCTCTTTACGAACGCGAATTTCGTAGTCTTGCTTTAGTTGATCGAAGATCTCTCGCTTCATTTTCTCAGGGATTGAGAAAGACTCCCGTTCCACAAAGTTTATCGCTTTTTCGATTCGGCTTTTCTGAAGCTGAAAGTTGTCGCCTCGCAGTTTTTGCGTCCACCACTTGCGTTGCTCATCTAGGTATTTTTGCGCAACACGTTGTGCCGTTCCTGCCTGATGCTGTGCATTATCAAGAGCTTCGAGCGTCTCCAACTCCATTGCCAAACACTTCTCGTTTGTCTTTTCAACCAAGGCGTCGCGAACAAACTGCAGGTTTCTCTGTAGTAACCGATATTCTCGCCTTGTGGTTCGCAGATCATCGGTGCGTTCACTTAGGGCAGTTTCAATCTTTTCAAGATGTACTCTGTACTTGCTGGATTCACTTCTATGTTGATAACTGTACGCGAACAGTCCACCTGCCCCTGTCAGCAGGATGAAGCTCAGTAAAACGGGTAAGAAGCTGGAGGCAGTCAGCAATGAAATTGCACAACACGTTGCAGTAATCAAATAGACAACGGTTATTGCAATAATAATCCAATCGAAGATTCCCCATGGCTCAACAGGAATACCGTCTAATGGGGGGAAATCGCGATCAAGGAAGTCAATGTACTCTGTGGCTCGACCACAGCCTGGGCAAGGTGGACGCTCTAAAAACCTCGATTCAGTCCCGTCGACTCGACAGAGACACTCGCGGCAATAGCGAGTTGTATCAATGGCGGGAGAATCAAAAAGCCAATCACAAACAGCAGCCTGGATCCAATCGCTTGAACCATCTTCTGCCTTCAAGAATGCGGTTTCCGGTAATCGTCCAACGCTCACTGCTTGTTGCAGGCTGGAACGCGTTAAACCGGTGCGTTTCTTGCCGGGCGCGACAACCGTCCACAATGTTGTTTCAGTCTGGACGACTTGCGAGGACGGTTCACTCTCATCTGTTGTTAACTCATTGACGCAATCATGATCAGGCTGCTCACGCGTCAGTGGCGCAAGCTCGACACCTTTAGGATGGCCTTTGTGCGGTTGCTCGGGGGCAGGCTGGCAGGATGTATTTCTGTGCTTACTCAGATCCGCCACAAGCCTCTCTAAAGCTGGACGGCTGCGATCATCGATACCGTCCACGGCTGACAGTTCGTTGGCAAGCTCCAAAAGACACTCGACAAATCGTTGAGATTGCGCCCCATCAGCAACATCGCCGTCGATAACACGGCATAGCTGTAGCCCACGCCATTTTGTTTCCTGGCAAGTAAAGCCAAACGGGCCACTATCCTGCCAATAGATACGATAGAACTTGTCAACGGAGTTTGTATGGATGACTTCGAAGCGACCGTACACATCGGGCCGTAACTTTGACAATTGCGCAGCCAATTTTGTCACCAACGGCAGGATGACTCTCGTTTCGTTGTCGGATAGTTTTCCATCAGCATATAGACAGATCAAAGTTACACGCAGCACATCGGCTCGTAATAACACGTCAACAACTACGTCAGATGTGGTCTTTGCGAATAGTTTTCCTAACTTTCGCCCAAACACCTCTTCCAACTTAAGCACTGACAATCCTGCTTGAAGCGGGGTCGCGATCGCGTGAAGTTGGGTTTCTACTCGTTCAAGGATAGTCACAGGCGGCTCAACTGACTGGGGAGGGAGATTGGCGGGCCTTAAATACTTCCACAACCTCTTCCAGTTTGCAAGTGAACAGCAATCTCAAAGGCCATTCCCCAAACGCACGCAAAAATTCCACTTTAGAATGGCGTCAAGATGGCTTTCATTAATTTCTCGAATCGGAAATTCGCGATAGCTTTTGAATTTTGCGGTGTGTTAGCTCAAACGTTTTCAATAGTCCCAAACCCCGCACTATCGGATTGCGTTGCAAAAAATTGCGGCAAAGGAAGTAGGTATGTATTTTTAGTAACTCAAGACGGCAGTCGGGAAATCGACTTCAGAAAAAGGACATTTAGGGGTGGCTCAAATGGTCTGAGCGCCTTCGGCATGTCCTATGTCGGACGCAACAATAGTATCGCAAGAACGCAAACTTTAGCCCAACAGTAGACCAACTTGCCCTCTGCCAATGCTCACGGCGTCTTGGTTCGGCTTTCGCCATCTGATGTGCGGACAGTGCCGCCATTCCGAATGAGGCTATCGAGACGATTGGAAGAATGTTCATCGAGTCTACTCCCTGTCAAAGGAAAGTCCGCAGCCGTGCTACAGTAAGACACTGAACGCCGTTTTTAGTGATGGATGCGGTAAGACGTCAAATTGCTGCGGAAGTACCTACAGCGGCCCCCTTCCCCTGACCAGTTTTCCCCGTTGCTGTGCAAAACAAACAGTAAGACTGGCTGAGTAGTATGTGGTATCTGTGAACCACGACTCCGGAGGACCCGGGAATTTTCGTTGCTGCCACGCCGGACTATATGTTCAGCGATTTGGCACTCTGCTTACCGCGGCCAGCTTTGGGCTATTGACGGGACCCAAAGACGCACGGACCCCCTGCCCCTTTTTTGCTGGGCCGGAAAGTGTTCGCCAAACGCATTGTCTCCGGATATCAGAGCCACGCATATCTCATTTGGCGGGCTTTTTGCGGAAAAACAGAAGCCTGTGGCGACGTATCGGCTGTGGCTTTCATCGCCCAAAAGACGGCCCTACCCCCCTGACTCGCTGCCTGAGCCACGAGAATCGCTTCTGATGCGTTAGTCTCGCTACTGCAACAGATTCCACGTCCAACTAGGTTGGTTGCGTCCATGACCACTGGAAGACGCTGGCGACATTTCGTTGTCCCGGCTTACTGCGTTCAATGCATTCAATGACACCATCGCGTTCAAGTAGCGTCATCTGACGATTGACCCATTGGTGACTTCGTTCCTGAACCGTGCCAATTTTCTGCAATGCATCGGCACCACTTCGAGCACTCAGGAAAAACGGACTGCTATTCCAGTGCTGAGCCAAAAACCACAGCAGCACAATCAAAGCGACTGTGTCCGTGTCGTCCTGGTAACACAGCGACTGAACGCAGTCACTAACTGGATCAGGATACTCGCCCCGTCGAATTGCGTCTTGAGCCTGTTCGATGATAAGCCCCATCGTCTCATCAATTGGCGTGTGGATTCGATCCCAGGCATAACGGAAGTCGTCCATCGTTTGAGCAAATGAACCGGCCACTTCAAATCCTTTCCTGGTCGCGTTTTCGATTAGCTGGTCGTGGAAGTGCTTCACCACTGGTCGGAATGACTCTGGATCAATTTCGCTGGTGATTCCATCGATAGCCATCAAGCGACGACCGAGTTCAAAAACATGTTGATTTCTGCGGCCAGGCTTATCGGGAATGGACTTTGAAACAGCTTCGCGAATCTTCGCCGTTTGCTTCGACGATAGGGCGTCGAGTTGTAAAATGAGTTTCTTTTTTGAGCGTTTGTCATCCCTGCTTACGTTGTGCCTGTGATGCTCCTGAGAAGCTCCTGTGTTGCTCCTGTGTCTCTCTTGTGTCCACTTAGAGAAAACATCACACAAACCGGTTGGAAGCGGCAAAACGTCCGAGTTGCGAAATACTTCATATCGTCGCCCGGAATAGTGAGTTGACCCGGCAGCAACGACTAAACCGTTCTCAGCCCGCAAGTCGATTCCCGGAAGTGCTCCGACCTTATTGCCAAGTGCTGAATCCGGCCTTACAAAATAAAAGTGCCATCCGCCACCACCTGTCTTTACGGTGTAGGTCAATCTCAGTTCAGGATTTTCAGCCATCAACAGATCAAGCGACTCACGGCCACCTGACTTTATGTCAACGTCCACCACAATGATGTTGGAAGGTTGCCCGGTGACAATTCCAATGTTGGCCATCGGCCATTGCTTCCACCACGTTCGCAGTTGGCTGATTTCGGTGCTGCCCTTTGTTGTCCAACCAGACAATCGAGGGTGTTTACCGGGCGTTCCACAGGCCGATTTTCGTCGACACGAACACTTCCCGGAATCCACGTGATGAAGTGGAATTATCGACCAGCCTTTGGCCGCAAATCCGATGGCTACGTCTATCAACGGTGAGTCTGCTGTGTTAGAATCCACGGCTTGTAATCCTGAAACCTGATGTGTTGCTTACCCGGCGTGCATCAGGTTTTTTGTTTAACGGAATCCCATCGTAAAAATGAAGCGGGACCGGAATCTGACTTCCGGCTCCGCTTCGGTTCAATGCCTATCGGGCGCGTTTCCACACTCCGATTCGATTGCCATTCTGCCCACTTCGACCGGTCCGGATGATGTCGACCAGGACGATCTCACCTGCTGATTGCATGCCTCGGAAAGCGTGTGCAATCTGTTTCATCCCCTCGGGGGGAATCTCGAGGTGGTGGTGAATGTCATCTGCTGTGACCACTGCCTGAAAGCCGAGAATCCGAATGATCTCTCGGCTGACAGCGCCAAACACTTCATGCTTCAGGACCTTTCGCCGTTTCGGATTTTCATCCGATGACCATTGTCCCTTTCGATTCCTCTTTGACATAATCACAATACCTTAAATGCCGTCTGAAACTTCTCAGGGTCGATAGACGGCGGACTGGGGAAATGAGCTCGTCCAACATTGGGCGAGCTCATGCTTCAATGTGGTCGGACGTGTGCTTCCACTGCGGTTGCTCCGCAGGAATGTGTCCATGTTGCACGACGTGCTGAATCAATCGCACGGGCAAGTGCAGCTTTTGAGCGATGACTGAAATCGGCGTTGCGACTTCGTGTAGTCGCCTGATGTCGTCAATGATGCCTTGGGCTTGCTGCGTGTCCATCATCGCAGCCCCGCAGCTTGTAGCTCGTCATCGGTGACGTCAGCAGCCAGTGCTTCAGATCGTCGATGACGTTCCAGCTTGGCTTCGGTGACTGCCCGAAAGAACGACTCAAGGCGTTCTGGTGACGTGTGCGGGCGATTGCCGCAATAGATGACAGATAGCTTGATCCGTTCGCCGTCCGGCCCCTCAAGGCCTTTGCGGATCCAACGCCAGACCGTTGACGGATTGACGGGATTGCCGTCCGGGCGTGGTGGAATTAACTTCTTGCGAGCGTGGTCGAGACTGACCAGGTC
>CALFSX010000020.1 GCA_937916515.1 uncultured Planctomycetaceae bacterium | reverse complement strand
CAAATGGAGCACGAATAGCCGCGTCGTCAGGACAACGCAGTCTTGGCGTTTTAAGTACTCAAATTGCCGTGTTGGGGCAGGAGCTTTCATGGACGAGTCGCGGAGATACGGTGGCGGCTGTGGTGCGAGATCGTAAAGAGATTACCACACAGCCCGTAACAGGTTTTCCTGCTGTGTTGACGGCTCTGGAGCTAATTCAGAATGGCGATCTTGTTCTTGTTGGTACAAACGATGGGCGATTAATTGCCAGAAGTTGCGCCAATCTTCAGGACTGGGATGTTTATGCTCAGGATCTGTTTTCACTGCAGGACGAACATCGTCCGGCGACCCGTTTGTCTGATTCCCCAATTCGAGTTGTGCGTGCTATTGGCGAAGGAAGTTTGCTGACGATCGATGATGTTGGAAGCTGCTGCATCTGGAAAACGAGTGATGTCGTACACAGCCCAGTGGGTGCGATGGAAATGACAGAAGAACAGGTGCAGTCGCCCGAGGCGCCAGTTCTGGATGCGTCGCCTGTTTGTGCAGTAAGTTTGCCCAATAGCCGCGTACTAAGTGTTGTGGTTTCGTCGTCAGGGAAGTTGGCAGCAGTTGTCACGTCTGACGAGCAACTGACAATCTTCAAGACGGACGATGGGGCTGTTGTAAGCACAATTACAGCTGTCGAGCTGGATGACACTCAACCGGTCTGTTGTCTGATAGAGGAACAGCAGGGCAGGGTGTTGGTAGGTTTGGCGGATGGGCGTGTTATTCGGCGAGCTCTACCTGGCGGAGATTCGGTGACCGGCACGAATGACAGCGGCGAGACCGTTGAATTTGAAGTTGTATTCGCACCCGAACTGAACGATCGATTCGGAGCCGTTTGCTGCATGAATACCAATGCGGACAGCACGGTGCTGTATCTTGGCAGAGCCACTGGATTTGTTGGGCAGTTTGATTTGCCTCGCAAGCAAATGTTAAGAATGGACAAATTACACGAAGGTCCGATTGTTGAAATTCGCAGCAATGAATCGGGTCTGTTTACTGTGGGTGACGAGCGTATTGCAAAACTGTCGAATGTTCCGGGAGCAGCTCGACCGGGCGTTGTTGCGGAAACGTTCAGGCTGCCAACGGATGAAGCTTTAAGAGACACGCACCTGATTGAGCCAGACGAATCGCTGAAGCAGGATAAGTTCACGGTGCGACGTAATTTTGATGGTGACGTGACCGACGCGTCGGCTAAGCAATTGGTCCGCGCGGCGATTCGACCGGCTGATCCGGTGCAGGCATTGTATGAGCACCAGTTGCGAGTCGCCGTTGACGACGAGTCGCGAGAAATGGTGCGTGAACGCATTCTGAAAACTCGCGAATCTGCAGCAAACGTGTCTGCGGACAGGACCTATTCCGGTGATTCGCCTGTGAAGTTGGCAGAATTGGATACGGTTTTTGATTTTAAGTCGCTGCCGATGCGGCGGGTTGTGATGTCGCTTAGCAACGATGGCAAAATTCTGGCTGCGTCGCAGTATTATCAAGACATGCTGATCCGTGCAGCAGCGCCCAATCAGCCGGTGGTTGTCTGGGATACGATCACTGGAACACCGCTGAGAACGTGGAAGAGTTCAAAGGGAGTTCAGCGTCTGGATCTGGATGTTGAATCTGGCATGATTCTGCCGTCACCGTTGTCTGCAAAGATGAATCTGTTTTCCGGCAGCTATTCTGTTGTCGAGCGATCAGTGCCGTCATCGGACAGGTTTATTCCGGATGATCGGCTTGCCGTGGGAATGACGGGGGTTACTGGAACCGCACTACCAGCCATCGGCGTCTATCAAAAGGGCGGTGGTCCGCCATTGTCAGGGATTGAAGCCTTTGAAGCCGTCGTGCCGGCACTGGCCTGGTCTGCTGATGGGACTTCGTTGTTCGTCAGTATTCGAGAGCGTACTCAGACGCGGCTTATTGAAGTGGATGGCACAAGTTTGAACGAGATTTCCGAGATCATCGCTGAGCCGATGACCGGCAGCTGGAACGTTGAAAGCGTTGACATGGTTCGAGGGACACTGGGAGCCACCAGAATCCTGCCTTCGCCAACCGGAAAGTTGCTTTTGACGTACGGGAAATATGCCAACCCGACGGCTCCGTACCAGCTTCGCATCTGGAAGCGGTCGGGCAGTAAATGGTCGAAGGACGATGTGATTGTTTTGGATTCGAACCAGTCAATGCTGGAAACCGAAATGACGGACACGCAAATGGTTTTCGTAAACGGTCAGGACGCTCAGGTTGCAATTGTGGGAGCAAACGGCGTTGGCGTTGTGAATGCACGAACGGGCGACATTGATCAGAAGCTTGACCTGCCAAAGATCGCTGGTCGTCAGCCGGTGACCGCTTTGTCTCCCGATGGAAAGTGGCTTTTTGCGGGAGATCTGGAAGGTACGGTTTGGGTTTGGAGTTTGCGTTCGTTGAATCGAAAGCCGCTTCAATTTTCGGCGCAAGCAGGACCAATTTCCGGTTTAGCGTTGTCTGCTGATGCTCAGGTACTGGCGACAGCCGGTGAAGAGAATCGTATTCGAGTTTGGAAGATTGGCGAATTTCTGGGAGCGAACGTTAAGTCTGCTTCACGCTGAAATTTCCGGAACGTGCCAGCAGCCAGTGCGATGGGGGGCAACTGCTGCGGACTTCGAATCATGAAAAGGATTACGGTCTTCATAGATATTTAACAGCACGTATGTCCTGGAATTAACACTCAAGTGCGAGAATACACAACTGAATTCGGTGTCGTATTCTAGATGATGCCGGCCTGTGCGTGGATGTTGGGCGGAGCGGTTCGGCGATTCGAACGTTCTATGTCTTCCAGCCAACCACGCCACTGGGTCAAGGGCGCAGCCCTTGTTAGGAGTTTACGTATCTACTTGCTTGCGGAAGATGGTGTCGCTGTGGCTGTTGCGACGAAATGCACACAATGCAAACAGATCATTTCTGATGCTGCAAAGTTTTGCCCTGAGTGCGGTGAAAAGCTGTCGGCAGAAGAGAAAGCGGCGAGCAAGACAACTCAGCCGCTTAAGACTGCGCGCCGATTGAAACCCGTCAACTCGAAGACTGCAAAACGTCAAAATAGTGGTGGTGATAACGTTACTTCTTCGGCATCAAATCCAAAACCAGTGCCTGAGGAATCAGGCAAAAGCGTTCGCTCGTTTGTGAATGACGTGAAGGCGTCTGACTTTCGAGACTTGGGGACGGCTTTTGAGGGCGTTTCACGCCGCAACGAATCAGACGTAGTCCCGGGCATTGCCCAATCTCCTGCCGATGTTCCTTCGAACCCGAAGACCTTCGTTCCGCCGGAAGCTGACAAGCGACAGGATGCGTTTCGCCCTTCACTTCGAACGGTTGAAGGCGTGAATTCAACTCCTGAGCCGACAAGCTTTCAACTTCGCGATGTTGACTCCCGTCAGCAACTGCGAGTCGCTTCAGAAGGAGGGCAGGATCTCGACGACATTGATGCCTCTGATCTGCTTGAGAAAATGCTGAATGGTGGCATGAATTCGTCTGGATCCGTGAAGGCTGCAGGCGTGAAGGCAGTATCCGGAACACGAGCGAAGACTACGGAAGACGCTTTGCCGCGTGGTTCCGTTTCAACCACTGCCGGGCATACAACCGTTACCGGTCTGTCGATGGATACTGTTGCCAATGGGGTTGCGAAAGTGCCTCGACAGGTTCCGGCGCCAGTCGCGAAGGCGACTGAAGACGCAAGGCCTGCAGTTCCCGCTATGCCAGCCGTCAAAGCGGAAGTTGGCCGGGCAACGAACAAGCTTGACGATTCAGACGTCATTCCGCTTAAAGATTCATCTTTGTTAGTCGACGAGTTGCTTAAGCCAGAGCGTCCTGTACGACAACCTACACCGCCGTCGCAGGAACCGGTTCTTGTGAGCGGTGAAGCGACCGGGGCAGCAGCGACTGGCCAGCCGATGCCGGTGAATCAGCCTTTAATCGCCCCACCGGCTGTTGCTGCACCACCAGTTCCCGCGCCACAACTGGCGACTCAGCAGCCACAAGCGTTCCAACAGAATTTTCCGGGGTTTCATCCGGTAAACCACTCGGCTGCGCAAGGTCTGCCGTATCACGTGCCGGTTCCAGTTCCCGTACCACAGTACTTTCCGATGCCACCTTCCAGTGGGTGGTCGATTCCTGCCGTCGAACAGGCAAAGCCGTTGGATTCGGATGGCGAATCAAAGTCTATCAAAACCACGTTGCCGCCGGTCGAATCCCCGTCTTCCGTCGGCAACGATCAGGCAGACAAAAAAACGGAAGCTGTTACGGCAACTGAACGCGAAGGTGCCAACCAACCGATTTCATCGGAATCTGCAGCTGTGCTTGCGTTGGACACTGATGGCGACAAGACAAAGGTCTATTCCGCATCGGAGCAGAAGTCCGCTTTGTTACGAAGATTTCAAAAGAGCTGTGAGTTGGCACAGGAAGAGTTGCGAAAAGTTCAGGAACCGATCCCCCAGAAGATTCCTCGGCTCATCGAAAAGCATATCGCAAAACTGGAATCGATTGACGCTGCAAAAATTGACGAGGTCATTGCTCAATTTAATGTGTTGACGAAATCTGCGTCTCCTGTCGTTTTAGATGTTTTGACGCCGTACGCAAAAAGCCAACAGCCGAAAATTCGCGAAGCCTGTGCGCAATCGCTTGGTGAGATACCTCACGCACTTTCAGCCATTACGTTGTTGGATCTTTTGCTGGACAATTCCGTCGCTGTTGTGGATGCGGGAATTCGTGGTCTGTTTCAACTTGGATATTTGCAGACGGTATCGCCACTGGTGAAGCTTGGCAGAGCAGATGGTCGTTGCCGAGCCGTCATGAGCGATGCATTAGCCGAGCTGGACGATGAATCTCAGGCAAAGCTGATTGAACCTTTGCAGGAAGTGTTGAAGTCGAAGGGAGATCCGGAAGCTTCTGCGTTTGCTGTGTATTTGTTGTCAAGAATACGAAGCGGCTCTTTGCTGCCGATGTACATGAGTCTTGCCAAACATAAGGCTCCAGAGCTTCGCGTTGCTGCAGTGGATGCAATGGCCTACAGCGGAGAAAACAAATCTGTGCGGCTGCTGAACGCGGCAATGGCTGATTCTGACCATCGCGTTCGCTGTGCTGCAGCATCTGGATTGGCGAAAATCAGTAGCCCTCGAAGCGAGTCTTTGCTGATTGATGCGCTTAGCGACCAGCATCCGTCTGTTCGCCGATGTGCGGCCAAAACGCTGACGGGATTTGATGGCGAACAAACGGCTGCCGCAGCTTCTAAATTGATCAATGATGAATCGAATCCCGAGGTTATTGAATTCCTGTTGGAAATCGTTGGCCAGGGTGGCACCGATGATGCCTTGGTGACCATGCAGAGATATCTGGATGGTGACGACATTGAATTGCGTCATCGAGCCATCACAACGCTGCGGCGATTGAAGAATCCGAAAGGGGCCGCGCTGTTGGCTCCGTTTCTGAATGATTCAAACACGGAAACTCGCCGTTTGGCCGTTGAAGCGGTTGGGCAACTGAAGCACAAATCTGTGTTGTCGATGCTTCAGGAGTTGCTGAAGTGCGATCCCGAGGAACCGGTCAGAGCCGCCGCGGCTCGATCACTGGGTGAACTGAAGGATCAATCTTCTGAGGTGTTTCTGGAAGATGCGTTACGCGATTGTCGACTTGTACGCTGTCAGGCTGTGATTGCTCTGGGACAATTGAAGCAGAAGCAATCGGTGCCTGCGCTGTTGGCTCAGCTTCGTGATGCGGCTCCTGAAGTTCGCTATCACGCCTGCAATGCCCTGGCAAACATTGGCGAACTGGCTGAAACTGAGCCTTTGCTGAAGCTGCTTGAAGACAATGACGCCATGGTTCGTCGTGGAGCCGAAGCGGCTCTCACGAAACTAGGCCAAAAGGTTGGTCGAGCCAGAATTTCGCGACGGATGCGCAAGTGGACTGCGAATCTGATGCCCAGCATGATTGCGGGCGCGATTCCTGGTGGAAGCGCGATGATTGCCGGCCTGGTGATTTTGGTGGGGGCCGCCATTTTGTACAGCACGGTCGATCGAATTGGATTTGCCGCTGAACCTTCGTTTCCTGTGTCGCAGATTGGTGCGATTGCGATCAGCAACGATGGAGCTCAGGTTGCGATCGCTCGAAAGTTTAATGTGCTGGAAGTGTGGGATGCGAAAGCGGGGCAGCTGGCAACTCGGTTTCAATCTGAATCGGGTGGCACGTCTATTCTGTATCAGGTTGATGGTAATGCTTTGATTTTAAGTGGTCCGGATTCCTTTACGATGGACGCTTCGAAAGTCGCCGGCAGTGGGGCGGACGCAATTCGGCCGGCTGACTTGAAAGGTATTCAGTGTCATCGTGTGGCGTTGACGGCTGATCGAACAAAAGCCCTGTTAGCGTCAACCGTTGGTCAGGCCACGTTGATCAATCTTACGAATGCCAGCAAGGGAGTTTCCTTTAAGATCAGCGACTTTACTCAGGACGACGCGGTCGCCGTCAGTCCAGATGGTAAGCTGGCCTTTGTGGGCACATCCAAAGGAGAGCTGAAAGTTTTCTCTTTGGAAGAAGGCAAGCTGTTGGGGAAAATTGACATTGGTAAGTTGATTGGCAGCCCGTCCGTGGCGGTGACAGCTCTGGATATCGATGCAAAGGGGGCCACAATCGCTGTGGGCACATCCAGCGGTAACGTGGTGGTTGTGTCGGCCGATAGTCTTGAAGTGCTTGGGAAACCGTATTCGAAAACCGGGCGAATTGTCGGGCTTGCGTTTATGGCGAAAACGTCAAAGCTGGCAGTCGTCTCAGTTCGCGGCGAGCTGGCTGTTTGTGCCGAAGACTTTTCCGATTCAACGATGTTGACAACAAAGTGCTCCGACGCCCCCAGCATTATTTCGTTCTGTGCCGATGGCAGTATCGCCGCAATCGCATTTTCAGAAAGCGACAGCTTCTGCGTGATCGACTTCGCTGCTGACGCAATACTCGCGCAGTACGATTCAGCATCCAGGTAGCAGCAACTTCCGGCGGACGATCCCGCTGGCGTTTTCAGCTCGTCGATAGTTGCTGAATCCGCATTGTTCGCTGCGAGCTGAACTGCGGTGGCATCCACCACGCGACTTCGCTGGATTGATGTTGGAGCAGAACCGGGGATGAAGGGCGACTGGAAGGTTTGCCTGCCGTTCATCGCCTCAATTTCCGGAGATGTTTGTCGCAGACGTATTCTTCGACGTAGCCGCAGGATTTGCAGACGTAGACGTCTGTTGAGGCTCCGAAAAATATGTTGCCGATTCCGTGGATGGCTGAATAGCCTCCTCGTTTGCCGACTTTTAGCTCGCGGCACTGGCATTTGGGGCAGATTCCAGATGTTTTCACGTTCCGTTCTCCTTTTCTGACTCAGGAATGAGTGTTTTCTGAACGTTTCCGAGACTTTAGCGGATCAGAGATTCGGCCAGCATTCCCATAAGCATGCTGAAATGCTTACTATTGCGACGTAAAGCATTTGCAAAAAAGACCTTACGACTGGAAGCCGTTCAGTGACACGTTGTTTTGGGAAGCCTGCCACGATTTGATGCCCTTGGTTTTGGGGGCGGGCAATCATTTCGAAACAGCATTGTCGCGAGATTCAGGTTTGCCGGTTTTGCTTTGTTTACACTGGCGGTTTACCACGACGAAATTTGCGTGTTGTCGGAGTCGCCATACTTTGGGGTCTACTGTCATTTGACTGAACTCTGGCGAGTCCAGTTACGATCTTCAACCACTATTTTCTTATGTGACAATTACTCAAGTCGTCCTGAAAAGCATGCGTTTCCGTTGGCCAACCGGGTACGTCAAATTGTGCGTAGCGACAACGTCGCGGCTCGGCGATTAAAACGTCCCACTTCTTTCAGCACACCACGCCACTGGGTCAAGGGCGAAGCCCTTGTTGGGTGAATTATATGTCCGCACAATTGCCACTTCATCAGCAGGTTTTGTTGCTGGCGTTAAATGACAGAACGGGCACGTTTTGTCATGGCCTGTACCTATATTCAGTCGCTGGTGCGATGGTCAGCGAGCTGCTGTTGCAACGCCGAATTGTGCGCGGCGAAGGAAAAGACGGTGATGTATCGGTTGCCAATATGGAAGCGACCGGTGATGAATTGCTGGACGAGCTGCTGCAGATGATTCAGTCTTCAAAGAAGCCTCGCAGTTTGTCTCACTGGGTTAGGCAGACGGCTGGCCTGAAAGACCTGCCTCATCGAGTTGCTCATCAGTTGTCCGAAAAGGGCGTCGTTAAAGAAGACAAGAAGAAATTTCTATGGGTGTTTACTCAACGTATCTATCCGGAAATTGACGGCACGTTTGAAGACGATATTCGTCAACGAATGGCTAACATCATGTTTGATGAATCGACCGTTCCGGATGGCCAAACCGCTGTGCTGATCGCTTTGGCTCGACATGCAAGTTTGTTGAAACCAAACTTTCCCGCTGTTGAACTGCAACAGCACAAGGAACGCATTAATTCGTTGGCTAACGGTGATGTGCTTGCGTCTGACGCGACAAAAGAAACCATCAAGGCTGTGCAGGCCGCGATTCTTGTGGCGACGGTTGTGCCAGCCATTGTGGCTTCGACGATGGCTCAGAAAAACTAAATTTCTACGTATTAAAATGAGAGCGTGGTTTTCCTGTCCCGAGGTTAGCCTGCATTTTGCTGCGGCCCGGCCCGCGATTGCACTCTTATTTCGACGAGGATCTATTTCGTCGATGATTCGCCATCGTGGGCGGCAGCGTGCGAAAGTCGTCAATAGCGTTGTGAGTTTGCTGGGCGAATAAAAATACGAAAAGCGTTTCGTTCGTATTCTGCCAGCCGAATCTTACAATGCCGTCCGGGCTAAGGTTGCGGGTGATGACACGTTGTCTGCCGTAGAGGCTGGCTTCGTTTTTTTGCAGCACCGATCGTGACGTCTTTAGCGAACAATTGAACAACTTTTTATACGTTTAAATCTGGAAACGGCTGATGAAAAATTTGTCATGGGTGTTGATGTGTCTGGTTTCCGTTGGTGCATTGCAGTTGCCAGCCAGCGTTGTTGCGGATGATGCTGAATGGGTGTCGCTGTTTGACGGTAAGTCGCTGGATGGCTGGGAAAAGGTTGGTAAAGATGAAAGCACCTGGGTTGTCAAAGATGGCTCGCTGACAGGCGGCGGACCAGCGTCGATGCTGGTTTGTACGAAGGGTCCGTATAAGAACTTTCGCTACCGCGCTGAAGTAAAAATTAATGACGGCGGCAATTCCGGGCTGTACTTCCGCACAACTCGCAAGCCGGGCTTCATGGACGGCTACGAAGCTCAAATCGACAGCACTCACACAGACCCGATCCGCACAGGATCAATTTATGGCATGTGCCATGTCTATCAGCAGCTGGTTAAGCCAGGCGAATGGTTCACCTACGAACTGGAAGTTCGCGACGACGTTTGGCGCGGTCGTGAGATGACTCGCATCAAAGTAACGGTTGACGGCAACGAACTGTACGAATACCTGGACTTCGCCAAAACCTTCAAAGATGGTCACTTTGCTTTTCAGCAGCACGATCCAGGCAGCATCGTCAACATTCGCAAAGTGGAAGTTCTGCCTCTGCCGTAAAGTGTTTTGTGTCGCAGAACACAGTTCGTTTGCCCCGAGGCCCAGGCCAGGCTGTTGCGATTTGAGTACGGCCTGGTCAGCGACTACGGGGTGAACGTTGAATTGGTCCGCCGCCCCGAAGGACTGCCGGCACCGAAGTTGTGTCGGTTGGGGCACCGACTTGCTGGCGACAGCACGATTGCATTTTTTTGAATTGGACTGAAAGACCAACGCATGTCAAAACTGAAGATCAGTGTGGTTTGTTGCGACGAAACAGAACAGAAGTTGTCACGGATTGTAGATGTAGAAGTTGATGCCACGGTGATAGAAGATCGTCTGTTGGATATGGCGGAGCAATCTCTGGCAGCTGGTGAAGCGAAGGATCTGCACAACGCTGCTCACCATGCTCAGCACGGTCCAGTGACTTATCTGCAGCAGGTCAACGAAGGTGGCTTCTTTGTTACGTTTGGCGACCCGGACGCTTTGCAGACACGAGTCTTTGGTGCGGGTGACTATGTCGCCTTCATCGACAGCGAAGGTCCGGGACACGGTTCTAAAGTTGGTCCGGACGGAGTGAAGCGAACGTTCCGGATGCTGAAAGGTCATCTGGAAGTTGGTTGATCAGGCCATGCTAAGAATACCTTGCTGGCTAAATCGGCCGGCAAGGGAAAGCGCATGAAAAAAGCGAGATGCGTTTCAACGCGTCTCGCTTTTTTACGTGGTTCAGATCACCGTGCGGTTACTTGGCTGAAGGAGCCAGAAGAACCGACATCATACGTCCGCTTTCCATGCGTGGAAATTGTTCCACGGTGGCGACGTCTTCCAGTGATTTCACGATTTCGTCAAGCATTTCGCGACCACGATCGTGGTGAGCATTTTCGCGACCTCGGAACATGACGTTGATCTTAACTTTGTCACGTCGTCCCAGAAACTCGCGGGCTTTGTTAATCTTGACTTCGATATCGTGCTGGCCGGTTTTGGCACGAAGTCGCAGTTGTTTCAATTGAGTTTTATGGTGCTTGGCACCGCTGGACGTCTTTTTCTGACGTTCGTAGACGACTTTGCCGTAATTCATGATTCGGCAAACAGGCGGGCGAGCGTCGGGGCTCACCTCAACAAGGTCCAAACCCTGATCCAGTGCCAGAGCCAGAGCCTTCTCCGTTTCCATTTCACCGAGCATTTCCCCATCTGCATTCACAACGCGGACTGGCGAAATTCGGATGCGGTCATTCATGCGCGGGGCATTTGACTGGGGGACCGCAGTTGGACGAGATCGTTTAATGGTTACCTCCTGGGAAAAATCTATCAACGGACCGTAAGACGCTCGGTCCCATTAACTAACAAGGGACAGGCCCTCGGTTAAGAGTCAAGCCGTTGCTGACAATTTGCAACGATGTTGAAGCACCGTGCGATCATCTGGTTCGAAACAACTCTTCAACCGTAATATGCAGGATTCTCGGAGAAAAATGTACTTTTCGATACCCCCAAGCTCCAATCTTCGCAGAAAAACCCCATATATTTCCAGGCGTCGGACACAAAAACGGCTAAATAGGCGTTCCGTGTCAAAAACGATTGCTTCGGACTTTAACTTTTGACGTGCAAATCCGGGAAGTTCAGTTGTCGCATTGATACCATTCGGCTGATCGCAAATCGCCGGGTGGACTGCTGAGCTTACGGGAAACAATCCCGCAAGAACGCCCGCTGAGGCTGATTTCGATAAGCTTGTTGGGCGAAGTCAGGCTGCCAGGTGGACGTTTCCTTTCAGTCATTTCTCGATCTAAATTGCGTCGAGCGACGGATTTCTTTGAATGATGATGATCGCGTCAGTGACTGCCCTGCTGCTTGTTGCTGTGCTTTGGTATCAGGTAAAGTGGGCCGCTGAGTTCCGCGCCCTGTATAAGAAACGGCCGAGTGTTGTGGCAGATGTGAACCTGCCGCACGTCGGAGTGGTTCTGTCCCTTCGTGGAGCCGATCCCTTTCTGGAAAAATGCCTGCTCGGCCTGATGTCGCAGGACTATCCCAGTCACGAAATCCACATCATTGTTGACAGCACTTCCGACCCGGCCGCTGCAGTTGTCGAACGTGTGCGTGAAAGGCTTAATGCGACAAACGTTCATGTTGAATTCCTGAAGCTTTGTCAGGACACATCCAGCCTGAAAAATTGTGCGCTGATTCAGGGGATTCACAGTTGCTCCGACAGTTGCGAAGTGTTCGCGTGGCTGGATTCCGACACCGTTCCCTTTCCCGGTTGGTTGCGTGATTTGGTGAGTCCGCTGCAAAGCGAAAACGTGGGTGCGGCATGCGGAGTGCGCTGGTACGCACCGCCTTCCACAACTCTGGCCAACTATGTTCGTCATATCTGGAATTCTGCGGCCGTGTTGCAAATGGTCACCTTTAACATTGGCTGGGGCGGAGCATTCGCAATTCGGAAATCGGTTTACCAGAAAGCCAGTCTGGCCACCAAGTGGTGCCGAGCTCTGGTGGAAGACACTCTGGCATCCAACGAAATACTGCTGGACGGTGGGACAATTGCGTTTGTTCCGGAATGCACGATGCCGAACCCGGAATCTGCATCGCTTAGCTGGTGTCTGTCGTTTGTAACTCGGCAATTGCAGGGCCTAAGGTACTATCACCGAGCGTGGCGAACAGTAATGTTGTTCGGGCTGCTTTCCGGAGCCCTGCTGATGTTAAACGTCGGCTTAATCGTCGTGGGAATCGCCGCGGCAAATTTTGACGTGGCGCTTCTGGCCGGTGCTTCGCTGGCAACGTTTGGCCTGATCGCCGGACGTCTGATGCAACGATCTGAACAATGCGTGAACACGTTTATTGGTGATCGGGCAGTGGGAGGATTCAGCTTGCCGTGGATGCTGGCATTGGCCGGCCCGATGGCTCAGGTGATTCACTTTGTGGCGCTGGTGCGAGCGTACACGCTTAACGATGTGACGTGGCGAGGAATTCGCTATCACATCCGATCCGGGCTGGATTTGAAACGAACAAACTACGCTCCATAAGCGTCAACGACCGAAGCGTCTGAACATTCGTTATAGAGCCCGGAGCACGCAGTCCTGCTTGACGGAGGGTCGCTGAGTGACAGCTTTCCCGGGGCGCGTTGCCAACCGATTGGCGATTGAGAAAGCACGGCCAGCGGGAACCGGCTCTACGTTTCTGACCTAACAAGGGCTTCGCCCTTGACCCGGTGGCGTGGATGGCTGGAAGGCATGGGACGTTTGAATCGCCGAGCCGCTCCGTTGTCGCTACGGCCAACATGCGCGCATCATTTTGAGTAAGGCTCTAAGAAATCGCCACAGCGACGGCCGTGCCGAGCAGCGCAAAGATCAACACCGCCGAACCGCAACCGGCTTTTGCACGTTGTAGTTTTGCAAACCGTTCGGGGTCCTGTTCGATTAATTGAGGCGTCAATTCGTCAATAAACTGCTTGGCTTCTTTCAAGCCTTTTCCGGTCGCGTCGCGATAAATTTTGATCGCCTGAATCTTTTGTGCAGCCGCCAAGGCATCGGTTATTTCGTGAATCACTTCAGGGGCCAGCTTCGAATCTGTCATTTGCGCATTCCTGTTACTCAATTGAATATCGTGGAAGTGAAGTTTGCTGGAATTTTGCAATGCCGTCAAATGGCTGCGTTGGCTTATGTTCTGCCAGCAGTTGAAAACAGAGTCTAAGTTGGCGAGACTGTGAAAACGTGCAGGCGAGCATTGGCGCCAAATTGGAAATTTGATTCGGAACCAGCGGAGCAATCGTTTATGAGTACACCCCGTCAAACCAGCCGTCGGGACTTTCTGGCAACGTCGGCAACAGTGGCGTCAATTGCTGTCACAAAGTCCGCGCTAGCGCAAGCTTCTTCGTTGGTGTCGGCGGCGCAGCGAACTTCTGCCAACGACAGAATCAACCTGGGCGTTATCGGCATTGGGCCTCGCTGTACCTACGACCTGACGGCAATGTTGAAGTTCAACGACATTCGCTGCGTGGCCATTTCAGATGTTCAGGCGTCTCGTCGAGATGCCGGCAAGGCGTTGGTGGATGGTGCTTACGGAAACAAAGACTGCGTTTTGTTTAATGACTTTCGAGAACTGTTGAATCGGAAAGACATTGATGCCGTATTGGTTGCCACGGGAGATCGCTGGCATGCGGCGGCTTCGATGTTGGCTGCAGAAGCCGGCAAAGATGTTTACAGCGAAAAACCGTGCGGCATTACAATTGGTGACTGTCAGGATCTGGCGGATACGTTCACAAAGACGAAGCGTATTTTTCAGGCGGGAACACAACGCCGCAGTGTGCCGAATTTTCAGCAGGCAGTTTCGATGGCTCACGCAGGCCAGCTTGGCAAACTGCACACTTTGTATGCCACGGTTTACATTCCAACATTAGACAACACGTGGCTTCCAGCCGAACCCACGCCGCTTCGCGAAGAATGCGATTGGAACATGTGGCTTGGTCCGGCGCCGTGGCGCCCGTATAACAGCAAGTACGTTCAGGGACGTTGGCGAGGTTACTACGATTTCGATTCTGGTGCTCGCCTGCTGGACTGGGGCGCTCATACGGTTGACCTGTGCCAGTGGGCGAACAAGGCTGACGATTCGATGCCGTTAACCTACGAACCTTCGGAGCAGAATATTGTTTGCACGTATGAAAACGGCGTGAAACTGTTGATCGACTTTTTGCCGGAACCCTTCGGCGATCGAGGCCCCCGCTGGATTACTCGACTTGGCACATGCCCGGTGCGTTTTGAAGGCGACGCCGGTTCTGTGGAAACGGGCGACAGCGGAGAGCTAGTCGTGAAGCCAGCGTCGCTGCAGGCAAATGCGAGCGAAGCCACTGAACGCGTGCGCGGACTGGACGTGTCTGCTCATGCTCGCAACTTCTTCGATTGCGTGCGTTCTCGAGAACTTACGACGTGCAATCAGCACGTCATGCGGACGTCTCACATTGCCTGCCACGCGGCCGCGTTGTCGTGGATTTTGCAACGGAAGCTGACGATCGATCCAGCCACGGAATTGTTTGTTAACGACGAAGAAGCCAACCGGCTGATTCGCCGCCCGCAAAGAAACTGGGCGTGATGTTGGGTTGGCGGCAGGAAACGACGCAACTTCGAGATCCTTGAACTTGTCACCACTGTTGAGTCTGCAAAAACATCTTGCTGCATACATGCTTGCAGCAAAAGCCTCGGAGAGGCGATAGCGTTCTGCCGTGGATGACAACTCACGAAACATCGGTTGGCATTTCAACCAAACAGAGGTGACAGAGTGGCGGATACGCCGCCACTCTGTCACCTTGAAGATTTCCGGATCTGGCAGTCCGGGGACTCCGGCCCCGGCAGTAAGCTGTCGTCCCTTCGGGATTGCTGCCAGGAACGGTAAGTTCCGTCCCCTACCAGCTCCCCTTTCCTACAGCGATTTTCGCTGACTTGTGGCCGCGGAGAACGCGAATTGGACTATGTGGGCGATTGCCCACGAGCCAGAACCGTCCAGAACAATAAGTAAATTGATCTAGTCAGGCACCAGATCGATCGCCGCATTTGTGCGAGCCGAACGGTCCAGGGCATCGCACACCGTTTGAGTTTTCTGTGACAGTTGCAGCCATGGGTGGTTGATGTTGCCGGTTCGTATCAGGTCGCAGAACGCTTCGATCATGAGTTTTTCCTGCGGCTGATGTTGCAGCAGGTGTTCTGTGGCGTTGCCGTCGTTGTCGTGAGTCCAGAAGCGAGGCTTGTCGGCTTTCCACGGGCGAGTGAAATCGTCGCAGACAAGATTCTGTTGTGATCCGGCAATTTCAAACCAACGACGGCGGACGGTGTCGAAACCGCATTCAATGGTGGTGACCTTGTTGTTGGAAAACCACATAAAGGCGTTCAGTCGCACATCAACGTCGTTTGTCCATTGTGCGTGAGCCTGAACTTTATGCGGCATTTCGTTCAGCAGCCACAATGCTGATCCGACGCAGTACCAGCCCAGATCCAGCAGTGCTCCACCGCCCATTTCGCGGTGCATGCGCAGGTTGTCCATGGGAATCGTGTCCCACCGAAATGTGAACACTGATGTCATCTGGCGAAGATCACCCAACTGGCCGCTGTCGACGTAGTCCCTGATCGCGGTGGCTCGTGGAGTGTGGTACCACATGACTCCATCTAACAACACAACGTTGTGTTGCTGGCAGACGTCGATCATCTGTTGCGATTCTGCGGCGTTGCGAGCCATCGGCTTTTCGCATAACACGTGCTTTCCGGCTTTCGCTGCCTTGGTCGTCCATTCTGCGTGCATGGACGGCGGAAGTGGAATATAAACGGCGTCAATGTTCGGATCGTCGAGCGCCGCTTGATAGCTGCCGTAACTGACGGGGGCCTGCAGTTCTGCCGCGAATGCTTCTGCTTTTGCAGCATCGCGGCTGGCGATGCCAACCAGTTCGGCTCCGCAGGCGGTATGAATTTTTGGGCCAACCGTTTTGGCGATCTTAGCTGTGCCCAGAATGGCGAAGCGGATACTTGTTTGTGTCATGTCTGGTCCGTAAGTCGAATCGCGAAGAGATATTCTGTTGGCTGTTATTGGAAACGATGATTGCTTTAATGGGTGGCACTTGTGGAGTGCTTGTCCAGCGACATCGTGTAGACGCGTGAGCTTCGTTGTTGGTGCAAAAAAAACGACTCTGAAAGTTGCCGAAGCATCTTTCAGAGCCGCAATCTTGATTCTCAAACTGATCTGGCGACCTGGTTTGAGACGGTGGCTGCCGAACGGACAGCCCGCCGACCATCAGCTGGCGGCACCACCTCGACTAGGACTACTGTAATCATTCACCAGATCACCTCCTTTCTAAATAACGAAGTACCCTGACTATGCAACTGCAGTTAAGTTGTTGATCAGGCTTACTACCGTCAGAGTGCGTCACTCTGACCCGAAGGACACGAACATTCTTAGATATCTACGAGCTTACGGCAAGAGAAAATGTTCGCGCAAATCCAGGAAGTTTCAGAACTAAACGTTCAATGGCAGGTTGAGGTGTTGCAGCGGTTGGCAAATCATTCGGCAGAATCTGCTGAATGCAGGGCGAATGCCTCAAGAACTGCCGCAGCGTGAGTCGATGGGTGGGTGTATTTGTCCCAGCAACACAACCGGGCGACTGACCATGATCATGAAGACAATTCCCGGCCACGACGATGACAATTTTGGCGGATCGTCCGATCGTGACGACAGCCCGACACCGGCCGCTGATTTGAAAGTGAAGCAAATCAAGAACAGTGCCAAAGCTGTGAAGCGCAAGTACCGCATTGACTTGGCAGAAACAAGTCGTCCCAGCAGCATTCTGGTTGGCAGCGTGCGTCCCCGCGAGTCAGTGCTGAACTGAGTGACGGATGTTGAGCGTTGATTGGCCGCGTGGCTTCCGCCAATGGCAGGAAGCGGAAATTGCTTCCCTTTCAATGTCACCACTGTTCAGTTTGCAAAAATTGTTGCGGCATACATTTTTGCAGCAAAAGCCTCAGAGAGGCGACAGCGTCTTGCCGTGGGCGACTACCCATTGATTCTGGGCCGGTGTCTCGACTAAACAGGGGCGACAAAGTGGCGGAGTAGCTGCCACTCTGTCGCCCCTGAAATTTTTGGAGCCTGTCAACCGGTGACTATCGTCACCGGCAGAGTGCTATCGTCCCACGGGACTGTGGCTGAATCGGCGGGCGGCCTTTCAACGACATAGAGCTTGCAGTGCCTTGTGTTACTTGGCGGCACCTTTTGTGTGCGGTTCTGTCAGCATCCTGGACCAGCTGATGTCCTGCAGCATTGCGTACAATACGATGTTGACGGCCAGCTTCATGGCGTCGGGTTCTTCGTAGCCGTCGCAGGCCAGTGATGCCTGGTTTTCCAGGGCACAGCTGATGTCGTAGCGGCTGTAAATCACGGCGAAACGTCCGTCGATTTCAATACCTTCCAGCATCGGAGCGACCGATTCGGTTTTCGTTTGCATCGACGCTGATTTGTCGCCCGGAACCATTTTTCGCAAACGTACTTTTTCGATTTTGTGTCCGATGGTATCGGAATACAATTCGTGATCGATGGGGATTGGTTTCAGTGGATTCTCGGGATAGATCTGTTCCATAAGATCTCGAAAGCTGCGATCAAATTTTGTGGAACCGCAGCACGAATCGGCAAACAACACGAAGCCTCGACTTAGATAGTCACGTAGTGCGTCTCGTTCCTGCAGCGACAGCTGAAACCGATAGCGTCCGTGCATATAGGCAATCGGAAACTTCTTGAGTTCGTCCAGAGTGATAGGGATGGTGCGTCGTTGAGGGGCGACGTTAAGTCCGGCGGTTGAATTCAACGCCTGCAGCAGATTGCCCAGTGCTTTGGGAGCTGTGTCCCAGCCGCCGGAATGGCGCAGTTGTGCGATTTCCGTGAGGCCTCGATTGATCTTCGATTCCGGTCGTTCGCCCTTCTTGCCGCTTTCGTTAAGTTTGACAGGAGGCTCACGACCTGTTGCATACGCCAACACGTTGGTGCCGATTCGGTTGGCTCGAATGATTCGCTGTACGAGTCCTTCCGATCGATTCGGTGGATCGTGCTTCATCCATTTTTGCCACACGCAGGCCAGGTCTTCCGGAGAATAGATGATTGACGTACGACAGCCGAAATCGACTCCGTAAAGTTCAATGGAATCGGCGTTGGGAAGCGGGTATTCGCTGCGATACACGGGATGATCACTTTGCAATCGCTGCAAAGATGCTTCGCCTTCTGGAAACATGCGTTTGATGAGATCTCGAAAACCTTTATCAAAGGTTCCACTGCCGCAATTGGCAACGGCAAAGATGAATCCTCCTTCGTCAATGTATTCTCGCAGCCAACGTACCTGCTGGTCATTTAAGGTGGGAGCATCTGCGCCGCTGATGAACAGGACGGGAGCCTGGTTCATATCGGAGACGGCGGTTTCATCGGTCAGGCGACTTAGTGAAAGGATCTGGCTGGTCAATCTTGGGGGCCAGCCTTTTAGTCCATCAACGTAATCGATCAGGTTGGGAATATCCAATGGATGCCGGTTCCATTCGCCTCGCACGTCTTCCTTAAGGCCGACGGATGTGTAGTCCAGCTTGTTCACGACAACTCGAGAAAGCCCTTTCGATAGAAACAGCAACGCAAACGAAGTGGACACGTTGGGCGTGGAATTTTGCTGTGCCAGCCAGCTGCCATCACCGTTTTGGTTGTTGACGAAATATCGAGCACCTTCGCGGTACCAATCGTGCTTTCCGAAGAATCTCACGTTGCCAAGTCTGGCGGCTCGTTCAAGGCCATACAGATAATAGTAGTGCCAGGTTTCACCGGGAGGATTGGTGAATACAGTAAACGCATCAGCCATCCATGCTCGCCCCTTTTCGAAGGCGTCGGGCAGTGGGTGAGGAACGCAGCAGTCCGGGCGTCCAGTGCCATCCACGTCGTTGTCGGTTTGCAGCATGCGAGTTGTGATGGCGAGCGTTGACAGGCCAGCTGTGGTCATGCTGCCTTTGGGGCCGTCTCCCGGGTGATAGCCCCATGATCCATCGCTGCGTTGGCCTTTGAGCCAGTGTTCGTGAACTCGTTCCCACACTTTTCGGTCGATTTTGACTCCTGCATAAGCTGCGTCCCGAAGAGCAAGTACGGCAAACTGCCCATTGCTGCGGTCTTCTCCGTTTGATCCCGGCCGACGTCCTCGCCCAATGATGTCGTATCCCCACAGCCCTCCGAATTCTCCCGAAGTACACTGCGTTCTTTCCAGCAGATCGACAATCCGGATGACTCGATCCTTATCGTTCGGCCTGATGGGGTCTGTGGCGCAGAATGCCATGACCATCAGGGATGCTTCGTAGACAAGTTTGGGTTCCAGGCCTGGTGGTTGAGCTCTTAGAAATTCGAAGCCTTTCTGGATGGCTGGGTCATCCTGTGGAACATCGCTGTTTAGCAGGGCCAATAGTGCCAGCGATGTGACGCCGATTTCCTTGCCACCAAACTGGCCTTCGCCGGACCACGAGCCATTGGCCAGTTGGCGACGTTTCAGAAAGTCGGTTCCGTCTCCGAGTGCTCGCACGACTTTGTCGCGAAGCTGAATGTCGGATAGCTGCTGAACCGGCTGGAATGCGTGTAAAGCCGGTGAGGCACTCAAGACAACGGCTGCAAAAAACACCATGGCAATTGCACGATGGGCGGTTCGTTGCTGAGGGCGGTTAGCGGTGCGGTGCTGATACATGGTTCAGGTCGTATTCGATTGGCTTGTGGTTGCTGGCGGTGGGCGACTTGCGGAACATCGAACGGCGCGTCACTCGGGCAATCATAGCGATCACCAGTGAGAGCGCTAAGGGCAAGGCGAGCATCGTGGATCGATCACGCCAGGCTGCGGATGCGGTCGAGCAGTTGGTCGATGCGAGACTCTGTTGTCAGCGGGTTCATCACGCAGGTTCGAAGCCCAACCATTCCGTCGATTGTGGTTTGGACGATATAGAAATCGCCCGAATTCACGACAGCGGATCGCAGCTTTCGTTGAAATGCGTTTTGCTGTTCGAGTGAGCTGTTGGTGATGTGTTGCGGCAAATGGCGGAATACAAGAATATTGCATTCTGGAATGTGAAGTGCTTCAAAGTCTTCGGCTGCTTCAACCTGGCTGTGCAGATAGCGACACATGGAAAACGTGCGGTCGATAAGCTGTTCAAAGAATGTGTCGCCGAACAGGCTCCAAACTCCCCACAAACCAAAGCCTGTGGCTCGCTTGGTGCATTCGACGGTGCTGACGCCGTTGTCGTATTGGGCTGGGCCTGCATTGGACGGATCGAACAGGTACGGAGCGTCCTGTTGAAACGCTTCAAACTGGTGGGCGCTGTTTTTGTATAAAATGGCGGCGCACAGGGCCGGGACGAACATCATTTTGTGAGCGTCCCAGACTACGCTGTCAGCTTTTTCGATTCCAGCCAGCAAGCTCTTGTGAGTGCGGCTCATCAAGGCGGAACCGCCGTGAGCTGCATCCACGTGCAACCAAACGCCATGCTTTTCGCAAACGTCTGCAATGGCGTCAATCGGGTCAAATGCACCGATGGGAGTTGCACAGGCACAGGCGACCACAGCCATGACCTGCTGTCCGTTTTGCGCGGCTTCAGTGAGTGTGTGATCGAGCGCCGCTGGATTCATGCGGCGTTTGCTGTCCAGCGTTGCTTTGATAATTCGCCGCGTACCGATGCCCAGGATTCCCGCCGACCGGGCGACGCAATAGTGAGCGTCTGCGTGAGCGATCAAAACGGCATTGGGTGGCACTCCATCCTGCCAGCTGTTTGGGAATTTTACGTTGCGAGCTGTTAGCAGAGCGGTCAGGTTGGCCAGCGAACCTCCATGCGTGAGAACGCCCGTTGATGTATCCGGATTCCAGCCGATTTTCCGGCAGAATGCTCGAACTAAAGCATGTTCGACGGCGGTGGCCCAAGGACCCATTTCGTAAATCGCCATGGGCTGATTCGTGAGCGAACAGACGGCGTCAAAGAGTCCTGCCAAAGGGACGCTGGCGGGAACCTGATGTCCGATATAGCCGGGATGATGCAGATTCTGTCCGGAACTTAGCATCTGCTGCAGCAGGCTGGTGAACTGAGCGGCACGGTCTTCTGCGTTGACCGTTTTTCCGTTCTGAAGAA
Source organism: uncultured Planctomycetaceae bacterium (assembly GCA_937916515.1). Taxonomy (GTDB): domain Bacteria; phylum Planctomycetota; class Planctomycetia; order Planctomycetales; family Planctomycetaceae; genus Fuerstiella. The sequence goes on along the minus strand of CALFSX010000020.1, from coordinate 1,766 downwards.
GCTGCTCTGCCAGCACAACGGTTTCTGGCGGTAGCGTCCAGTTAAGAACCCTGGAATCGCCAGCCAGTACTTTTTGAAAATGTGCAGTAAGTGTCGCTTGCCAAAGCTGCGACATGGTCGCAAACGATTGTGCGGAATACGCTTCGGCAATGGAATGCGGAATGACGGAATCGTTCATTGTGAGGAATGCCGCAAGTCAGTTTTTGCTTGTTAAGCAATTGTGAGGACAGGAACGCAGGAGAGTCCGGTATTTGATGAATTGAATTGTTTAACCCGTGGCGGAAGAGTCAGGCTGGTAACAACCTGGCTCTTCCGCCACGGGTTAAATTTGTGAACTTCCACTGAATTATTTTACTGCTGGTTTCAGCATGGCAACACAGGCGATTAGTAACGAACTTCCAGTGCCACTGATGGTCCGCTGAGGGCGAGGTTGCTGCCGATTCCGAAGACGTCGTCGGCGATGGTGTCGTTCAGCCAGAACTGTGTTTCCCATGCGGCCTTCACTTGTAGCTGTGCTTTTGTGTTTGTTGGCAACAGCCATGCGACTCCCATCTGGTGATCAATGACCTGAGCGATTTCATCTTCGACAGAACCGTACGAGAGACCTCGCACGGGTTGTCCGTTGTGGATTTCGCCCAGCAGGAATGATCCTCGCAGGCTTCCAAACAGTGTCAGGCCGGAATTTCCCAGTTTGCGACTTGCGTCAACCGAAGCTGTGGCGCCGATGCCTTCGAAGGTCAACTGACCGGGAAAGATCACCACGCCGTCTCCGTTGATTCCCAGATAGCCGTAGCGAACACCGCCGGAAACTCCCAGATCCCAGTTGCGGAAGTTGTTCTTCAGGGTGACTTCTGCGTCGACGACATTCATTTTTAAGCCAACACTGCCACCGCCGAAGGTACCGGCGAGGTCGTTGCCGTGGTTGAATGAAAAATACTGTGCTCGAAAACCAAGTCCGGAATCGTTTACGTAGCCGAACTTCAGTCGAGTGGCTGTGCCATAAGAAGGGTCCAGCCACTTGCCGCCGGTTGACGTGGCACTACTGAGTGCTCCACTTAGGTAAGGTCGGAGGAAGCTGGCTTCTGCTTCAAAGAATAACCCGCCCGTGCCAACGGATTGGCAGTGAAGCTGATGGTTGAGAGTTCCCAGTACGTCCGGGCATTTCTGACTTTGGTTTTGCTGCAGCCAGTGGATCTGTTTTTCCAGAGATTCAATTCTGGTGTTCAGGTCGTCTGAGGAAGTTTGTTCTGGCAGCGACTCTTCCGGCAGGGGTTCTGTAACAACGGGGCGTGTTAACAGAGGGCTGGCGAAAGCGAGTTCTGTGATTGGGTGCTGATCGAATTCTTCAGCACTGGAAAACGAAACGTCCAGAACAACGGCTGCCAACAGGCAAAACATCGCAGAAGGTCGAGTTGACATTTCGTGTATCCTTACGACGAAAGACTATGGCTAGGCGTTCAACCATCGTCTCGCAGTTGCGGGGCGCAGCAGCGAATCGTCCATCACGATGTTGAAAAGATTTGTCGATTCTAATGGTGGGTTGGGGAATTACTGACGTCCCTGAAATGGCCCACATTTGCCTGTTGGGGATAAGGCAAACTACCTTGCTGCTATCGGCCACTTGTTTGCGTCAGTTTACGATTCTGGATTTCGAGTCCTTGGATCGGAATAATCATCACTGTGTGATCTCCTGTTTTGCGGGTAATCCCGCACGGGGTTCGGTTTGAGCCGTTTAGTCCGGATGAAGCAATTAAATGTGTGCTAGA